>CAYZGA010000089.1:0-10161 GCA_964477945.1 uncultured Halobacteriales archaeon
CGGGTTCGGTCTCGGTCCGCCACTCGTACCAGTCGCGGTACTCGCTGTCGGGGTTCCCGACGGCGTCCTCGAAAAAGGGGTGTGTCCGCGCGGAGTGGTTACAGACCACGTCGAACAGCACCCGCATCCCGCGGTCGTGGGCCGCCTCGACGAGTTGCTCGTACTCCTCGCGGGTGCCGAGGTCCGACGCAACCGAGAAGAAATCTGTGATGTTGTACCCGTGTGGGGCGTGGTCGTTCTCGAGGATGGGCGTCAGCCAGATAACGTCCACGCCCAGCGACTCGATGTAGTCGAGTCGGTCGTGTATCGCCGCGAACGGGTCGTCGTCGGTGTTCCCGCCGAACGAGCGGACGTAGATCTCGTAGATGAACGCGTCGGTGGCCCACTCCGGCGGGTCGTACGGTCGGGACGCGGTAACCCCGTCACCGTCTCTGGTGAACGCGACGGCGTCCGGGACGCTGTACCCGTGTCCACCCACCGCGACAGCGTAGACGCGGGCCTGGTCGGGGAGCGCGTCGACCGGAATCCGGAGTTCTCGCTCGCCCGTGCGAACCACACTCCGGTCGATGTCGTCGCGGTCGTCGATCAGGAACGTCACCGCGAGGTCGGCGGCCGACTCCGTGCCCTCCGGGTGTGGCCGGGGGTCGGCCCTGACGACGACCTGGTCGGTCTCGACGGCGGGTTCGAGACTGAGTCGCGGCCGTCCACCGTCGTCGCCGAACCGCTCGACGGTCCTGTCGGTCTGTTCGCCGCTGCCACCGCCGGTCTCGTCGGCACGAACCGCAACGGGTCGGTCCCCGGAGATCGCCCGGATCGTGAGACGGTGCTCCCCGTCGGGTGCCGAGAGCGTCGTCACGTACCGTCCGGCCGCGTCGGGCACGAACTGTTCGACAGGGTCGTCACCGAGTGTCGCCGTCGACGCCTCGGGCGCGGTCGTTACCTCCCAGGTGTAGCTTCCGGCGGGGTCCGGGTCACGGGGGGCGAGTTCGACCGACTCCTCGACTTCGACGAACCGTGGTGGACCAGGATGGTGCATACATACGGTGGCGGATACGTTCTCTTGTGACTTGTGGCTCGTCCAACCCGACGGGGGTTGTGTAACAGTTACAGAAACTGGTATGAATGTGTAGCATTTGGGAACTATTCTGATGCATATTTTTATAAGTGAATAGGCAGTACAAGGGGATGGGCCGATGAAACGGACGACCACAGAAAGCGATAGTGCGAAACCTGCCGCCTATATGGCGGCGGGTAACCACGCCAACTTTCCAGGCCGCCGTTTTCTCGGCCTGACTGGGAAGCGACACCGTTCTGTTGGCGTTCAGTCCACGGCTCAACTGGAACAGGCACGAAGCCGTCAGACCCGACTGACTCAGCACCGTTCCGGGCCGCTCACCGTGAAGCACGGCGAGTCAGACGTGGGTGGACTGCATCAAAACACTGGTAGTAACACGGCCAGCGGTCGGCCAGACGTAGCACGAAACGCACAGTCATCGTGTCACTGTGGCCGGTTCACCCCGGTTGCTACTGAATACTACTGAAAATCAGAACGGTCACGCCGTGACCCGTTTCGGCGGTCACGAGGCCGACACACGTTCGTCGGCGGGGCAACCGTCACGGTGTCACCGCACGCAGTCTCGTGACGCCACCGACTCGCCGCGGTCTCTTGACACGGGGGCGACGGCTCACACCGGGATGATTTTTATATGTTGCTTCCGACGTAGACTGTATGGACGCTGTTGTTCTCGCAGGTGGCTACGCGACACGACTGTGGCCGATTACCCGATACCGGCCGAAGATGCTGCTCCCGGTTGGCGAGACGACTGTCATGGACCGGATACTGGCCGAACTCGAATCCGACGACCGGGTCGAAACCGTCTATCTGAGCACCAACGAGGCGTTCGCGTCGGTGTTTCGGAACCACGTCGACGGGATGGGCTACGAGAAGATCCAGGTATCAGTCGAGGAGACGACCGACGAGGACGAGAAGTTCGGCGTCGTCGGCGCGCTCGCGCAACTGGTCGAGCGCGAGGGTATCGACGACGACCTGCTCGTTATCGGCGGTGACAATCTCGTCGGGTTCGATATCGGTGACTTCCTCGATTACTTCGAGACGAGGGGCACGGCAACCCTCGCGGCGTACGACGTCGGGTCGCGCGACGAGGCACAGTCGTACGGGCTCGTCACCCTCGACGGCGAGCGGGTCGTCGACTTTCAGGAGAAACCCGACAACCCGAAAAGCACCCTCGTCTCGATCGCCTGTTACCTGTTTCCGTCCGACTCGATCCGGTTCGCGGAGTACCTCTCGGACGGGCAGAACCCCGACGAACCGGGGTGGTACGTCGACTGGCTCCAGTCCCGGGAGCCGGTGCACGCGTTCGGGTTCGACGACGTCTGGTTCGACATCGGCACGCCCGAGTCGTACCTGGAGACTGTCGAGTGGGCGCTGGACGGCGGGTCGCTGGTTCACCCCGACGCGACCGTGACGGACAGTGACCTCGGCGAGACCGTCCATGTGATGGCAGACGCCGAGGTGACCGACTCGTCGCTGGACCGGACCGTCGTCTTTCCGGGGGCAACGGTGGACAACTGTGACCTCGACAACTCGATTCTGGGCGAGAACGTCGCACTCGACGGGTTCAACGGGCGGAACGCGCTGCTGATCGAGCGCGGTGGGAACGATTAACTCTGTGCTGAACGTCTGTCCGGTATGAGCGAGCAACCGGAGACCGACGACACGACCGACGAACAACCGGTCAGTTTCAGCATGGAGATCGAGGACGGCCGAACGGAGATCCAGGTCTCGGGGGACCGGGACACGTCCGTCGTGGTCCAGTCTGCCGCCGGCGAGAAGATCTACCTGCCACCGGAGGACTTCGACCGACCGGCCCGGGACCAGACGGCCTACGAGAGCCCGTACCAGGCGGGCAGCGGCTCACAGGAGAGCCCCTACGACACCGGTCCCGACGCGGATTCGGTCGTCGGCCTGGAACCGACCGCCGACGGCTACCTCATCGTCCACCCCGAACCGGTCACCGACGTCCGGTTTCTCCGCTGACGGTGCCGGTCACCCCTCCAGAATCGTCTCGTAGAGGGTAACGTACTCGTCGGCAACCTCCGCCCACGTTCGGATGTCGTACTCGAGCGGCGCGGTCATCGCCAGCGCGCGCTCGATACCCCGGGCGATGGCATCCGAGTTCGGCGTGACCTCGACGACACAGTTCTCGGGCAACAGCTCCGCCGCCCCGCTCCGGCAGGCGACGACACGGGTCCCGGCGGAGAGTGACTCGACGATGGTCATCCCGAACGGCTCGGCCAGCGACGGCGAGACGAACAGGTCGGCACTGGCGTAGAAGTCCCCAATCTCGGCCTGCGGAATAAAGCCCGGAAAGAGCACGTCGTCGTCGATACCGAGCAGTTCGGCGAACCGCTCGAGTTGCTCAGTGAGGTGACCCGACCCGCCGAGAACGAGCGTGACGTCCTCGCGCTGTAACTTCGACAGCGCGTACAGCAGGTACGAGATGCCCTTCTGGTCGGTGTGTCGCCCGAGGAAAAACAACATCTTGCCGTCGATGCCGAGTTCCGATTTCACGTCCCGACCCGTTGGCTCGACCGCGGAGAACCCGTTGTAGATGACCGTCGAGTCCACCCCGTAGTTCTGTCTGATCCGTTCCCGGGTAAACTCGCTGACAGCGACAACGTGGTCTGACCGGTTCGCGACCCGTTGTTCGGTTTCGACCTCCCGCTCGGGCGGGTTGACGTTGCGGTCGTGTGACAGCGAGTGAAACGTGGTGACCCACTCGATGTCCGTGTCCATCGTGGCCCGCGACCCGGGGTTGTAGCCGAACCAGTCGTTTGTGTGGACGATATCCGCGTCGGCCGCCCGGTCCGCGAACGCGTCGGCCAGTCGCCCGACCCGCGTGATGATATCACCACCGCCGGTCTGGACCCCGTGGATCTGGTCCCGGTCCGGCGGTGCGTACTCCGCGGGCAACATCAGTTCGAACTCGATGTCGTCTCTCGGCTCGAACTGCTCGAACAACTCACCGACGGCGGTGTCGAGACCCCCTGTGATGTTCGGCGGGAACCCCCAGCCGAGCATCAACACAGTTGGTGGCACGCCTCCTACTCGGGTTTCCGGCCGGAAAAAGACCCCCCAACACGCGACTCTCACCCGAACGCGCGATTTTAAGTAGCGGTGTCGCGAACGTAATCTCATGCGTTTCGAACGGCAAAGCGGTGTCTTTCTCCACCCGACCTCGCTCCCGTCGCCACACGGTGTCGGTGACCTCGGCGCGGGGGCGCGGGCGTTCGTCGACTTTCTGTCCAGTGCGGACCAGTCACTGTGGCAGTTCTGTCCGCTGGGTCCGGTCTCGGATGCCCACGGTAACTCGCCGTACCAGTCACCCTCCGCGCTCGCGGGGAACCCGATTCTGATCGACCTGCGGTCGCTGGTCGACCGGGGCTATCTCTCGGCGGCGGAGGTGGAGCCACCCGCGGCGGTCTCGGACCACGAGGTCGAGTACGACCGCGTGAGGGGGTTCAAACAGTCGGCACTCCGGACCGCCTTCGAGCGGTTCGACGAGGTCGCGGACGACGCCGAGCGGGAGTCGTTCGAGCAGTTCTGCGCGGCCGAGTCCGCGTGGCTCGAAGAGTACGCGTTGTTTGCGGCACTAAAACAGGAGTTCGACGGGACAATCTGGACCGAGTGGCCCGAGCCGATTCGGACACACAGTCCGGCGGCCGTGGACCGGTACCGGGAGGAACTCGCCGACGAGTGTCGGTTCCGGATGTTCGTCCAGTGGCTGTTCGACCGACAGTGGCGCGCCCTCGCCGCGTACGCCGACGACAGGGGGGTCGGACTCGTCGGTGACCTCCCCATCTACGTGGCACTCGACTCGGCGGATGTCTGGGCACAGCCCGAGGTGTTCCGCCTGGGTGACGACCACGAACCGCTCGAGGTGGCCGGTGTGCCGCCGAACCCGGGCGACGACGGACAGCGGTGGGGCAACCCGGTCTACGACTGGGACAGACTCCGCGAGACCGGGTACCGCTGGTGGCTCGAGCGGTTCGAGCGGCTGTTCGACCTCGTCGACATCGCCCGCATCGACCACTTCAAGGGGTTCGACGAGTTCTGGGCGATTCCGGCGAGCGCAGACCGGCCGGCGGCCGGGCAGTGGCGCGAGGGTCCCGGTGCGGACTTTTTCCGGACCGTCGCGTCCGAACTCGGCGATCTTCCCTTTCTCGTCGAGGACCTGGGCTTTCTCGACGAGCGGGTCACGGCACTCAGAGACGAGTTCGACCTCCCGGGGATGCGCGTCCCGCAGTACGCCGACTGGTGCGAGGAGAGACAGATGTACCAGCCGATGCACTTTCCACAGCAGTCGGTCGGCTACACCTCGACCCACGACACGGACACTATCGTCGGCTACTACCGGGCGCTCGGGGACCAACAGCGCGACTGTCTCCAGTACAACCTCGGTACCGACGGGAGCGAGATTCACTGGGACCTGATCGAGGCGGTCTGGAACTCCGACGCTGTGATCGCGATGACGACGATGCAGGACCTGCTTGGACTCGACAGCGAGGCCCGATTCAACGAACCCGGAACGGCGACGGGGAACTGGCGCTGGCGGGTCACCGACGACGCGTTCGACCCCGACATCGCCGAGCGACTCCGGCGCGTGACCGACCGGACAATCCGGTGATCAGAACTGGATCACCCCGTCCTCTGTGACGACAGTGTCCAGCAGGCGTGTCGGGGTCGCGTCGTACCCCGGGTTTGCGATGTCGAACCCGTCTGCCGGTTCGCGCTGCACCTCCGAGGCGGACCGGTAGTCGTTCTCGAAGGTGAACCCGCCGCCGATGAACTTCGAGGAGGAGCCGACGACAGTCGCGGGGACACCGACGTCGTTTGCCACGACAGCGATGGGGTATGTCCCGACACGGTTGTACACCGTATCGTCGATGAGGCAGTTCATCCCGAGTAGCACGCGGTCACACTCCGGGAGGAAGTGACCAACGGCACCGTCGACGATGAGTGTCACGTCGACGCCGTCGCGGTCGGCCAGTTGCCGGGCGGTCCGGCGCCCGAGATACCGGGGTCGGGACTCTGTCACGTACAGTTCGAACGACGTGCCGTCGTCGAGGGCGTGTTCCAGCGCCGCCATCACCGTCGAGGAGTTCTCGTGGGTCAGGAGCACGTCGCCGTCGTCGATCAGCGACGCGGCCTTCTGTCCGGCCCCGTTCTTGCTCGTCTCGACTCTCGTGACGACATCGTCGATGACCTCGCGGAGTCGCTCCTTTGCCTCCTCGACAGTGTCCGGGTCGGCCTCGGTGACATCCTCCACGATGCGTTGCTGGGTCGTGTACAGCGGGGCGTGCGAGCGGTTCGCCCGCAGGAGGGCGCTGCTGTTGCGCTCCAGTGACCGGAGAAACTCCTTCACACTCCGGTACTCCCGCCGGGTGAGTTCACGGAGCGCCTCGGCGGCCTTGACCGCGACGATCGATGCACTCTGTGTCTGCATCTCCTCGACCTGTCGCACTGTCTCGTCAATCATACGTCTACGTCTCTCGTCCAGCATCAAGGATGTTACCACAGTCTGCCATCGGGGGTTGCTCTCGTCTCTCACAAGAGCGGTACCACGGTCAGTCCTCGGAGGTCGCCCGCGATTTCGCGCCCCGGCCTGACCGGGTCCGGCCTTTATTTGCCGACCGCCCGTACGGCCTGTCGATGAGTCAGATAATCTCGTTCGGCACGGACGGGTGGCGGGACACGCTGGACCGGTTCACGTCGCCGCGGGTGAAACAGGTCGGACAGGCCGTCGCGTCACACCTCGACGATGCGGGTCACACCGGGGAGACAGTGGCTGTCGGGTACGACGCGCGCGAGAGTTCGCCCGGGTTCGCGTCGGACCTCGCGGACGTGCTGACGGCCAACGGGTTCGACGTGGTGATGCCCATCCGGGACCGGCCAACGCCGCTGACTGCCTACGCGGTGGTCGACCGTGACCTCGCCGGCGCGCTCGTGGTGACGGCCTCGCACAACCCACCGGAGTACAACGGGGTAAAGTTCATCCCCGAGAGCGGCGCGCCCGCGCTGCCGGCGGTGACCGACAGCATCGAGCGCCACCTCGCCCCACCGGACCCGTTACCGCCGGCCGACCACGGCACGGTCCGGGAGGTCGACTTTCTCGAACCGCACGCCCGGCACGCACTGGAACTGCTCGACCCGGACATCGGCGAACTGACCGTCCTCTACGACGCGATTCACGGTAGCGGGCGGGGAACGACCGACGACCTGCTGGCGCGGGCAGGTGTGACCGTCGAGTGTCTTCGCTGTGACCGTGACCCCACATTCGGCGGCGGACTCCCCGAACCCGCGCCCGAGATGCTCGAGGCGCTCATCGACCGCGTGACCGCGGGCGAGGCCGACCTCGGAATCGCGAACGACGGTGACGCCGACAGACTCGCCGTGGTGACCCCGGAACGGGGCTACCTCGACGAGAACCTGTTCTACGCGGCTATCTACGACTACCTCCTCGAGGACGAGACCGGTCCGGCGGTCAGGACGGTCTCGACGAGTTTCCTCGTCGACCGCATCGCCGAGGCACACGGGCAGACCGTCGCCGAGACTGCCGTCGGGTTCAAGTGGGTCGCCGAGGAGATGCGGACCACCGACGCGCTGATCGGTGGCGAGGAGTCCGGCGGGTTCTCGATCCGCGGGCACATCCGCGAGAAGGATGGCGTTCTCGTGGCGCTGCTCGCCGCCCTCGCCGAGAGCGAGGAATCGCTCGACAGTCGTGTCGACCGACTGCTCGACACACACGGCGAGATTCACCAGGGCAAGGTCAGTGTCGACTGCCCCGACGAGGACAAGCCGCGGGTGCTCGACGCACTCGACACCGTCATCCCGGACACCGTGGCGGGTGAACCCGTCAGCGATGTTGTCACCGTCGACGGGTTCAAACTGCTCCTGGGTGACGGGTCGTGGCTGCTGGTCCGCCCGAGCGGAACGGAACCGAAGATGCGCGTCTACGCCGAGGCCAGTTCACCGGGACGTGTCGACGCGCTGCTGGCAGCCGGACGGGACCTGCTCGCGCAGGTGGACTGACCCGGTCCGCCGTCGTGCGGGCTGGTCCCGGGGAACCCGACTGACATCACAGGGGACGTTGAGAACACATAAGAAACCGGGGTCGTATGAGTACGTATGGACCTCAAATCCTTCTTTCTCGACGAACCCGCGCACGTGCTCGCGGTGGTGGTAGCGCTGGGGTTCTTTGCCGGGGGTGCCGTTGCGCTCACACGGGACCTGGGTGTCGCTACCGTGTTCCTGATGCTGTGCGGGTTCGGTGCGCTGATGTTCCTCGAGTACCGGCGTCTCAACTACGAACCGTGACCTCCCGGCGCGGTCCGACCTGCGTACCGCCACACGTGAGTCGCTACCGGACGATGTTGACCGGGACATCCGCCCGCCGGACGACAGTCTCGGCGACACTCCCGAGCAGGAGCCGTTTCACGCCCGACAGTCCCCGACTCCCCATCACCACCTGGTCTATCCTCCCGGTGTCGGCCATCGCGACGATCTCGTCGGCCGGTCGTCCCTCGCGGGTGACCACATCGACGTCTGTGTGGTCGATACCCGCCGCTTCCAGTCGCTCCTGCACTTCCTCGTCGATTCGCTCGCTCCGCCGGACCGCCTGTGCCTCTGCCTCGCCGGGTTCGTAGTCGCCCTGCATCGGGTCGATAACGTGGAGCACCGTGAGCGTATCCTCGCGGTGCTCCTTGACGGCGTACTCGAATGCCTCCCACGAACTGTCCGACCCGTCCACCGGGACGAGGACGTGCTTGTCCATACGACCCCTACGGCCGGCGGCCACATGACCGTTCTGGCACCTGCGACAGTCACCGGAGACGGCTCACGACGACACCCTCACCGAGCGGTAACAGCACGGTATCGATGTTGTCGCGCCCGCGGACAAAGGAGATGTAGTCGGCGACACCGCGGGAGCCCTCGCTCGCCGACACCGACTCGCCGGCGAGCAGCGCGACCACCTCGTCCCGGTCGACGGTACTCCCGGCGGTGACGGCGTTGTCCGCGATGACGAGGCTCCCCGGTCGGAGTTTCGGCTCGACCGCCTCGAACGCCTCCCGGTAGCGGTGTTTCTCGTTGTCGACGAGCGCGATACCGAACGGGCCGTTGTAGCGCTCGACGGTATCGAGCGCGTCACCGTGCTCGAACCGTGCGCGGTCGGCGAGTCCGGCCCGCTCGAAGTACTCGCGGGCGAGCGCGAGTTCGTCGGCGTCCACCTCGGTCAGGACCACCTCACCGTCCGCGGGGAGCGCGCGGGCGAACCAGTACGCCGAGTAGCCGAACCCGGAGCCGAACTCGAAGACCCGGCGCGCGTCGACGGCGCGCGCGAGCAACGCCAGCCACCCGCCGACGGTCGGCCCGACGATGGGAAACGACGCCTCGTCGGCGTGGCGCTCCATCTCGGCCAGTATCGCGTCGCTGTCGGGACCAACCAGACCCGCGAGGCGCTCGACTGCCGGTGGAACCACCTCGTCTGCCATACACCGGCGTACGCGGCTCTCACGCATCAGCGTGGCGCTCTCCACCGGGATTTATAATCGCCGGGGGCGCTCCTACGAACATGCGACGTACCGTCAGCACCGACGACGCACCGGCAGCAGTCGGCGCGTACAGTCAGGCAACCGCCACCGACGACCTCGTGTTCACCGCGGGTCAGATTCCGCTCACCCCGGCGGGTGACCTGCTCGACGGCGCGAGCATCGACGTCCAGACCGAGCAGGCACTGGAGAACCTGACCGCCGTTCTGTCGGCCGCCGGCGCGGACACGGACGACCTGCTCAAGGTAACCGTCTACATGACCGACATCGACGCGTTCGAGTCGATGAACGCCGTCTACGAGACGTTCTTCGACGGCGACCCCCCCGCGCGGAGCGCCGTCGGTGTCGCCGAACTCCCGAAGGGTGTCGACATCGAGATCGAGGCTGTCGCGACGACAGGCTGACCGCCTGACAGAGCGGAACGAAAGGGCTTAATCCGCATCTCCTGTTAGAGGCGCACGGGCCAGGATGGCCGAATGGTAAGGCGCACGCTTGGAGAGCGTGTTCCCTCACGGGATTCTGGGTTCAAAT
>CAYZGA010000090.1:0-10146 GCA_964477945.1 uncultured Halobacteriales archaeon
TCGCCCTGCAGGTCGCAATCGGCGGGTCCACGAACGGCGTGCTCCACCTGCTCGCGCTCGCCGCCGAGGCCGGGGTCGACCTCGGTATCGGCGCGTTCGACGAGATAAGCCGGCGCACGCCGAAGATCGCGAACCTCCAGCCGGGCGGCGAGCGCGTGATGAACGACCTCCACGAGGTCGGGGGTGTTCCGGTCGTCCTCCGGCGACTGCTCAAGGCCGACCTGTTACACGGCGACGCCGAGACCGTCACCGGTCGCACCATCGCCGAGGAGATCGACCATCTCGAAGCGACGGGGCGGCTGCCGTCCGAGGAGCGCATCGACGAGGAGTGGCTCTACACCGTCGACGAACCGAAGCAGTCGGAGGGAGCGATCAAGGTACTCACGGGCAATCTGGCCCCCGACGGGGCGGTGCTGAAGGTAACCGGCGATGACCGGTTCTACCACGAGGGACCGGCCCGGGTGTTCGAGAGCGAGGAGGCCGCGATGGCCTACGTCCAGGAGGGGGGGATCGAGAGCGGCGACGTCATCGTCATCCGCAACGAGGGCCCCCGCGGCGGCCCGGGGATGCGGGAGATGCTCGGCGTGACCGCGGCCGTCGTCGGACAGGGCCACGAGGACGACGTCGCGTTGCTGACAGACGGTCGTTTCTCGGGTGCGACCCGCGGGCCGATGGTCGGACACGTCGCCCCCGAGGCGTACGTCGGCGGTCCGATTGCCGCCCTGACCGACGGTGACACCGTCACGGTCGACATCCCCGACCGGACGCTCGCTGTCGACTGTTCCGACGCGGAACTGGAGCGCCGACTCGACGAACGTGACCCACCTGCCCCGCCGTACGAGGGTGGCGTGCTCGCAAAGTACGTCCGGGACTTCGGCTCGGCTGCGGACGGTGCCGTCACCAACCCTGCACTCCAGCAGGACTGACGGTACCGGAGCGGTACGTCCGGTGAACAGAACTGACCGACTGGCTACAGAGCAAAGAGCACACGAGGTCGACTGCGAGAGACCTCACCGTCGCGGGCCGTTGATGACTCGTGCGAATGCCACGTTCTCCTTTACCTGTTCGATTTCGACGGTCGGCTGGTCCCCGGGTTTCGCGTCGGGAACGATAACGACGTAGCCGCGTTCGACCTTTGCGATGCCGTCCCCCTGGTCCCCGACAGATTCGATAGTAACGTCACGCACCTCGCCCTCGTCGACCGGCGGGTCCGGCGGACCCGTGTCACGACTCGATGGCTGCGTGGTCGTCTCGCTGGACTCCGTCGCCCCCTCGGGAGTCGGCAGGAGTGCAACCCGGTAGGTCTCGCCGGGAAGTGTCGCCTCGTGTTCGATCTCGGAATCCGGAACTTCTATTACATATCGGCCGCCGCGCTCCTCGATTCGCGCGGTGAACAGACTCCGTAACGAATCAGGTATCTCTACCATCGCTGACTAGCACATCGAAGTGGGTATATATTAAAGTCGGGGTTGCCAGACGGTACGAAGTGACCGAGACACCGGCGACACTCATAAACCGCGCGCGGTCCCACCGACGGTATGACAGACGTAGCGCAGGCGTTCGTGCCGGGGCACGTGACGGGCTTTTTCACGACCCACGACGACGACGACCCGACACGTGCGGGGTCACAGGGTGGCGGTATCGCGCTCTCGGCGGGGGTGACGGTCACAGTTCGACCTGCCGACAGGTCCGCGGTTGTGCTCGACGGGACACCGGTCGAGATGGGGGCCGTCGACCGGGTGCTGGAGACACTCGAGGCCCGGGCGGCGGTACGCGCGGTGACCGACCTCCCGCTCGCGTCGGGGTTCGGTGTCTCCGGGGCGGTGGCGCTCGGGACCGCCCTCGCCGTTAACGAGGCGTTCGACCGCCGACTCTCGACAAACGAACTGGTCACCATCGCCCACGGCGCGGAGGTCCAGGCCGGGACCGGACTGGGTGACGTGGTCGCGCAGGCCCGCGGTGGTATCACGATCCGGCTCGAACCCGGCGGTCCACACCACAACGTGCTCGACGGGATTCCCGCCCGCGAGCGCATCGAGTACCTGACCCTCGGTGACCTCCCGACGGCGGACGTGCTCGCCGGGAACACGGACCCGCTCGACGAGGCCGGCAGGCAGGCGCTCTCGATGGTCGTCGAGGAACCGACGGTAGACTCGTTTGTGCGTGCATCGCGGCGCTTCGCACGGGAGTCCGAGCTGATAACCGAGGATGTCCACGGCGTCGTCACCGACGTCAACGAGGCGGGTGGACAGGCGGCGATGGCGATGCTCGGTCGGACAGTCTTCGCGCTCGACACCGGACTCTCGGATGCCGGCTACGACCCCGAGGTGTGCCGGGTACACCACCCCGGCGCGACACTTCAGGCACCGCCGCAGGTCTGAGAGCGAGGCGGGCGACGAGAGGTGAGTCGACACGCGACCGGCGGCTCTCAACTCGCGCACTCGCCCTCGATGACTTTCAGTTTGGTCGGGCCGCTGTCGTAGGAGCCGTCGACCGGGCTGGGCTGGTACATCCGGTAGACGGTCACCCGCTCGACGCTGTCGCCGTGCGAGTCGGTCGCCCGGTCACAGACCCAGTCGTGGTAGCCCCGCGCGATGGCACCGTTCGAGCTTCCTGCGCCGGAGTTTCGCACCGTCTGGAGGAACTTCCGGTGGCGGAAGCTGTCGTACTCGTCGGAGGCGTCGGGTGGTCGGTCGAAGGTAGTCGGCCCGCCGTCGAGCGCGTGCACGGCCGACCCGTTCGACAGCGTCGCCTCGGGAACGTACCAGCTGTACGCATCCGATGGGTTCGGCGCGTACAGCCCCCAGTCCTGCTGGTCGAGGTGGTTGCTGAACGCGATCGGGTTCTCGTAGTCGGTGTTGTCGTAGGCGGTGAACACCACGATCCAGAGCAACGTTGCCAGCCCGACGACTGTGAGCAACGACCGGGCGTACGCGGCAGTGTAGCCGGCGACAGAGTCGTAGCCCCGGTTCCGGAGCGCCTCGAGCAGGCGGTGCTCTGTGGGTGGTCTGCCGAGCGGGCCGAGCGCGGCCGCCGTCGGGAGTCGGTCGAGCCAGCGCTCCGGGACCCGGCGGGCGAGCGTGTCCCAGAACGGGGAGGTGAGGTATGGAAGCACCGACGCGGCGAGCGCGAACGGGAACACCCCGACGGCCATCGTCGTCGCCATGCCGGCAAAGGCAGCCAGGTACGGGAACACGGCGAGAGCGCGCAGTCGGCCGACCGTCAGCAACAGGAACACCGACGACCCGGCCAGCAGCGTCACCCAGCCGTAGTTGAGCACCGTCATCAGTGTCGGGAACTCGGCGAGTTCGTTTCCGAGGAGGTAGCTCATCGTGTCGTTCCGGAGCGCGATCTTCAGCCCGTCGCCGGCGTACCAGGTCTCGCCCTGGTGTTTCAGCGCGGCGTTGGCGGTGAACACCGCGATGGGCTGGACCAGCACGGCGGCGGTACCGAAACTGGTGACGGTCTTGCGGGCGGTGCCACGCCGGAGCGCGTCGATGGACCACCGCTCGCCGATGGGTGCGACCAGCGACACGAGCAGAACCACACGGAGCATGCGGTCACCGCCGTTGAGCACGGCCGGGTTCCGGGCGTGCAGCGAGAACAGCAGGGCAAGCGAGACGAGGCCGACCAGCCGCGTCCGGTAGCCGAGAACAAACGCGACGGCGAACAGCCCCGCGACGACGAACAGCAGCTGCTGGAACCAGGCGGCTCCCGACAGGGCGTGCAGGGAGAGACCGTTGTACTGCGTGTAGGTCACCTCGACGGCGGAAAGCGGGTAGGCACCGCTGTCGGTGTAGAACAGTTCGAGGTACTGTGCACGGTGGAGGAGGTCACCGAGCAGGGTGAGACCGAGCACGATACGGAGGGCCGCGAGCGCTCTGGTGTCGACGGTGAACCGTGTCCGGACCCGCCGCCAGGCGGGGTCGAGGAGGGTCCGGAGACGGCTCGCGCTGGAGCGGAGGGACTGTCCTGAACTCATGGGACCGCTGTGTGGCAGTCACGTGAACAGCAGTATATCTCTTGCGGTCGGAGCGAAAGGGCGACGAGAGATGTGGCGTCGCCGTGAGACCGCGTGACGGTCACTGAAGCGGCGAGAGGGCTGCCGTGAGACCACATGACACTTAACCGTGGCAGATGAGGTACAAGCCGAGAACAGTGGCGCGTCAGCACTCGGAGCCCTCGTCCGGGCGGGAACGGGACCGACGCGGAGGGGGGTAGCCGTGACCGGACTCACGGTGTTGCCGTTCGACTGGCGACTCCTGCTCATCCCGCTCATCACGGGGGTCATCGGCTACGGGACGAACTGGGTGGCGATCCGGTTTCTGTTCTATCCGGTCGAGTTTGTCGGGTTGCGCGTGCCGGGGCTGAAGACACTCGCGCCGGCACTCCCCCGGAGGATCCGGCAGATACCGGGTATCATGCGGGGACAGATGGGCTGGCAGGGCATCATCCCGTCGCGCTCGGAGAAGATGGGCAACATCGCGGCCGAGAAGGGGGTCGCCAAACTCGCCAGCGAGCGGGAGTTCTACGAGGCGTTCGGGCCGGAACGCATCGCCGGACAGATCGCGACAAACGCCAGCGACGAGATACGGCAGTTGACAGACGAGGTGCTCCGCGAGGAGTACCCCGACCTCTGGCAGAGCATGCCCGAGCAGGTGCGCGAACTCATCCACGCCCGGGTCCAGGCGAGACTGCCGGATATCGCGGAGAAGATCACCGACCAGATCGCGGAGAACATCGACGAGGTGCTCGACGCAAAGGAGATGATAACGAACCATATCGACCGGAACCCGGAGACCGGCAACCGGATGTTTCTGGAGGTGGGCGACCGTGAGCTCAGTTTCGTCGTCAACTCGGGTTTCTATATCGGGACGTTTCTCGGGACGTTCTCGATTCCACTCTTTGTCTACATCGACCGGTGGTGGGTGCTCCCGGTTGCCGGGGTGGCCGTTGGTTACATGACAAACTGGATCGCGGTACATCTCATCTTCTACCCCATCAGGGAGCGGAGGCTCGGGCCGTTCCGGTTGCAGGGTGTGTTCACAAAGCGCCAGCAGACCGCCGGCAAGATATACGCCGAGATCGTCGCCGAGGAGGTGGTGACGGTGTCGAATCTGGCACAGAACCTCCTGCACGGCAACCAGTCCGACCGGACACGACGGATGATACGCGACGCCATCCGCCCGGAGGTCGACCGCGCGGTCGGACTCGCCGCACCGATTGTTCGTCTCACCAGCGGGTCCGAGCAGTACGAGCGGGTCCGCGAGGCGTTCGCCGAGGAGGGTATCGACAGGACAATCGACCCGCTGTACGACCCCGAGTTCAACGAGGAGCGCAGCGAGGCCATCGAGTCGCTGATCTACGAGCGCATCTGCGAACTGCCCCCCGAGGAGTTCATCGGGTTGCTCCGGCCCGCCTTCGAGGAGGACGAGTGGATGCTGGTGATGCTCGGGGCGGTGCTCGGGTTCGTCGCCGGGTGTCTGCAGTTGCTGGTGGTGACCGGACTATGAGCGAGGACACCGGGTCCACGGACGAGGAGCGTGTCCGTCCCGACGAGATAAGCGGGGGCGAACTCCCGCCGGGGGAGATCGACCGGATGTTCGACCTGCTCGAGGAGGCGATCGAGGCCGAGGCGCTCAGCGCCGACCAGTTCGACCGACTGGTCGATATCCTCCGGCGGGCGGTCGGCGGCGAGACCGCGTCGAACCCGGAGACGCTGGCGGAGCTACTCTCGGCGCTCGAGCAGTTCGTCGTCGACCCCGAGGACCACCCCGAGATGGCTGTCGACGGGGTGCTCGACCTGTTCGAGGAGGCCGTCTCCGGGGCGGGCGTCACGGACCCGGCGGCGTTCGAGGAGCTATTCGACGTGATAGAGACCGGTATCCAGGACCCGACGGCGGTCGACCCGGCCGATGTCGACCGGTTCCAGTCGGCGGTCAGGCGTGCGCTCGTCGGGGTAGCGAACCCGGCACAGGGCCTCGACACGCTGTTCTCGTCGGGAACACGCGAGCAGCGCGACGGGCAGTTCGACGCCCTCCGACTGGCACGGCTCGCGGCCGCGATGACACAGCGCGCGACCGGCAACTCCGTCGAGTCGGGTGTCCGTGCGGGGACACGGCTGACATACGCGGCCGCGAACGCCGAGTCACCGGCCGCGCTGCTCACCGCGACACGGGCTATCACGCTCGACGAACTCCAGCGTGCCGGTATCGACATCGGCGAGCAACAGGCCGAGTGGCTCGACATCCACGAGGAACAGACCGTGGACTCGCAACCGCTGACCCGGGAGTCACTCGCGCGGCGGGGGGCACAGCTGATATCCCAGTCGACCGAGGTCGGCCGGGACGAGTCGCTCCACCCCGCCTTCGGGGCGATACTCGACCAGCTCTCGACCGACGAGGCGCGCATCCTCCGCCTGCTCGCCACCGAGGGCCCGCAGGGTGTCATCGACGTGTACGACAGGCAGTACCTCCCGCCGAAGCGGTGGCGCGTCGCGCGGAACCTCACGATGCTCGGCCGGGACGCAGGCTGTCGCATCCAGCGCCGCGCACCGGTGTACGTCCAGAACCTCGGGCGACTCGGAATCGTCGAGGTGTCCGAGGACCCCATCGAGAATCTCAAGCGTTACGAGATACTCGAGGCACAGTCACACGTCGAGCGGGCGCGGGACCGCGCCAGGCGGCCCCGGACGGACTACAAGCGGGTCCAGCTGACCGACATGGGTATCGAGTTCTGCGAGCTGTGTTTCCCCTTCGAGGTGACCGTCGACGGCGAGGGGCTCCCGCTCCGCGGGGACGGAGGCGATGACTGATGTCGGACACCGCCGCCGGCCCGCTACCGGCCTCGCTCCCGCCGCTCGCGGTGGACATCGACGGCACACTCACCGGGCCGAACCGGCGACTGGACCCCCGGGTGCTGCCGGTCTGTCGGGCCTGGCCGGCACCGCTGGTTGTCGCCACCGGAAAGGCGATGCCCTACCCCGTCGCGCTGTGTGAGTTTCTCGGGGTGGAGCCGCTGGTCGTCGCCGAGAACGGCGGTGTCGTGGTCGTCGCGCCGACCGACACTGTCCGGTTCGAGGGTGACCGCGAGGCGGCCACGGCCGCCATCGAGGCCTACCGCGACCGGGGCCACACGACCGGGTGGGGCGACACGGCGTTTGTCAACCGCTGGCGCGAAACCGAACTCGCGGTGCAGCGCGACTCGCCGCTTGCCCCACTCGAGGCTGTTGCACACGAACACGGTCTCACCGTCGTCGACACCGGGTTCGCCTACCACGTCAAGTCGCCCGACATCACAAAGGGAACCGGACTGGAGACTGTCGCCGACGAACTCGGCCTGTCGCCGGGGGAGTTCGCCGCAATCGGTGACTCCGCGAACGACGCGCCGGCCTTCGAGGTCGTCGACCGTGCCGTGGCAGTCGGGAACGCCGACAGCACGGCGCGTCGGGCAGCCGACCACGTGACCGGGGCAACCTACGGTGACGGGTTCCTCGAAGCGGTCGGGTGGCTCCGGGAGGCGACCGGCTGAGTCACGCCCCGGTCGCAGTTGCCGCTCCGGAACACTCAGCGGGGAAGGTTTTTGTTCAGCGGTCTGCAATGTGTTTCCATGACAGCCGACCGTGCTGTCCTCGAGCGCGCCATCGAGCGCGGCGAGCACGAGGGTGGCAGTGTCGAGTTCAAAGAGCGTCTCACGAAGAACCTGCACCTCGCCGACGGTCGGCTCGAGAGCCTGGCCGCGCAGTTGCGCCACCGCGTGCTCTCCGGTGACGGCGAGGCAACCTACGTCGTGGGTGTCACCGACGACGGCGGCGTCGCCGGCATCCCACCCGCGGACTTCTCGGAGTCGATGGACGTGCTCTCGCTGCTTGCCGACGAGGCCGAGGTGCACATCGCCGACGTCCAGACCTGGAGCGCAGGCGACGACCAGGACGGGGATGGACTCGTCGGTGTGGCCACCATCCGCGAGGGCACCGCCATCCAGGACGACAAGCACATCGTCGTCGGCACGGCGGGACACGTCGACCACGGCAAGTCGACGCTGGTCGGGTCGCTGGTCACCGGGCAGGCCGACGACGGCCAGGGTGGGACCCGGGGCTACCTCGACATCCAGCCCCACGAGATCGAGCGCGGGCTCTCGGCGGACCTGTCCTACGGCGTCTACGGGTTCGACGACGACGGACCCGTCCGGATGGACAACCCACACCGCAAGGGCGACCGTGCCCGCGTCGTCGAGGAGGCCGACCGGCTCGTCTCCTTTGTCGACACGGTCGGACACGAGCCCTGGCTGCGAACCACCATCCGCGGACTGGTCGGGCAGAAACTCGACTACGGGCTCCTGACCGTCGCCGCCGACGACGGCCCAACCCGGACCTCCCGGGAGCATCTGGGTATCCTGCTGGCGACGGAGTTGCCGACGGTGGTCGCTATCACGAAAGCCGACCTCGTCGACGAGGAGCGACTGAGCGAGGTCGAGCGCGCGGTCGAGGGACTTCTCCGGGATGTCGACAAGACACCGTTACGGGTGGAGCGCCACGGCGTCGAGACTGCCATCGAGGAGATCGGTGGGACGGTAGTACCCGTGGTGACGACGAGTGCCGTCACCGGCGAGGGTCTGGAGACACTCGACAGCCTGTTCGAGCGCCTCCCGAAGACCGGCGCGGGCAACACCGACGAGCCGTTCCGGATGTACGTCGACCGGACGTACAACGTCACCGGGGTCGGGGCCGTCGCCTCGGGGACCATCGAGTCCGGCAGGGTCGAGGCCGGCGACGAGTTACAGCTCGGCCCGATGCCCGACGGCCGCTTTCGCGACGTCGAGGTCCGGAGCATCGAGATGCACTACCACCGCGTCGACAGGGCTCGCGCCGGCCGCATCGTCGGCATCGCGCTCCGTGGTGTCGAGGAACGCGACATCGAGCGCGGGATGGTGTTGCTCCCCCGGGACGCCGACCCCGACCCCGTCCGCGAGTTCGAGGCCGACGTGGTCGTGCTCAACCACCCGACCCGCATCAACAGCGGCTACGAACCGGTGGTCCACCTGGAGACGATAAGCGAGGCGGCGGCGTTTTACCCCAACGATGGCCGCCTGCTCCCCGGCGACTCCGGAACGGCACGTGTCCGGTTCAAGTTCCGCCCGTACCTCGTCGAACCGGGCCAGCGGTTCGTCTTTCGCGAGGGCCGCAGCAAAGGGGTCGGAACTGTCACGGACGTCACACCGACCGACGACTGACTGTGTCGACTGCACCCGCCTCGCGGGTGTCACCCCCCACCCGACGGAGAACAGATTACTCGTCTGTCATGGCTGGCCGTTGCCTGCCCGCTGGCACCACGCACCAAACTAGGTTCCTAGTACAGTATAACGTGATGAGATACTTTCATCATTATTGTTCATAACATTTTTTACCCCCGGGCGATACCTCACGAGTGCCAACCGACACGCGCCATCGAGCGCGGTCACCCACAACACATGACACAGGACGACGACGGTATCGACGAGGTTGCGAGTCGAGTCAAGAGCACAGAGCCACACATCCGGGACAACCTGGACAACCCGAAGGCACGGGAGTTGCGCGAGAAGTTGAACAGTCAGGACTTCGTGTTCGCGCCGGGGACATACCACGCGCTGGACGCCAGACTGGCGGAGATGGCGGGCCACGACGCGGTGTACATGTCGGGGTACTCCACGGTGCTGGGACAGTTCGGGTTCCCGGACCTGGAGATGGTCGATATGCGCGAGATGGTCGAGAACGCGAAACGGCAGGTCGAGGCGACAGACCTGCCTATCATCGCGGACTGTGACACCGGGTACGGCGGGACACACAACGTCCGGCGTGCCGTCCGGGAGTACGAGAAGGTGGGCGTCGCGGCGGTCCACATCGAGGACCAGACCACACCGAAGCGGTGTGGGCACATCGCCGGCAAGCAGATTGTCTCCCGCGAGGACGCCGAGGCACGCTTCCGCGCGGCCGTCGACGCGAAACAGTCCGAGGACACCATCATCATCGCGCGGACCGACGCCTACGGGTCGGCAAACGGTGACTGGGAGGAACACCTCGAACGGGGACGCATCTACGCGGACGCGGGGGTCGATATCGTCTGGCCGGAGATGCCCGACCCCTCCCGCGAGGACGCTATCGCGTACGCC
>CAYZGA010000091.1:0-10110 GCA_964477945.1 uncultured Halobacteriales archaeon
GCCGACGCCGACTACGAGTTCGTAGAGGGTGACGTTCGCGACGCGGACCTCGTCGAGGAGCTCGTCGCCGACGCGGACTACGTCTACCACCAGGCCGCCCGCGCGGGCGTCCGGGATAGCGTCGCCGAACCACGGGTCTACCACGAGGTGAACGCCGACGGGACGCTCAATATCCTCGACGCGGCCCGGGCAAGCGACGTCGAGCGCGTGGTGATGGCCTCCTCCTCCTCGGTATACGGCGTCCCGGAGTACCTGCCGTACGACGAGGTCCACCCGACGACACCCGTCTCCCCGTATGGGGCCTCGAAACTCGCCGCGGAGCGCTATCTCTGCTCCTACGCAGAGGTGTACGACCTCTCTGCCGTCGCGCTGCGGTATTTCACGGTCTACGGCCCGCGGATGCGCCCGAACATGGCCATCTCGAATTTCGTCTCGCGGTGTCTGAACGGCGACCCGCCGATTGTCTACGGTGACGGCAGACAGACCCGCGATTTCACCTACATCGAGGACGTGGTGGCGGCAAACCGGGCACTGCTCTCGACCGACGCCGCCGACGGCGAGGCGGTCAACGTCGGCAGCACCGACAACATCGAGATACGGACACTCGCCGCCGAGATTCGGGACATGCTCGCGCCCGACCTCGAACTGGTCTACGACGACCGCCACGACGCCGACGCCGAACACACCCACGCCGACACGAGCAAGGCGGCCGACCTGCTTGGCTACGAGCCGACCCACACCATCCGCGAGGGGGTCGCGGCCTTTGTCGAGTGGTACCGCGAGAACCGCGACTGGTACGAACCGCTCGTGCGGGCGTCCTGAGCTGCTCTCCCTGTCGAGCCCATCGGCCGTTCGGTCGGACCCGACGCGTAGTGAGTCCCGCTACTCCCCGGAGTCACCGGTACGACGCCCCAACAGGTAGCCGAGTCCGCCGAGTCCAGCAACCGCGCTCGCCACGCCGAGTCCCGCGCCGTCGCCGTCGGTCCCGCTCGGGGTACCGTCGCCGGTATCGCCGTCGGTCGTGTCGTCACCGCCGTTCCCGTCGCCCCCCTCACCGTCGGGGGACTCGGAGAGCGCGGCGGTGAGTCCGTTTGCCCCGCCGACGACGGGAACCTCGACCCGACTCTCCCCCAGGTGGAGTGTCAGTTCCGGGTCACTCGGCGGGCGTTTGGTGACGTCGTAGTCACTGGCGTAGAGCACGAACCCGAGGCGGTGGCCCGGTTCGAAGACGTAGTCGACCGGCTGGAGCGGGACCTCGATGTCGTAGGCGACCCCGGGTTCGAGTGGCGTCGACTCCCGCAGCGAGTCGCGGTTCAGCGGGTTCGTCCAGCCGCGGTTGACGATGGTCGCCGTCTCGCCGTAGTCGACCAGTGCCCCGCTGACCAGTGCCGTCTCCGAGTCGAACGACAGCGTCAGTTCGGGACGGACCGTCCCGCTCACCCGCAGACTCGATTCGAGTTCGTCCGTGCGGTAGACCAGTCGGTGGTCGTTGTGCTGTCCCTCGACATCGAGAAACTCGGACGGGGAGATCTCGGAGTTGTCGACCAGCGACTCCGTGGTCGGCTCGGCGGGCGGGTCGAGCGCGAGGCCGCCGGCCGTCTGTCCCCCCGGGCGGACGGCGAGTGACACCGGTTCCATCGCCGGGTCGGGCCAGTCACCGTACCCGGACAGGGTGCCGTCCTCGCGCTCGACGACGGCCGGCGGTTCGTCCATCACGCCGTTGTCGATATCTTTCAGCCAGTGGTCGTACCAGGCGAGCAGACGGTCGAGCCAGGCGTCCTCGTGGCGGTCGATGGGGTCGTCGTGACCGCCCTGGTGGAGCCAGACGTTGTACGGCACCTCGTCGGTATCGAGCGCGCCGAGAAGCTGCGCGAACTCGCGGGGACGGGTGTTGGTGTCGTACAGTCCGTGGACGAGCAGGACACTCGCGGAGACGTTGTCGGCGTCGGGGAGGTAGTTGCGGGCCGCCCAGAACTCGTTGTAGTTCCCGGTCTCGCGGTCGGTCCGTTCGGCGATCTCCCCGATGGTGTCCGTACAGCGCTGTGCGCCCTCGCGTGTCGTCACGGTCAGACCGAGCGATGCGAGCGTAATCGCCTCCGAGGGACCGTCGTTGCTGGGCCAGATTGCCGCGCCACCGGACCGGAGGTAGGTGTACCAGTTCGAGAGCGAGCGCATCGACACGATGGTTTCGAGTCCGTCGGGGTCGACGGTCGCGGCGGCGTTCGCGAGCGCCCCGCGGTATGACTCGCCAAAGAGGCCGGTGGTGCCGTTGGTCCACGGCGCGTCCACCGGGTCACCACCCTCGCGGCTGTCGTACCCGGTTCGGCGGTCGTTGAGCCAGTCGACCGCCGCGACGACACTCTCGACCTCGGCCGGTCCGCCGATTGTGCTACAGCCGGTCGACAGGCCCGTGCCGGGCGGTGCGACGTAGCCGAAGGCGTACCCCTCCGCGAGCAGTTCCGCCTCGTAGGGAACCTCCTCCTCGATCAACTCGGAGGGGAGCCCCGACCCCCTGCCGATATCCTCGAAGAACGGGTCCGACGGTCCCGGAGTGACACGTCCGGGTGACAGATGTGCCCGAGCACCCCCGGACGCCGGGTTGTAGAGGTCGACCTCGTTCGCCGCGACCCCTCCCCTCGCGTCACGCGCGTACGCCGGGAGTTCCGGGATATCCTCGGGACTGACGAACTCGTCGTACGGGCCGCGGTACGGGGCTGGCCGGAGCACCACCGGCACCTGCCGGTCTGGACCGGAGTCGGACGGCCGGCGCAGTTCCACGTGAACGCGGTCCGGGACACCGGTGTCGTCGGTGTCGGTGCCGGTCTCGACCCACACCTCCTCGACGGCGCCCGACTGTTGCTGTGTGACTCTCCTGTCCGCGAGTCCGGTACCGACCAGCAGTGACCCGCCCGCACCGGCAGCGGTAGCACGGAGGACCTGCCGGCGGGTGCAGTTGCTCGAACCGCGCGACGCTGGAGGGCGCATGGGATACGGCACGTGATTCTCGTACAAAAAACAATGGGTCGGGCTGGAGCCGGTCGAACCGACAGCCACGCGTGCCGGGAGGCGCTGCCGGGCCCGACAGCACAGAGGCGACCTGCATCCCCAGAACGCCTCGGTCTGCCTCCGTCGAGCACCTCGCGAGCGGCCCCCGCGGCCTGCTCCGGCACCCTGTTCGCAGTGTATCCACGGTTGCCACCTCGTCTGGTGACGGCGAGTGAACGCTTTTAGTGGGAGGCGCGCAAAGAACAGGTATGAACATTGACGACCACGCCGAGGAACTCGCCTCCGACCTCGGTGTCGACAGACAGGAGGTCAAACAGAAACTCGAGAAGATGGACGAGTACAACGTCCCGATAGCCGAGGCAAAACAGAGTGTCCGGCGGGACTACGGTGACAGTGGCGGTGGCGACGAGGTGCCGACAAAGGACATCGCGGAAACCTCGACCGGTGACGGCAACGTCGGGGTGACCGTCCGCGTGCTCTCGGTCGGCAAGCGCTCCATCAAGTACGGCGGCGAGCGACAGGTCATCTTCGAGGGTGAACTCGCGGACGAGAGCGGCAAGATCTCCTACACGGCGTGGGAGGACTTCGGTCTCGAACCCGGCGAGACCCTCCGGATCGGCAACGCGGACGTCCGGGAGTGGGAGGGCGAACCCGAACTCAACCTCGGGGAGTCGACCGACATCGAGCGGGTAACGGAGTCGCTGTCGGTCCCGTACGATGTGGGCGGCGAGGTTGCGCTGACAGATATCGAACCGGGTGACAGGGGGGTGGCCGTCGAGGCGAGCGTCGTCGAGTGCGAGTCGAAGGTCATCGACGGCCGGGACGGCGAGACGGAGATTCTCAGCGGCGTGCTCGGCGACGAGACGACGCGCCTGCCGTTCACCGACTGGGACCCGCACCCGCAGATAGCGGCGGGTGAGCCGGTTCGCATCGAGAACGCCTTTGTAAAGAAGTTCCGCGGTGCGCCGTCGGTGAACGTCTCGGAGTTCTCGACGGTCACGCCGCTGGACCGGCCGGTCGCGGTTGCCGAGTCTGCGCCCCGCCACGCGATTCGCGAGGCCGTCGAGGCTGGCGGCCTGTTCGACGTCGAACTCGTGGGGAACGTGGTCGCCGTCAGGGACGGGTCGGGGCTGATAGAGCGCTGTCCGGAGTGTGGCCGGGTGATTCAGAGCGGGCAGTGCCGGTCCCACGGTGCAGTCGAGGCCGAGGACGACCTCCGGGTGCGGGCTATCCTCGACGACGGAACCGGAACGGTCACGGCCATCTTGGACGAGGAGCGCACCGCCGAGGTGTACGGCGGCGGTATCGAGGCGGCCCGCGAACACGCCCGCGACGCGATGGACCGCGAGGTGGTCGCCGACGCAATCCGAGAGGAACTCGTCGGGCGGGCGTTCCGTGTCCGCGGGTCGCTGACCGTCGACGAGTACGGGCCGAACCTCGACGCCACCACCTTCGAGAGTGTCGACGAGCGACCGGAGACACTCGCGACGCGACTTCTCGCGGAGGCCACAGCATGAGTGCTGACGACCCCGGCCAGCGGGAGGTCGCGTACCGACTGTTCGCCGCCGAGTACGACGACGCGAACTACTCCTACTCCGAGAGCGACGAGGAACGGGCACCGAACTACGTGGTCACACCGACCGGTGCGCGGGTCAACCGGCTGTTCGTCGTCGGCGTTCTCACCGAGGTGGAACCGGTCAACGAGAACATGCTCCGGGGGCGGGTGGCCGACCCGACCGGCGCGTTCGTAATCTACGCCGGCCAGTACGAACCCGACGAGCAGGCCGTGCTGGAGCGAACCGACCCGCCGGCTTTCGTCGCGGTCACGGGCAAGGCGAACACGTTCGAACCGGACGACGGCGACACGGTCTACACGTCTATCCGGCCCGAGAGCATCAACGTGGTCGACGCCGAGACACGGGACCGCTGGACGGTGCAGGCGGCCGAGCAGACGCTGACGCGTGTCCACCACGCCGCGGCGGCGCTGTCGACCGGTCTCGCCGGCGAGCAGTTGCGCGAGACACTCGCCGACCGGGATATCGACCCGGCACTCGCCGACGGTATCGTGCGGGCACTCGCACACTACGGGACCACCCCGAGTTACCTGGACGGTATCCGTGACCTGGCACTGGACGCGGCCCGTGTCGTCGCCGGCGAGCGTGACAGTGCCCGGGACCTGACTGTCGCACCCGACGACGCCGGTGGTGTGACCGCCGAGGACCTCCTCGCCGTGACACCGGCACCTGTCGACCGGCCTGGGGACGATGCGGGAACCAGCGCTGGGACCGGGAGCGATGACGAACCCGCGACGGGCACGGACGAACCCACCTCGACCGACCCGGAGTCGGCGACCGGACACGGGTCCGAGCGGGTGACGACCGACACGGCCAGCGCCACCAGCAGCGCCGACGATGGCGAGGGTACGACCGGTGCGAACGCGGACGAGACAGCGGAGTTCACGACCGGGAGTACCGAGTTCACCTCAGAGACCGATACGAGCGAGTTCACCCTGGATAGCACCACGACAGATGAGTCGACCGACACGACCACAGACCCCGCGTCGGATGCCGACACCGCGAGCGAGGAGTCGACCACGACCGTCGGCGACCCGGGCGAGTTCGACTCCGAGGAGTTCGACCTCTCGACCGAGGTCCGCGAGGAGGTACAGGAGGAGTACGGCACCGAGTTCCGGAGCGGCACCGAGGTGGACGAACCGGGCGAGGCTGGAATCGAGACGCCGGACGCGGAGCAGACGATGGCAGACCCCGAGTCGTCGTCGGAACCGGGGGGGACCCAGGCATCCAGCGTAACCGACACCGGGACACCGACCGAACCCGCCAACGGGGACACCGAACGGGGTGACGGTCCCGGAGCGGGGAGCGACGACACCGGACCGGTTGGGGGAGCGGGACCCAAGTCGAACACCGATGAGACGGCGTCGGTTGCCGATGAGTCACCGCGTGTCGCCAGCACCGAGTCGGGTGATACGTCCGCCGACGCGGGTGCGGGTGGCGGGGAGTCGACCGAAGACAGCGGCGTCGAGGACCCCCAGACGGCGGTACTCGCGGTAATCGAGGACCTCGACGACGGGAACGGGGCAGACCGGGAGGCAGTTGTGAGCGAGACCCGGGAGCGCCACGGCCTGACAGACGACGAGGTCGAGGAGGCGGTTCAGAGTGCCCTGATGGACGGCAAGTGCTACGAACCGGGAGACGGACTGCTGAAATCTATCTGACTGTCGAGTGATGGATGTCGAACCGGTTCCGGACGCGCCGGCGGCGACAGTCTCCCTCGGTACCGAGCGCGCGCTGGTCGTCGCCGACTACCACGCCGGTATCGAGCACACCCTCAGACGTGACGGTGTCGAACTCGCAGATGGCGCCGAGAGACGGCGGCGGCGACTGCTCGGACTCGTCGCCGAGACCGACCCGGACCGACTGGTCGTGCTCGGGGACCTCGTCTCCAGCATCGGTGAACCCGGGAGAGCGGAGCGCGAGGAACTGTCGGCGCTCCTCGATGCGCTGTCGGTCCCGACGACGCTGGTCAAAGGCAACCACGACGGCGACATCGAGGCGACGCTCGCCGACATCGGGACCGACCTCGTCACGGTGACGCCACCGTCGGGGGTCAGACTCGGGCCTGTCGGGTTCGCACACGGTCACACGTGGCCCGATGCAGACGTTCTCGCCGGGGAGACTGTCTGTATCGGTCACGAGCACCCGCTCGTGCGCCTGACCGACGGCGTGGGCGGGTCACGGCTCGAACGGGTCTGGATGCGTGGCGCACTCGACCCGGCCCCGTTCGAACGTCGGGACGGGACACCCGACGGTGCCGTCGATGCGACGCTGGTCGTCTTTCCGGCGTTCAACAACCGGTCCGGCGGCACGCAGGTGAACGTCGCCCCGGCGGAGTTTCTCTCGCCGTTCCTGCCGTCGGCACTCGCTGGTGGTGAGGCGTACCTGCTCGACGGAACACGACTGGGTCCGTACCGTGATATCGACTGAGGTTCCCCGGAGACCGGTACAGGCGACGGACCCCTCGGGTAGAACAAACCAGACAGGGTGTCGTGGCGCTGGTGGTCAGGCGATAAGGAGGTCCTCGCCACGCTCGACACGGACGGTGCAGGGCGGGGAGATCTTGTTGTACGCGCGGCGGTAGGCCTCCTTGACGGCATCGGCCTGGTCGACCTCGCAGTAGGCGGTGAACAGGCGTTCACCGGCCTGGATGCGGGCGGCGGTGCCGACAATCTTGCCGAACGCCTGTCGCATCCCGTCGGAGACACGGTCTGCGCCTGCACCGGTTGCCTGCTTGTTCTCCCGGATGACCTGGTGGGGGAACTTCCGGAGTATCATCCGGTAGTTGCCCTCACCGAGCTCGCGGATCAGGTGACGGTTCGCCGAGAGTCGCGAGGACTCGAGTGACCCGTGGCGAATCTGCACACTCTCGTCGACTATCAGGGAGATCTGAACCGGGTAGTCGTCCGGGTCCCGGTGTTTGTCACCCATGTTGTACTGTGCGATCTTCGATCCCGGGATGCCCGTGATATACTCCTTGCGGGTGTACGAGGGCTTGTCGATGTCCCGGTACATCGACGCTGGTTTCTCAGACATGGTCGTTCATGTCAGAATGTGGCCAACGGCGCGAATAAACCCTTCGGAGTCGGTTCCACACGGGGTTCTGTCCCGGCCGCGACACCCGAGTGGACGGTGCAGACAGCGTCACGGAGCGACCCGACAGTTGTGGAGACAGACCAGTTGTGTCGTCGGTTGTGGAGAACAGTGCTCGTTAGCGGATATTCATAAGTTATATGTCTTCCTGTGTGTGAGTATCGCAGACACGCAATGGTGGATCTGAACAGACGGGAGTTCGTCAGAACTGCCACGACTGGGACGGGGATTGCGCTCGGGGGAGGGGCCGCGAGCGCACAGGACTCGACAGGAGACTCGGAGACAGAACAGGTTGTCGAGGCGACGTTCTCGGCGACGGTAGATGAAGGGTTCCTCGTTCTCGGTGGGGATAGTCCGGGCGATCAGAACGCGATAGCCAACGTCGACATATCGAACCTCAACGGCACCGTAGACATCGAGGGGGAGGTTTACGAGGACAGAACCTGGGAGTCGACCAATGTCAACTTTCCGGAACTGGACCCGGGACAGTTCATCGACGCGGACGACATCGACCTCGCCGACGAGATCACCTTCGACGATAACGCGAAAGTCACCGTCGATGTCGACACAATCTCCGGCGTGTACGACCCGGATGCCGAAATCGGGGAACTAGTAACGGGGAATGCTAACCTGGTAATCGACGCGTTCGCGCCGGGGACAGCGACGGCTTTTGGTCTCAATATCGATTTCTACTTTAATTTCATCATCGACCTGAACAGTGGCGAGGAACTCACCCTGACCACCGGGACGAGCAACGGACTCACAGGCGAGGCGTCGGGACTCGACAGTGTCAGTTCGACAGCCACTGTGGTGAGCAACGACTTCACCGTGCCAGAGGCAACAGAGGACCCAGATACGCCGAGTGATAAGGATGGAATCTGTCAGAGCATACCGTTTCGCGACCCCATCTGCGTGAACGACACGCTGAGTCTGCCGGTTGTGGCGCCAGCAAGGAACTGGCTCAAACTCACGATAGAACCGGAGTGGGACGGAAACCCGCCGCAACCGCCGTTCCCGCCGACAGAGGACCCACTCCCGGGCGGGGAGAACCCACCACGGGACGAGGACGGCGACGGGGCCTTCGAGGACATCACCGGGAGTGGCGACGTCAGCATCGTGGACACCCAGGCACTGTTCGACAACCTCGACAGCGAGGCCGTCCAGAACAACCCGGAGGCGTTCAACTTCAGCGAGAGTTCGGACGACGACGAGGTGTCGATTCTGGATGTCGCCTCCCACTGGTACCAGTACATCAAGAACGGGTAATGCACCGAGTTGACTGCTCGCACGGGATGGGTAGAGTACACGGTGCACATCAGTCAGTCAGTAGACGCAATCATGAACACAACGGCACTACTACACACAGTCCTCGTCGTACTGCTCGTCGGCGTCCTGTGTGCGGTTGCGATGCCCGCGACCGCACAGGACACGGGGGAGGTCAACCTCGTTATCGAACCAACAGATTCGACTGTCGAACCGGGGGGAGAACAGACGTACAACGTCACCGTTGAGGGACCCGACAACGGGATTCTCGCTTACAGTGACGTTGCTATCGAGGTGGGAGACCCGGGCGTCGCGAACATCACCGCGTTTGCCGAGCAACATGACAGCGATTTCAGCAACTCGGAGATACAGGACGGCGGTGAGACGCTACTGCTCGACGCCTTTCTCCCGGACTCGTTCAACAGCTCCGCCCCGGCGGTGACCATCGCCAACTTCACCGTCGCGGCCGAGGGGCCGGGTGGCGGTACGAGCGCGCTCGCGTTCAACCAGACTGCCGACCCGACTGTTGTCGACTCGGACAACAACGAGTACGCAATCGCGGCGGTATCGAACGCGAGTCTCTCGGTTACCGAACCAGCGACCTTCGACGTGACCATCACCAGCGTCGATAGCGCGGTGACCGCAGGCGAGACAGTCACCGTCGACTACGAGGTAGAGAACGTGGGTAGCCAGCAGGGAACCCAAGACATCAGTTTCACAGTCAACGGCACGACCGAAGGCACGGAGTCCGTGACACTGAACGGGGGCGAAACGTTCAGCAATCAGTTCACCTACGACACGGTCGCAGGTGATGCCCCGGCGGTGAGCGTGGCAGTGTCGAGTGCGGACGATACCGCTAGCGACACCGTCATGATCAACGAACCGGCGTCGTTCGACGTGACAATCACCAGTGTCGACAGCGCGGTGACCGAAGGTGAGACGGTGACTCTCGCCTACGAGGTGACCAACACCGGTGACACACAGGACACGCAGGACATCACCTTCGCGGTCAACGGCACGACGGAAGATACCGAGTCGGGGGTGACACTGAACGGGAGTGAGACGTTCAGCGGCCAGTTCAGTTACGCGACGAGTGGGGGTGACACCCCGGCTGTGACAGTGGCGGTATCGAGTGCCGACGACTCGGCTACTCAGACCGTCACAGTGAACGAGC
>CAYZGA010000092.1:0-10052 GCA_964477945.1 uncultured Halobacteriales archaeon
GAGTACCGGTCTCGGCGGTGACGTGTTCGCCTGCTACCGGACCGCCGACGGCGAGGTGGGGGCGATGCGGGCGAGCGGTCACGCGCCGTCCGGGGCGAGTCGCGAGCGCGTCCGCGACGCCGTCGCCGGGAGCGACGACGGGAGCACGGTCGCGTACGGCCGCGACCGGGACCGCGACGGGGTGGCGATGCCCGACCACGGTCCCCACACGGTCACCGTCCCGGGGACAGCACGGGGCTGGGAGGCCACCGTCGAGCGGTTCGGCCGGCGCTCGCTCGCGGACGCACTCGGCCCGGCAATCGAGTACGCCCGCGAGGGCTACCCCGTTACCGAAGTTGTCTCCGCGCAGTGGCAACACGCCGAGGACCTGTTCACCGACGACCACGCACGCGAGGCGTACCTGTTCGACGGCGCGGCCCCGGACCCCGGCCAGCACGTCCGGTTACCGCGACTCGCCGACAGCCTCGAACTGGTCGCCGAGCGCGGCGCGGACGTCGTCTACGAGGGCGAGATAGCCGAGGCCATCGCCGACGAGGTGCAGTCCCGCGGCGGCTTTCTGACCGTCGACGACCTCGCGGCGTTCGAGGTGGAGTGGCCGGACCCGCTCTCGACCACCTACCGCGGTTGCGAGATATTCGAACTCGGGCCGAACAACCAGGGTCAGATTGCGCTCGAAGCGCTGAACATCGCCGAGGAGATCGACGCCGGCGGGCACCCCTACGACTCGCCGGAGCGTGTCCACAGCTTTGCCGAGTCGATGAAACTCGCCTTCCACGACGGCCACTACCACGTGACCGACCCGGAGTACGAGGACGTGCCGCCACTGCACGCGAAGTCGTACGCGGGCGAGCGGGCAACGGAGATCGGTCCGGACCCGCTGACCGACGTCGATATCGGGACACCCTCGGCAACTGGCGAGGATGCCGACACAGTGTTGCTGTGTGTCGCCGACAGCGAGGGCAACGTCGTCTCCTACATCAACTCCCGGTTCGCGGGGTTCGGCAGCGGTCTGGTCGCCGGCGAGACGGGTATCGCACTCCAGAACCGCGGCGCGTCGTTCTCGCTCTCCGGGGACCACCCGAACCGACTCGCCCCCGGCAAGCGACCGTTCCACACGCTCGTCCCCGCGCTCGCCCGCCTCGGGACCGACGACTGGCTCGCGTTCGGTGTCATGGGCGGGTACATGCAGCCACAGGGTCACCTCCAGGTGCTCGCGAACCTGCTCGACTACGAGATGGACCTGCAGGCCGCGCTCGACGCCCCGCGGTGGCGCTACCGCGCCGACGGCAGTCTCGCCGTCGAGGAGCGCCTGCCGAACGCGGCCAAACTCGCCCGCCGAGGCCACGACGTGCGTGTCCTCCCCGGCAGCCAGTTCGGCGGTGCACAGGCGGCCCGCTTCGACGACGGCACGCTCTCCGGGGCGACCGAACCGCGCAAGGACGGACAGGTCGCCGGGTTCTGAGTGGTACGTGACGGTCCGCGCACGGAGAGACAGGCTCCCGGAGTCCGGGTCGCCCTCGTCGTGTGAGACCGACCGCGACCAGTACCGGGACCGGACCGCGGGCGTTTTGCGCCTCCGGAGGGTACGGTGAGCCTATGACGGGGTTCAGCACACACGAGGACCTGCTCGACGACCTGCGCGGGGCGACGTTCGACCGCCCGCCCGCGCTCGTTGCGAACGCACACATCACGGGACTCGGCGTGGCGCGGGCGCTCTCGGCGCGCGACGTTCCCGTTATCGCGGTCGACCGGGTCGGTGACGGGGCGGCACCGCCGTCGAGACACGTCGACTTTACCGGCGCGGTCAGCTACCCGCTCGACGACCTGCAGGGCTTTCGTGCCGATATCGAGGCGATAGCCGACGCGGCGGGTCGCGAACTCGTCGCCTTCGGCTGTATGGACGAGTGGGTCCACGCGCTCGCCGAGGCCGAACCCGAGGGTGTCCGACTCCCCTTTGCCGGGCGCGAAACCGTCGATACCGTGCTCGACAAGTCCTCACTGTACCGAATCGCCGACGACCTCGGGGTGCCGTACCCGGAGACGGTCCACCTCGGGGAGGCGACGGTCGACGAGGCTGTCGACCGTCTCGGACTCCCGGTGGTGCTCAAGCCGGCGTTCAAACGCGAGTTCGAGGAGGCGTTCGGCACGAACGTGATGCAGGTGGAGACGGCGGCGGAACTGCGCGACCTGGTCGCGGTGGCAGCCGACGCCGATATCGAGGTGATGGCACAGCGGACAGTCGACACGGTCCGCGGCGAGGACCACTCGCTCGCCTCCTACCGGGGTCCTGACGGTGACGTGCTCTCGCTGGTCGGCAACGCCCGGGTCAGGAACCCGCTCGACTTCGGGACCTCCTGTCTGGTCGAGCGCGCCGACGAACCGGTCATCGAGGAGCGCGCACTCGCCGTGCTCGAGGAGACCGGCTATCACGGCATCAGCGAGGCCGAGTTCGTCTACTGCCCGGACCGCGAGGAGTACCTCCTGCTGGATATCAACACCCGGCCCTGGAAGTGGATCGACCTCACCGCGACGGCGGGCGCGAACCTGCCGGTGGCCGCATACGCGAGTGTGACCAGGGCACAGTACGACCCGGACGGCGTACACGACGCCCGCTGGGTGTTCCTGCCCGACTACCTGGAACTGCTTGCCACGACGGAGTTCCGGGACAGACTCGCACCCGCCGACTGGCACGCGCTCGTGAGCGGGGCATTCGAGGCGGACCCGTCACTGACCACCGGTGTCTACCGACCCAGCGACCCCGAACCGGCGTACCAGGTGCTCCAGACCACACTCGGCGTCAGTGAGTACTACTGCGCCTGCTGAGTCAGGTCGCAGGTGGCATCGGGTGGTCCCGGAGACGGGTTCGAGGGCACGAGACCACCGGGACCCGTCGCGCTCCGGGGAGCATTTGCCCGTGGGGGTCTAGCCCGCGGTATGGACGAACGGTTGCGCCTGAACCTCTTCACGATGAGTTCGGTCGAGCACGTCACGGTCGGGTCGTGGCGCTACCCGGGGGACCAGTCGGCGCGGTACCGGGACCGGGAGTACTGGACCGAGGTCGCCCGGACGGCAGAGCGCGGCGGGTTCGACGCGGTCTTTTTTGCCGACGTGCGCGGCATCTACGACGTCTACGGTGACTCCCGGGACCCCGCTATCGAGCGTGCGGTCCAGACCCCCTCGAACGACCCGGCCTACCTGATTCCGGCGATGGCCGAGGTCACCGACGACCTGGGCTTTGCTGTCACGAAGTCCACCTCCTACAACCACCCCTATCAGTTGGCCCGGGAGTTCTCGACGCTCGACCACCTCACCGACGGCCGGGTCGCGTTCAATATCGTCACCTCGTACCTCGAATCGGCGGCACGGAACCTCGGACTGGAGGAGCGCATCGACCACGACGAGCGCTACGACCGCGCCGACGAGTTCATGGAGGTCTGTTACGCGCTCTGGGAGCACTCCTGGGCGGACGACGCCGTCGAGCGCGACGCGGAGACGGGTCGGTTCACCGACCCCGCGAAGGTCAGCGCCATCGACCACGAGGGCGAGTACTTCGACGTGCCCGGACCACACGGCTGTGAGCCCTCGCCACAGCGGACGCCGCTGCTCTACCAGGCCGGGTCCTCCGACCGCGGCCGGCGGTTCGCCGCCCGCCACGCCGAGGCGGTCTTTCTCAGCCAGCCGAACGAGTCTGCCATCCGGGCGTACATCGACGACCTCGAACGGCGACTCGACGCCCGCGGGCGAGCGCCCGAGAGTGTTGCCTTCTTTCCAGGGCTGGTGCCGGTCGTCGGCGAGACGGAGGCCATCGCGCAGGCGAAATACGAGAGTTACCGCGACGCAATCGACGTCGAGGGGGTGCTGGCACTGCTCTCGGGCTTTGTCGACATGGACCTCTCCGAACTCGACCCCGACCAGCGCCTCGAACACATCGAGACGGAGGCCATCCAGGGGGTCGTCAACGCCTTCACCACGAACGACGACCGGGACTGGACCGTCCGCGAGATGGCCGAGTTCGCCGGTCTCGGCACCACCTCGCCGGTGGTCGTCGGGACTCCCGAGGATGTCGCGGACACCGTCGAACACTGGTACCGGGACCTCGGTGTCGACGGCATCAACGTCAAGGAGGTGGTCCGGCCCGACACGCTGGCGGACTTTGTCGACCTGGTGGTCCCGGAACTCCGGGACCGGGGCGTGCTGGCCGACCCCGAAGGGGAGACACTGCGCGAGCGCACCACCGGCGAGCGTGGACTGCCCGGCGGCCACCCGGGGCGAGCGTAGCAACCGGCGGCGGCATCGTGAGCGACGCCTGCGCGGGACTCCCGACACGGGCTCTCGTCTGCGGATAACCGCAATCCTCAAACTTCCCAGTCACTCCCCTCTTTCCAATGAGGGTTCCGGACGAGGCCGACATCACCGAGGCGGATATCCGGTCGGGTGCCGACCTGCGAGGTGTGACTCTCCAGGGTGTGAGTCTCCAGAACGCGAATCTCCGCGGTGCAGACCTCCACGGTGCGGATCTGCGCGGTGCTGATCTTCGCGGTGCGAATCTCCGCGCCGTGTCTCTCGACGAGGCGACCCTCCGGCGCGCGGTTCTCTCCGGGATGACTCTCCGGGATGTCGACCTGCAAGAGGCTGACCTCCGCGAGGCCGACCTTCGGGGGACGAGTCTCCGGGACGCCGACCTCCGTGGTGTGGACCTCCGGGGCGCGACACTCCGGGATGCGGGGTTCCAGGACGTGATACTCCGTGACGCGGATCTGCAAGATGTCGCGCTCGAAAACGGGACTCTCTACATGGTAGACCTCGGCGGGGCCGACATCTCCCGGGCCGACCTGCGAGGGGCAAAACTGATGAACTGCAACGTGGTCGGCCTGACCTACGCCGAGGCGGAGGTCGACCTGGACCTGCTCGAACGACTGGGGGCCGACACACACCGGACAGACTGAGACGCCGGTGCCCGGGAGCCGACCTCCCGCGGTACGGCCCGTTCACCGCACTGTATCACGCCGGTTCCAGGTGCGTAACAGGCAACCGTTAATCCGGGCGGGAACGGACTGTGTAGCATGACCGAACACGGGGCAGTCGAGCCCGAGGTGTACGACACACTGGACGACCAGGTGGCGCTCGTCACCGGTGCGACGCGGGGAATCGGTGCCGCAATCGCGACAGCCCTCGCCGAGCGCGGCGCGACGGTGTACGCCGGTGCACGCGACACCGGGGACGTGACCGCAGACGACCAGCGTCCCATCCGACTGGACGTGACCGACGACGAGGCGGTCGCGGCGGCGTTCGACCGCGTCGCCGAGGAGACCGGCCGACTGGACGTGCTGGTGAACAACGCCGGTATCTTCCCCCGGTGTGGTCCACTCGACGGGGCGAGTATGGACGCGTTCGACCGAACGCTGGCGGTGAATCTCCGCGGTGCGACCCTCGTCACGAAACACGCCCTCCCGCTCCTGCTGGCACGCGAGGGGAGTCGGGTGGTCAACCTCTCGTCGGGGCTGGGGCAGTTCACCGGCGGGCAGATGGGCGGCGAGTACCCGGCCTACCGCGTCTCGAAGGTCGGTCTGGGTGGGCTGACGGCGTACCTGCACGGCGAGTACCGCTCGGAGGGGCTCGTCGCCAACGCCGCCAGTCCGGGCTGGGTCCGGACCGACATGGGCGGTCCGAACGCGAGGCGGAGCCCCGAGGAGGGTGCCGACACCCCGGCCTGGCTCGCCCGGTTCAGACCCGGGAGTCCCGGTGGTCGGCTCTGGAAGGACCGCGAGACAGTCGAGTGGTGAACCCGGAATCTCGAACCACCGGTCGTTGTCTCTCTCTGTCATGCGCCCCATCCGAGGACAAACGCTTACCGGTAACGGGAACCGACACCGAACAGATGGACGTTGCACTGCTCACGGTGGGAGACGAACTGCTGGCCGGAGACACGGAGAACACGAACGCGTCGTGGCTGGCCCGCCGGCTCACAGCCGCCGGTGCGGCTGTTCCCCGCATCCTGACCGTTCCCGACGACGAGGCGGTCATCGCAGACGCCGTGGCGCGGTACCACGACGCGTTCGATGCGGTCATCGTGACCGGCGGCATCGGCGGGACACCGGACGACGTGACAAAGGCCGGGGTCGCACGGGCGTTCGACCGTCGCCTCGTCGTTCCCGACGCGGTCCGGGCACAGCTCGCGGCAAAGGCAGAGCAGTTCGCCGCGGACAACCCCGATACGGTCTCCCGGTACGACATGGAGATCGACCTCGACGCCTGGGCGTCGGTCCCGGAGGGCGGGCAACCGCTCCTGACCGACGAGAGCTTCGCGGCGGGCTGTGTCGTCGGGAGTGTCTACGTGTTGCCGGGTATCCCGGCGGAACTGAAGACGATGTACGAGACTGTCGCCGACGAGTTCGACGGCGACCGGACAGCCGAGACGATTCACACACCCGCGCCCGAGGGCGCGCTGGTCGGAGCGATCACGACTGCCCGCGAGCAGTTCGATGTCGCGGTGGGGAGCTACCCGCGCAAAGACGAGACGCCGGGCCGGGTGAAGGTGACCGGCGACGACCCGGCCGAAGTTGCCGACGCGACGGCGTGGCTCCGCGAGCGCATCGAGACGGAGTGAGGATTGTGGCTGCCGGGTGCACCCGCGCTCGACATCGTGTGCCCGACATCCCCGGGCGGTCACCTGTGGACGAAACGGTCACTCGCGGTGAGAAAATATGCCGACTCGGCGAGGTGTCGGGACCTGTCGGCGAGCGTCAGGCACGTATGGCCCGGACCGCGGCGAACACGAACACACCGAGGGTGCCGAACAGTACCGGAAAGAGCACTCCGACAAAGAGGAGACTCTCGAACAGCGGGAACTCGACCCCGATGCTGGTCTCGAACAGACCAACACTGAGCACCGTCACCGGAACGGTCCCGAGCGTGACCGAGAGGCCGGCGACGACCCCGTCCCGGAACGACCGGGCGTTCGAGATGCGGGCGACGGTGTAACCGGCCCCTGCCAGCACTACGATGTGCAAAACGAGCGAACCGAGCAGAACGAGCGGGTCCAACACAACTATATCCGCCCCGTCGACGGACGTCGGTTCGACACGCTGTGATTGGTAAAAGTATATAACGGCCAACTCGACCGACTCTGACCGGAACTCGCCATCCTCAGCGAGCACACCGAGCAGCGTGACGGTGTACCCGAGGGCGAGACTCATACCACCCACGACACCGCTCCGGAGCAACTCCACCCGCCCGACAACGGTCTGGGACTGTGTCCGTGACACATCCTTGATGTGAATATGTCTGTTAGTAAAGGTTTCTGTACGACTCTGTTCTTTGCCCTGCCTAACACCCACAGACGCTACACACCGCCGCGTCCACGAGGGTATCTGAGCAGAGTCACGCACCGGGGTTCGCGTGCGAACCGGGACGACCGGCGGTTGTCACCGCCGGTTTGCCCGGCCCCGGGCGCGCGGAGACTGCGCCGTCGTCGGTCTCTGTCCGGGGGACACTCTCCGTTCAGACTGCAGAACGCGATGTCGGGTGCTGTGTCCGTTCACGCTGTCACAGGGTGACGTGCGGTGGTCGGTCAGTCGATATCGACGCGGTCGCCGATCTCGACCAGTTCCAGTCGCCGGGGGTACTCGAAACTGTTCGCGTGATGGTGGAGCACGGTCGGGTCGGCGGTGAGTCCCCGCCACATGTCCCAGTGCGTGGGCAGGAGTCGGTCGAGTTCGAGGTTCCTAGCGGCCTCGAGGAGCATCCCCTCGTCGTTGTACCAGGTGGTCTCTGTCGGGTCGCCGGTCTGTTTGTCGGGGATCATCCCGGTGGTGCCAAAGGCGAGCGCGCCGACATCGATGTCGTGGGTCGCGAGGGCATCGAACCCGCCGGGACGGGCGTCTCCGCCGTGGGCGAACGTGCCCGAGTCGTGTTCGATGGCGTACGAGACCGGGTGTTCGGCGTCCGGGTCGTTTGCCGGTCTGACGGTGACGGTCAGATCACCGACCGCGAACCGGTCACCCTCGCTCACCTGGTCGAACTGGTCGTCGGCCAGGTCCCAGCGCCCCCGCCAGTCCGCCGCCTCGACGACGTCCATGCTGGCGTCCGGTGCGTGGAACGTCGCGCCGGTGGCCGCGAGAATCGGTGCCTGACTCGGTCCGTCGACGTGGTCGGCGTGTTCGTGGGTCGCCAGCACGGCGTCCGCGCTCGCCACGTCCGCCGGGTCGAACGGGACCGGTATCATCCGCACCGTCCGTGGCGGGTCACCCGTCCCGAGGTACGGGTCGATAAAGAGCACCGTACCACCCGCGCTCTTCAGCGCGAACCCGTTACAGCCGAGATACCACAGGGCGAGTCCGTCCGGGTCTGCCGACGCGATTGCACGCGGGAGCCAATCGCCCCAGTCACTGTGGACTGTCACGTTCTTCCTGTGTGCGACCGGGGCCTGAACGTTTCGGTCGGTCCCGCACTCGCGCCGGTTGCGGGGTGTCTCGTGGCGTGCCGAGAGCAGGCGCGCACCGCAGGTGGCGAGTGTCACACCCGACTGTGACGGTCACACTGCCGAGATACCGCCCGCGTTGACCCACGCCGTCACAACTAATTGGGCTTATCCGTACCCAGCACTTGTGAATAAGCGTATGTCAGATTACAGCCCGGTCGACAGAGACCGGAGCGGTCCCCGTCGGAGGCAGTTGCTGTCAGGTATCGGCGGTGCCCTCCTCGCAACGGGAGCAATCAGTGGAACAGCGACCGGTCAGGAGACCGATGTCACCGTATCGTTGACAAACCAGCGCGCGTCCGCGTGGGTGGTGACAAACGTCGACGGAGGCGAGGATGTCGCCCCGACAGGCGGGGGGAACCCGAACCCGCTTCTCACGCTGCGTGTCGGCACCCGGTACACGTTCGAGAACGATGGCTGGCCCGTCCATCCCCTCGCTTTCCGGGACGAGAACGACGACCCACTGTTGACACAGGACGGAACGGGACAGTTCGAGAACGACGCGAACGTGAACTGGGTCGACAACGACCAGACAGTCTCGTTTACCGTCACCGAGTCGTTCGGGGCGGCGCTCGACGACTACATCTGTACGGTTCACTCGTCGATGAACGGCGGAGTCGAGGTGGCAGAATCACAGGAACCGCCGGCGGCGGTGACCTTTAGCGAGCAGACCACGGACGGCACCTCGGTGACGGTGGACTCGCTCCGCGTCGACGACGGCGGGTTCGTGACGATGCACGACAGCACACTCCTCGACGGTGAGGCCATCGGGAGTGTTGTCGGTGTCTCTGAATACCTCGACCCAGGGTCCTACGAGAACGTGACGGTCGAACTCGACGAGGGGTTGAGCGAGGACCAGACCCTGATCGCGATGCCCCACCGCGACTCCAACGGCAACGAGACCTACGACTTCGTCGAGACTGGCGGCGGCGCAGACGGTCCCTACACCGACGCCGAGGGTGCAATCACCGCCCCCGCCGAGGTTCGGGTCACACCGAATGGTCTCCCAGCAGGAGTGACATTCACCGAGCAGACAACCGACGGCACCTCGGTGACAGTCGATTCGGTTCGGGTCGACGACGGCGGGTTCGTGACGATGCACGACAGCACACTCCTCGATGGCGAGGCCATCGGGAGTGTCGTGGGCGTCTCGGAGTACCTCGACCCAGGGTCCTACGAGGACGTGACGGTCGAACTCGACGAGGCGTTGAGCGAGGACCAGACCCTGATCGCGATGCCACATCGGGACTCCAACGGCAACGAAACCTACGATTTCGTCGAGACCGAGGGCGGCGCAGACGGTCCCTACACCGACGCCGACGGTGCGCTGACCGACTCCGCCGAGGTGACAGTCGAACCTGACGACCTGGCCGCGGCGGTGACGTTCACCGAACAGACCACCGACGGTACGTCGGTGACGGTGGACTCGCTCCGCGTCGACGACGGCGGGTTCGTGACGATGCACGACAGCACACTCCTCGACGGTGAGGCCATCGGGAGTGTTGTCGGCGTCTCGGCGTACCTCGACCCGGGGTCCTACGAGGACGTGACGGTCGAACTCGACGAGGAGTTG
>CAYZGA010000093.1:0-9862 GCA_964477945.1 uncultured Halobacteriales archaeon
AACAACAGGTCGATCCACTCGCTACACCCGCTGAGGCGTGTGATTCCTGCCATAGCTATCAGAAACTCACCACGCCTCACTTTTGAACTAAACACCGCCAGCCAGGAGGCCCCACCCTCAGCGAGCGTCTTAGCGCGAGCGGGGTTGGGTAGTTCACCGGTCGCCTTCGAGTACCTTCGCGGCGGTCAGCACGGGGTCCCAGGTGGTGTTGAACGGCGGCGCGTACGCGAGGTCGTAGTTCGCAAGCTCGGCGAGACTCACCCCTTCGGTGATGGCCCCGACCAGCGCGTGACTGCGGTGGACGGCCCCTTCGCCGTACTCGGAGGCGAGACTGCCGCCGAGCACGCGACCGGAGTCACGGTCGGCGACGAGACTGACCTGCATCTCGCCGCCCTCCGGGTAGTAGCCGGCGCGGGATTTCGCCGTGATCGTCCGGGAGACGGGGTCGAACCCCGCCTCGCGGGCGGCATCGGGGAGCAGTCCGGTCCGGGCGGCCTCGACGTCGAAAGACTTGACAGCGGCCGTTCCCGCGACACCGCCGCCCGTGGTGGGTGTGCCCGCGACAGTCGCACCGACCGCCCGGCCGTGCCTGTTCGCCGTCAGCGCCAGCGGGACGTACGCCGGGTCGCCCGTGACAACGTGGGTCGCCTCGGCGCAGTCCCCCGCGGCGTACACGTCCGGGTGGTTCGTCTCGCGGTACTCGTCGGTGGCGATGGCACCCGTCTCGCCGAGTTCGAGACCGGCGGACTCGGCCAGTTCGGTCCGCGGACGGACACCGGTCCCGACCAGCGCCATGTCCACCGGCACCCGCTCGGTGTCGGTCACCACAGCCTCGACGGCGGTCCCGCCGGCCAGCAGTTCCACCTCGGCGTCGAGGTACACCGCGACCCCCTGCTCGCGGAGGTGTTCGAGCACCGTCTCGGCGACGTCCGGACCGAACGGGGCGAGGATGCGGTCGCCGCGCTGGAACAGGTGGACCTCGAACTCGTTTGCGGCGAGCGCCTCGGCCATCTCGACGCCGATGTAGCCGCCACCGACGATACCGACCGGCCCGGCACAGGTTTCGAGGAACTGGCAGGCCGGCCCGCTGTCGGGTTGCCGGAGTCCGTCGGACCGCGCGCGACTGACGTACTCCCGGAGTTCCTTTCCGTCGGTCATCGACCCGAGCGTGTAGACCCCCTCCCGGTCCAGCCCCTCGATGGGCGGTTCGACCGCCGCCGCGCCGGTCGCCACCAGCAGGTGGTCGTACGACTGAACCACCTGCTCCCCGTTTCCCTCGGCGGTGACCGTTCGCGCCGTCGTGTCGATAGCCGTCACCTCGTGGCCGGTCCGCAGGTCGATATCGCGCTCCTCGCGAAACTGCTCCGGGGTCACCGAGACCAGGTCCTGCAGGGACTGTATCTCGCCTTTGATGTAGTACGGGAGCCCGCACGCGCCGTACGAGACCCACTCCCCTCGCTCGAAGACCACCACCTCCAGGTCGGGGTTGTCGCGTTTGGCCTTGCTCGCGGCGGACATCCCGGCGGCGTCACCGCCGACCACGACGAACGTATCCATGTGGAACGGTTGGCCGCCACGGTCATAAACCCGGGCCGGACCGGGGGACGCGAGACACGACCGGCGCTCGACTACGTACGAGTAGTGAACACTCTCGACAGCACATACCACTACCGAGTGGGGCGTTCCGGCACGGTGTGCAACTAGTGACGCTTATAACCGTCGTGTCTGAATCGGAGGGTGACGTGTGGGCCGCTCCCCCAACACAGTGTCATAGCGCCAACGGTTGAACCGATATCCCGGGCTGTCCACACGTCCTGGCACGCGACAGGCCAGCATCTCTGCCCTGCGGTCTCTCTCCCGTTCTTTTCACTCGTAGGCCGCGAACTCCCGACCGGCGTAGACGAAGTAGACCGTGCCCGCGAGACCGACGAGCGTCGCCAGTGAGAAGGCCACCTCCGGCGACCCGGCGAACGCGAGGTTGGTCCCGGGAACCGGGAACCCGCCGTAGAGTGCCCCGCCGAGGACGGCGCTGGGAACGACCACCGCGTTGCGGAGCAGGTAGTACGACCCGGACACCCGGCCGCCGGTGTCGCGCTCGGCGGGACCGACGATGAGCGCCTTGTGCGCGGGCAACCCGGCGAACCGGAGCCCGGAGTATGCAAACAGGACTGTCACGACGGCGGCGTTTGCCGGTGCGAACACGAGCAGGACCGGAAAGAGCGCGTACACGGAGAACCCGAAGGCGACGACCGGTTTGAGACCGACCGACTCGGCGAGGCGAGCGGCGACGGGCATCGAGACGAGCGCGACGAGCATCTCGACGGCCAGCAGGACGCCAAAGAACACGTCGGGGTCGAGCGTGACCACACCCAGGTCGAGTCCGACCGCCAGAACGTCGGTCACCACGATAACGAAAAACACGTACACCATGCCGTTGGCGAACCGGACGAGCGTGTCCGCGACCAGGAGCGGGCGGAGTGTCGCCGGTAACCCTCGCAGGTCGGCGAGCACCTCGCCGGGTCCATCGAACGACGTGCCGATGCTGGTGTCCTCGGCCCGGTAGAGGCGGTGCTGGACGGCGGTCGCGACAACGGCGACGACGACGGCCACCGCGAGAACGACCCGGAATCCACCGACGAAGGTGGGGGCGAGAAACAGCGCGCCCGCGGCGAGCAGGGGACCGAGCAGGAAGGCGGTCCGGCGGAACACCTCGGTGCTCGCGAACCCGCGGGCCAGTTGTGAGGGGGGAACAGACTGCTTGACGATGGCGAACGTCGCCCCGAGACCGAACGACTTCCAGGCCTGTGCGAGCAGGAGTCCGACGAGCACCCACACCCACGGTGCGACGCTCGTGCCGGCGACGGTCACCGTGCCGATGGTGGGCGCGACGAACCAGACGGCGAACCCGAGACCCGACACCAGTCCGAACAGCGTGAGCGAGCGCCGCGAGCCCAGTCGGTCCGAGAGCGCCCCGCCGGGGTAGGGGTAGACCGCGCCGAGAACGTTCCCGACGGTGCCGAACAACCCGATAGCGAACGCACCTGCACCCAGCACCTCCATGTACCTCGGGAGGTAGCGGGTCGTCATCTGGAACCCGAGGCTGAACGCGAACATCGCCACAGAGAGCACCAGCACGTCCCGCCTGAACGAGAGCACCTGCCTGAACGGGTCGAGAACGTCCGGCGTCTCGCTGTTGTCGTGGTCTGCTGACATCGTGTGTCTCGCGGTCCCGCCCAACAGCACGAGCGCGAACGGAACCACCGCTCCAGTCTCCGTTCGACTCTCCGTTATATAACTCCGGGGACGGGATACCAGAGAGTCGGGTCGGCCCCGCTCCGGTCTGGTTGGGTCACCGCCGGAGTGGCCGGGCCCGCGAGTCAGCCGACTGTGGTCAGGGTCGGACCACCGCCGGAGTGGTCGGAACCGCGAATCGGCGGGTTCTGGCCGGTGTGTGGACGTGCCGGACCGAAATCTGTTTACCCCGGTGGCGGGAACCCACGACCGATGACGGTCACAATCGTCGGTGCACAGCTCGGAGACGAGGGAAAGGGTGGTGTCGTCGACCTGCTCGGGGAGTCGGCGGACGTGGTGGCCCGCTACCAGGGTGGGGACAACGCGGGCCACACCGTCGTCCACGACGGCGAGGAGTACAAGCTCTCGCTGGTCCCGAGTGGTGCGGTTCGCGACAAGATCGGGGTGCTCGGCAACGGCTGTGTTGTGAACCCCCGGACGCTGTTCGACGAACTCGACGGGCTGCGCGAGCGGGGACTCGACCCGGACCTCCGCGTGGCGCGGCGCGCACACGTCGTCTTCCCGTACCACCGTGCGCTGGACAGCATCGAGGAGACGGCAAAGGGTGACGAGAACCAGGAGGTCGGCACGACCGGTCGGGGTATCGGTCCGACGTACGAGGACAAGGCTGCCCGTCGCGGTGTCCGCGTGGCGGACCTGACCGACCCCGGGACGCTCCGGGAGCGTCTGGAGTACGTCGTCCCGCAGAAACAGACGGTCGCCGAGACGGTGTTCGGGACCGACACCGGCGAGCGGTTCGACCTCGAGGCGCTCTACGAGGAGTACCGCGAGTACGGCGAGCGCCTGGAGCGGGAGGGGATGCTGGTCGATGTCGGGTCGTTCCTGCGGGACCGCATCGACGCCGGTGACTCGGTCCTGCTCGAGGGCGCACAGGGGACGGTGCTGGATATCGACCACGGCAACTACCCGTACGTGACCTCGTCGAACCCGACCGCCGGGGGGGCCGCAACCGGGACCGGACTCCCGCCGGGGACCGTCGGCGAGGCAGTCCTCGGCGTGGTGAAGGGGTACCTCTCGCGGGTGGGCAGCGGTCCGATGCCGACCGAACTCGGTGGTGTCCCGGGTGACACGCCGGGCTACACCGAAGGTGAGGGCGCGAACGAGACGCTGGCGACACGCATCCGGGAGGCCGGCGGCGAGTACGGCACGGTCACCGGGCGACCGCGCCGGGTGGGCTGGCTCGACCTGCCGATGGTGCGCTACGCCGCCCGCACCAGCGGCTTTACTGGACTGGCGGTCACCCACGTCGACACGCTCGCCACACTCGAGGAGGTGCAGGTCGCCGAGGCATACCGCCTCGACGGCGAGCGCATCGAGACGCTCCCCGCGACTGTCGAGGAGTGGGGCGACTGCGAACCCGTCTACCGGACGTTCGACGGCTGGCCGGACGCCGACTGGGGCTCGATCGACGACTACGACGCACTCCCGGCGAACGCCCGGGCGTACCTCGACTTTCTGTCCGACCAGACCGGCGTGTCTGTCTCTGTTGTCGGTATCGGACCCGACCGCGAGGACTCTATCGTCCTCGACAACCCGCTGTAACTGGGTCCCGGGTGGCCCTCGCGCGGTGGTGGTGACCGACCGCATCGTAGCCCTGTCTCGTGCGGCGTGCAACACGAGCGCAGCGTGTCTCTGATATGTCGCGAACAGCGAGCAACAGCGATTTATCCCCTGGCGTGGAAGAGACGCGGAATGAGACACAGCGGACGACTGGTCGCGGTGGCGTTGCTGGTGTGTGCTGTCGGTCTGGGTGTCGTCGCGGGGACCGGCGTGGCCGCCGAGGAACCGGGGGCGCTCGACACGGCGAACGAGTCTCAGTTACAGGACCCCGACGGTGTGGACGTGGACGGGTCGCTGACGGGGGTGACGGGAGCGGTGGACGTTCTGGTCATGCTCTCGCCGGCGACCGGGGCGACGACGCGGGGGGAGTTACAGGCACACGCGGCTGACACGCAGGCAACGCTGCGGTCGGTGGTCGCCGCCACCGACGGAACGCGGGTCGTAAACGAGTTCTGGCTGACGAACGCGGTGCTGGTGCGGGTCGACACCGACCGGGTCCCGGTGACCGCGCTCGCGCGGGTCGACGGCGTCGACCGCCTCGTCCGGAACGTCGAGATGGAGGCGTTACCCGGGCGTCCCTCACGGCCCGCGCCCGGCGACGAGGTGGCCGAGGGCGGGGCGGCACCAAACGGAACGACGACGTACGGACTCGAACAGATAGACGCGCCGAACGCCTGGGAGACCTACGGCACGCAGGGTGAGGGGACGCGGATTGCGGTGCTCGACTCCGGTGTCGACCCGGACCATCCCGACATCGACCTGGACGGGTGGGCCACGTTCGACGCGAACGGCAGTCAGGTGGACGCCCCACCGCAGGATATCGACCCGCAGGGACACGGCACGCACGTCAGCGGGACCGCCACGGGTGGCGCGGCGAGCGGCACGCAGATCGGCGTCGCGCCGGGGGCGGAACTGTATCACGGGGTTGCCCTGCGGGAGTGTGACCCCGCCTGCGTGGTGACGGTCGCGCAACTGGTCGCCAGTATGCAGTGGGCTGTCGCGAACGACGCCGACGTTATCTCGATGAGTATCGGGGTGCCCGGGGCCGTCGAGGCGTTCGTCGAACCGGTCCGGAACGCGAACGCGGTGGGGACACCCGTCGTCGTCTCCAGCGGCAACGAGGGGGACGGTCTCGCCCTGTCGCCGGCGAACGTGTACGACGCGGTCGGTGTCGGGGCGGCCGCCGCGGACAGAACAGTCGCCGGGTTCTCGTCGGGTGACGAGTACGACACCGACCAGTTCTGGGGGGATACGGCCCCCGATGACTGGCCCGGGTCGTACGTCGTCCCGTCGGTGAGCGGTCCCGGTGTCTCCGTCTACAGCGCGGCACCGAACGGCAGTTACGACAACAAGTCCGGCACGAGCATGGCAACGCCGCACGTCGCGGGTGCTATCGCACTCGCACAGTCCGCGACCGACAGGCAGGTCGACGCGGCGACACTCCAGACGGCGCTGGAGACGACCGCCTGGAAACCGGACCGCTGGCCAACGCCGGGGTGGGAGCGTGACACCCGCTACGGTGCCGGTATCGTCAACGTCACCGCGGCGATCGAGTTTCTCCGGACGCCGAGCGCGACGGTCGAACTCTCACCGCGGGACCCGGCACCGAACGAGTCGGTGACCGTCACCGTCAGCGCGGCTGTCGGCGACATCGAGAGCTACGGGTGGGCGTTTGGCGACGGCACGACCGCGACCGGCGAGACGGTCACGCACACCTTCGAGACGGCGGGAACCTACGAGGTGACGCTCACCGTGACCGACACCGGCGGTGCGAGCGACACCACGAGTCGGCAGGTCGAGGTGGCACCGCGACCGTTCGAGACGCGGTGGGCACAGGGTGTGGGTGCCCCGACGAGGGGCGGCGCGACTGTCGTCGGGGACTCGGTGTTCGTCGGCGGTATCGATGGACACGCTCTGAACCTGACGACCGGCGAGCAGACGATTCTCCCGACGCGTGGCCCGGTCTGGAACGCCCCCACCGTGGTCGACGGGAGCGTGTACTTCGGCACGGCAGGCGGCGAGAACCGGGTGTACGCGTACGACGCCGACGCCGGAACCCTGGCGTGGCGTGTCCGGACCGGCGGGGCCGTGCGTGCGTCGCCGACAGTCGCTGTCGGGACCGTCTACGCCGGCAGCGACGATGGGCGGGTGTACGCACTCGACGCGGAGACGGGTGCCGAACGCTGGCGGGTCGACACGGGTGGCCCGGTCCGGGGGTCAGCAACCGTCGTCGAGACACACCCCGGACCGGACCGCGGGGCGTGGACGGTGTTCGTCGGCAGCGACGACGGCCACGTCTACGCGCTGGACGCCAGCACGGGCGGTATCCGGTGGACGGTCGACACCGCCGCGTCGGTTCGCGGGTCACCGACCGTGGCGGACGGCACCGTCTACGTCGGGAGCGACGACGGGACCGTCCGGGCGCTGTCGGCCAGGACCGGCCAGCAGGAGTGGGTCGTCGAGACCGGCGGACCGGTCCGGGCCGCGCCGACTGTCTCCGCCGGGCGGGTCTACGTCGGAGGTGACGACACCTCGGTGTACGCGCTCGACGCGGCAACGGGCGCGGAGGTGTGGCGTGCCGAGACGGGGGGACTGGTGCGCGGCGGTCCAACCGTCGCCAACGGCACCGTCTACCTCGGGACAACCGACACCAACCTGTACGCGCTCGACGCCAGCACCGGCCAACTGCGCTGGACCGACAGCCTCTTTGCGGAGATACACACCGCACCGACGGTGGTGAACGGGACCGTCTTCGTCGGGACCGACAGGCGCGTCCACGCCATCGACACCGAGCACGACGCCACGAGCGCAGGTTCGCGTGTCGCGCTCGGCACGCTCGGCCACGGACAGAGGTGGGCCGACCAGGCACCGACGGCGCTCTTTACCCTCGGCTCGACCCCGCTCGTCACGGGCGACCCGGTCACACTCGACGCCACCGCGAGTGTCGGGGACATCGAGAGCCACACGTGGACCCTCGGTGACGGCACGACCGCGACCGGTGAGACGACCACCCACACGTTCACCACGCCCGGCGAGTACGACGTGACACTCACCGTCGAGGATGGCGACCGAACGGCAAACCAGACCGTGACCGTCTCGGCCGCGTCGACGGTGCCGCCGGTGATCGGGTCGGACCCGCCACGGGACCCTTCGGGTGACGGCCGCTACGAGGATGTCGACGGGGACGGCCGGGTCGGTATCGCCGACGTCCAGGCTCTGTTCGACAAACTCGACAGTGACCCGGTACAGACCTACGCGTGGGCGTTCGACTTCGACGACGACGGCAGGGTCTCGGTGTTCGACGTGCAGGCGCTTTTCCTCGGGTCGACCTGAGACTCCGCGCCCTCGCCGGATCGGACACCGGCACTGTCCGCTCGCGCCTCGACGTGGACCTCGCGGGCCGGGCAACACATTTGTATCTGGACTGTGACGCTCGGGTATGGACCGTGCGAAACGACCACACAGACATCAGAGAGGTGTGACCCGATGAGTGACCCCGGCGAGGCATCGAGAGACGGACTGCTCCCCGTCGAGCGTCGAACGTACATGACCGCTCTCGCGGCCGGGTCCGGGCTGACGGGCGGGACCGGTGCCGCGACCGCGACCAGTTCGACAGGGGACGGCGAAACCGTGTCGACCGGGAGCGACGTGACGCCGACCAACACCGGGTACGGTGAGGGCGGGTACGGCGCGGGGGCGTACGGCGGTCCGACCGGGCCACCACCGCTGCGTGACGAGTGGAACGCGCCGACCAGTATCGCCGACGACGGCCTGTACCGCGACGTAAACGGCGACCAGACGTTCGATATCCGGGACGTGCAGGGGTTCTTCGAGGAACTGGACAGCGACGAGGTCCAGAACAACGCGTACGCGTTCGACTTCGACGGCGACGGCAGGGTCTCGATATTCGACGTCCAGGCCCTGTTCCAGGACCTGGGAACTATCAACAACTGACACATCTACCGTTGTTGGCAGGTGACACGGGACGACCTGGACGTGTCCACGGCACCGGTCTGCCGGTGCCGTCCTGAGACCTACATCGACCCGCTGTGACGAGACCCCGCCGCGGTGTAGTCGTCCGCGAGCGCGGCGAGTTCGGCGTCCTGTTCGGTCGTGTGTGGAGCGGAGAGCGGGGAGACGCTGATTCTGTTCTCGACAATCGCGTGCCGGTCGGTTCCCGGCGGGTCGTCGGTGGTGCCGGCGTCCATCTCCTCCCAGATGGAGTCGTGGAGTCTGACCGTGCCACCGTCGCGGTTGGCACCCATGCGGTAGACTGTGGATGGGCGCGTGACGGTCATCTCGCCCGTGCAGTTGTCGGCAATCGGCGCGTTGACGTTCAGGTAGTCCGCATACTCGAACAGGCCCGCGTCTCCCGCCCGCTCGACCAGATACGACGCGCTGTCGACTGCGGCGGTGTAACTCTCTCGCTCGACAGTGCCGTTGGCGAACCGCTCGGTCGGGATGTACATCGAGACGGCCATCGCGGGCACGCCGAGAAAGGCCGCCTCGACGGCGGCACTGACCGTTCCGGACCGGCCGAGTACTGCCGACCCGAGATTCGCACCCCGGTTACAACCCGCGACCACCAGGTCCACCCCCGCGAGCAACGAGTGGACTCCCGCGATGACACAGTCCACGGGCGTCCCGTCGACGGTGTAGCCCAGTTCGTGCTCGTGGACCGCCACCGACTGCGAGCGCGTCCGCCCGACTGCACTCTGGTCGTCGAGCGGCGAAACAACCGTCACCGACCCTACCGACGAGAGAGCATCGTACAGCGCGTGGAGGCCGTTCGCGTCGATGCCGTCGTCGTTGGTCAGCAGAATATCCGGGTCCTCCATACTCGTGTATGGTGTGCGGTGCGCATCAAGGTAGCGTTCCAGCGTCGCACGGTGAACAGACAAACTTTTCACTCGGTACGACTCAGGACTCAATGCGTTCGCTCGGTTGGTGTAGTCCGGCCAATCATTTCGGCCTTTCGAGCCGATGACCG
>CAYZGA010000094.1:0-9704 GCA_964477945.1 uncultured Halobacteriales archaeon
GCGGGCATTGCCCGCTCGCAAGTTCGTTGGACGTTGTCCAACGTTCATCACGGAAATCTCCGATTTCCGAACGACCCCGTGGCATTCGCCTCGTACCGCCTGTAGAGTAACCCGTTATGCGACGTGGTCAGGAACACGCTTGCACTAATCAGTATCAGGCCGCACCCGGAATGAACAACACGAGTTCCGGAAACAGCACAATCAACAGTAACACAGCCAGCAACGGCACGTAGTACGGTATCATAGCAACCGCGATCTTCTCGAGCGGGACATCGGTCACCTTCTCAAGAACAAACAGAACAGCGCCGACGGGCGGGGTGAGCAGCCCCATCATCAGTGTGAGTGTGACGACGACGCCAGTGTGAACGGGGTCAAGTCCGAGCGCGCCGAACTCCGGCGCCAAGATCGGAACAACAAGGATAATATTGGCCAGCGGCTCCATCACCATCCCGAGAAACAGGAGCACGACCACGACCAGTAACAGTCGCACTGTCGGGCCACCGCCGACACTCAGCAGGATATCGACGAACATCTGCGGGATCTCGGCCAGGATGACGACAAACGCGTAGATAGCGGCGGTGGCAAGAATCGAGAGAAACGCCCCCATATCGACCATTGTCTGGTACGCCGCATCCCAGATGTCACGAGGACTGATGTCGCGGTAGAATAGAAACCCGATAATTGCGGCCCAGAGGGCGGCGGCAGCCCCAGCCTCGGTAACTGTAAACACCCCGGTAAAGATACCACCGATAATGAGGACAACGGTGAGCAGGCCCGGCAGCGCGCGGGCGAACGTCCGGGCGACCTCGGGGATTGAGATACCTGTGTTTCTCGGGTAGTCACGGTTCCGGGCTTGGTAGTAGACAACGAGCATAATCGATGCGGCCATCAGTAGTGCGGGGACAATACCGGCCAGAAAGAGATCCCCGATCGATACCTCGGCGATAACACCGTAGATGATGAGGGGGATACTTGGTGGCATGATGGGGCCGATGATGGACGAGGACCCGGTGACAGCAACGGCGACACCGTCGTCATACTCCGCGCGTTTCATCATATCGTACTCAATTGTCCCCAGTCCCGCCGCATCGGCGACGGCAGACCCACTCATTCCGGAGAAAATGATACTGGCGATAACGTTCACCTGTCCGATACCGCCACGGACACCGCCGACAATAGCACTCGCAAACTCGAATATCGCGTCGGTTGCACCGGACTCCGCCAACAACCGCCCCGCCAGCAGGTAGAACGGAATCGCGAGGAGAATAAAATCCTCACCGCTACGGAGCATCCGTATCGAGAATATCTCGGCGTTGAAACTCGGACCCAGCGGTAACAGCATGAGGGTCGCCGAACTGATACCGATGGAGTACACCACCGGCACCCCCAGCAGTATCGGAACCACGAGCACGACCAGGAAGATGAGGACAATGAGCCAGTCCATCCTCAGATACCCCTCTGTCTGCCTGATATCGCGGGTGCAGGTCCGGTTGGGTAGCGCCGGTGCGTTCGGGTAAACTCCCCCAGTTTGTGCCCGGCCGAGGCAGCTGTCTGTCTGCTCATGAGGTGTCCGTATTGTCAATCCCGCCGGTATCTCGCTGGAGAAGCAGGTACAACCGGTTCACCATTACTAGGAAGAAACCGGTCGCGATGGTGAGATACAACCAACCCGTGTTTAGCCACAGCAGGTCGGCAAACGGTACGCCCCACTGACGACGGGCCGCAAGGACACCCGAGTAACTGACCACTGCCGCAAACGCGATAACGAGTGCGTTTATCAGGTACATAAACGCCGGAACCGTCGAAACGATGCGGTCACGAAAGACCGTTACCTCGATGTGTTCGTCCTCAATCTCGGCGACGGCCGTCCCGAGAAAGATAACAGTGATCAACAACGCCGTCGAGACGGTGCTGGTCCAGAGGGTGTCCAACTGGTAGTACGGCCGAATCTGTCGACCCAGAATGCCGACGACCGTTACCAGAATCATCAGCAGAAATACGAGTGTCAGTGTGACTCTGAAGTAGATATAACCCTTGCGTGCCACAGTCGCGGCTCCCTGTTTCATACGAGATGATTATGATTTTTATCGAGGGGACCTATATAAGTTACTACTGTAGTGAGGTGGGTGTGTCGCACACTGTGTGAATCGGACACGGATAGCTGTCGAGGTGGGCGGGCCGTTCCTCTGGTGCCGGTCGAACCCACAGAGACCGTCCCGTGCTGTGTGGCCGGCCCGGCGCGAGACGGGCAACGCTACGGCGTGCCGACGACACCCTCCTCAACGAGTGTATCAAGTTCGTCGTCGTCGAGAACCGGACCGAGGATCTCGCGGGAGTGTTCGCCCAGCAGAGGTGCTCGCGCGGTGCGTCCAGGGATCTCGGCGTCGGTTTCGATGGGGAACCCGACCTGTCGAACCGTCTCGTCGCCGAGAGAGACCGACTCGACGAGTCCCCGGGCGCGGATCTGCGGGTCCGCGAACGCCTCCTCAAGGCTGTTGACCGGGGCGACCGGGACCTCATCCGAGAGGCGCTCGTTCCACTCCGCACGGCTCCGGGTTCTGAACTCGGCCTCCAGTTGCTCGTAGGCGTAGTCGGCGCGGTCACCCTGTGCGAACTGGTACTCGGCCAGGTCCTCACGGTCCAGCGCCGCCAGCAAGCGGTCCCAGAACGCCTCCTCAACGGCCGCCACCGTGAGATAGCGGTCGTCGGCTGTCGGGTAGACCGTGTGACAGGGGTGGACGAGTTCCGCCGGCGGGAAGTTGTGCGTCGCGTCGGACCCCTCGGCAGGGTCGTCACCGGTTGCCCACTCCTGTCCGGTCGCCATCGAGAACAGGAGGTCGGTCATCGAGACATCGAAGTAGCCGCCGCCGTTGCCCCGCTCGCGGGACAGGAGCCCGGTAACGACACTGAACGCGGTGGCGAGACCGCCAGCCATATCCCCCACCGGAAACCCCGGCTGTGTCGGCATCGAACTCCCGCGTGACGTTGTCTCGTTGAGCAGCCCCGTCAGTCCGGCGTAGTTGATATCGTGGCCGACCCGGTTACTGTACGGTCCCGTCTGACCGTACCCCGTTAGCGAGCAGTAAACGATGTCCGGATTGACCGCACGCACGTCGTCGTACCCGACGCCGAGTCGGTCCACAACCCCGGGTCGAAACTGCTCGACAATGACGTCCGCGTCCGCCGCCAACTGTAAAAACAGGTCACTGCCCGCCTCACCGGAGAGGTCGAGTGCCACGCTCCGTTTATTCCGGTTTGCCGTATGAAACAGTTCGCTCATGCCCGTTGCCTCGACAATCGGCCCCTGGGTGCGGGCGTAGTCCCCCGTTCCCGGCCGCTCGACTTTCACCACGTCCATCCCGAGGTCGCTCAACAGTCGTGTCCCGTACGGTCCGGGCAACAACCACGAGAGGTCGAGCATCGTGTACTCGGCGAAGTCAATCATACTATCCGTTCGGTGAGTCCCGGTATAGGCCTTGCGTCGACCCTGCTAGACAGTATGCGAGCGGTCGCCCCGGAGCAGGTGGTACTCAGGCCCGGGACGCCGACAGGATAGCCGCGGTGTAGAACTGTGAGATGCCGCCGACACCGGTGGCGAGAGCGGTCTCGGCGTCGGGAACCTGGATACCGTTCGCGGTGTCGCGGACCTGGTCTGCGGCCTCGGCGACGCGGATGAGTGCGGTGACAGCGATGGGGTTGGTACACAGCGCGCCGCCGGACGGGTTGACCGGGAGGGCACCGTCGATGTCGAAGCGTCCGTCGCGGTCGGCCGTCTGTGCCGTGCCGGGGTCACAGAGGTCGAGCGCCTCTATCATCGGGTACTCGAAGGAAGTAAACGGTGTGTAGAGTTCGGCGACATCGAGGGCCGACAGCGGGTCGTCGATGCCGGCCTGGTCGTACGTCCGCCGGGCGACCGGGGTGAGATAGCCCGACTCGGCGAAATCGACATCGGCGTTGCCCATGCGGTCACCGATGTAGTACGTTCCGGCCGTCGCTGCGATGCCGGCGACCCACGCCGGGTTGAGTCCGCGGTCGCGAACCGTGTCGCCGTCGGTCACGACCAGCGCACAACTCCCGGAGGAACTCGGGCAGGTGTCGTACATCCCCAGCGGCCACGAGAGTGTCGGTGCACCGAGCACGTCCTCGACTGTCACCTCGCGACGCAGGTGTGCGTGGGGGTTCGACGACGCGTGCCGACGTGACCGACGGGCGATACGTGCAAAGTCCTCGCGTGTCGTCCCGTACTTGTCCATGTACCGGACCGCCTGCATCGCCACCGTATTGATAGTGTTCAACCCGAAAGTCCGCTCTGTCAGCGGGTCGAAGATGCTGTTGAGAACCGTCTGCGGAGACTGGTTTTCCTTTACCTTCTCAGCACCGACGACGAGCACGGTGTCGTAGCGACCGCTGGCGACGTGCTGGATACCGACCTGTGCGGCAGACCCACCGGTGGTGCCGCCGGTGTGAATCCGCATCGACGGGATATCCGCCGCCCCGAGAAAGTCGACACCCCAGCGCTCGGGGTTAGCGACGCCAAAAAACGCCTCGGGGGCCTGTGAGAACACCACCGCGTCGATATCGTCGAGTCCCATGTCGGCGTCGGCAACGGCCCGCCGTGCCGCGTGCGTGAGCAACTCACCGTAGTTCTCCGGAATCTCGTCGTCGTAGCCGTACTGTCCGGTGCCGACAATCGCAGGGTCTCTACGCATCGACACCGCCCTCCAGCGCGGCGACACCGTGAACCTGGTCGGTGAACCCGGCAGTCGCGTGGGCAACCGCGGTGGCCGGTGGGCCCCCTCGCAGTTCGCGTGCCGCGGCGGCGACACGAGCGAGCCCCGCTCCGATGAGTGGGTTCGCCGCGAGCGCGCCGCCCGAGGGGTTCAGTGCCGTCTCACCTGCCTCGAACCGCCGTTCCAATGTCGACACCGTGGGCGTGTCTGGAACGATGTCGAGCGCTTCCAGCGCCATCAGTTCGTGAAACGCCGACGCGCCGTGGAGTTCGACCACGTCGGCCGTCGTGGGGTCCAGACCAGCCTCGTCGTAGGCACGCCTCGCGGCCGTGCTGGCCGCTGCGAGTCGGCCGAGCGGCCGTTCGCCGGCGTTGTACGACGCGGTCTGCCGGCCGACACCGCGGAGCCAGACCGGATTCTCGATGCCGTTCGACTCGATGAACTCCGCGGTGGCGAGTACGAGTCCGGAGGAGCCGTCAGACTCCGGTGGGAGGTGTGCCTCCCGAAGCGGCCACGCACGAACCGGCGAGTTCGCTACCGTCGACGCTTCGACGACCGCACACCCCTCGACACGTGGGTTTGTCGCACCCATCCTGGTGTCGTGCTCGACGAGCCAGTCGGCCGCCTCCGGTTCCGGGTGGCCGTCGTGGTAGGCCGCCGCCTCGATGGCGTGACCGCTCCGGTGGCCGATCCCAGTGCCACGGTGGGTAAACGGCTCACCCTCGAGTCGGACAGACTCCTCAAGATCGGCCTCGGTCCCTTTTCCCCACGAGAGCACAAGCGCCGTGTCGAACTGTCCGGCCTCCATCCGTAGCATCGCCAGCTCGATGGCGTGAATCCCGGAGTTCGTCGTCTTCACGTAGTCTTTGAGGTACGCGCCGCCGGGGGCGGCGGTTGTCATGCTCGCAATGGCGCGTCCGTCGTCCAAGTCCGACGCACAGGCAACAACGTTGTCGATTGCGTCGCGGTCGATTGGCGCGTCGGCGAGCGCAGCACGGGCCGCCGCGTGCACGAGTTCCGGAACCGTCTGATCGATTCGCGGCCCGTAACCCGGTTCGCCGATACCGATTACACCGATTGATGGTCTTTTTGACATATGCAACACTCTATATGCTTATTTCAAGCGTAGTATAAAAACCTTGTTGTTCGCACAGTCGCGGCGCCGACCAGGCGACTCGGACACCGGAGACAGCGGGCCGTTCCCGGGACAACCCAAACGATTTTATAAGATCCGTGAGTAGCGTGCATAGCAAACTATGACAACAAGTAACGAGACTGTGTACGTTCCGGGACACTGGGACATCGAGTACGAACACGCCGCCGGAGAGACGGCGAGTCGGTTTCTCACGGCGTTGCGCGACGACGAGCAGCTGCTCGGGAAACGCTGCCCGGAGTGTGGGCGCGTGCTCGCACCACCGCGCGGGTTCTGTGAGCAGTGTTTCGTCGACACGGACGATTGGGTCGAGATTGGCCCGGACGGTCAGATCGAGTCGTTTACGATCGTTCCGAACCCGCTGGGTGCCGGCCCCGAGGCACCGTACGCCATCGCCTACGTCCAACTCGACGGAGCCGACACCGCGATGGTGAACCTCCTGCGGGGTGTCGACCTCGACGACACCGAGGCGGCGGCCGACAGACTGTCGGTCGGAACGCCGGTCACCACAGTGTTCGCACCGCCGGCGGAACGCGAGGCACGTATCACCGACTTTCACTACGAGTTGCGTTGATCGTGAGTGACGCACGGCTCGACGGTCGGAACCGAGCACCCAGATGACCGGAAACACCGACCTGAGCGGGCAGACGGCGGTGGTTACGGGTTCGACCGGCGGTATCGGGGCGGCAACCGCCCGCCGACTCGCCGCCTGTGGTGCAGCGGTGGTAGTCAACGGTCGCGACGCACAGCGCGGGGCCGAGGTGGTCACCGACATCGAGCGCGCCGGCGGACAGGCGACGTTTGTGCGCGCCGACCTGAACGCACCTACCGAGTTGCAGGGGCTGATGGAGGAGGCGAACAACGCGTACGGTGGTATCGACATCCTCGTGAACAACGGCGGTGCCGCCGACGCCCCGAAACCCGACTTCTTCGAGGAGATGGCTACCGACGACATCCTCGCGTGGTGTGAGGCGGGTTACGCCAACCGGCTCTACGGCGTGCACGCAGCACTCGAGTATCTAAAACAAGCAGAGGGCACGGTTGTGAACGTGACGGCAGACGCCGGACGCGTCCCGACGCCGGCGGAGGTCGGTCCTGGTGGGGCGGCGGCCGCGCTCCTGATGGCGACCCGCGTGCTGGCGAAGGAACTCGCCCGGCACCGCATCAACGTGAACGCGGTGTCGCTGTCGGTGGTCGACGACACGCCCGCTCAGCGGGCGCTGATGGACGAGTCCGAGGAGTCGGCGGTGTTCGAACAGGCATTCCAGCAACAGACCTTTGAGGTGACACCCGACGATGCGGCCGACGCCGTTGTCTCACTCGTTGACGCGCCCGCGGTGACCGGACAGGTTCTCAGTGTCAACGGCGGCGTGTCGTTTCCGGGATGAACGTCACACCGTCTGCTGACCCCTCTCCCGACCTGACCAGCACTGCCCGTGTGTCGGGCCAACCCGACCGGCCCGACTGCCGGATGTCCCCCGTTCTCCAACCGTCCCGGGCCCTCAGACGACTGCGGTCGCTCTGGCTCGCGCTACGACTCGGCTCACAATTCGGTTATGTCGAATACAGCACGTTTCCCGACCAACAATCGGTGATTGGAGAGCAAATATTGAATACATAAATTCAATTATTCTGCATCCGGTTCGGGTAATCAGAACTTTTCGAGATTGTCGAACGCAGTTCCGGGAGCCAAACTCCGCGTACTCCGAGGTAGTCGTGGACGCGGTCTGTGGCGCTGACAGCGGCCTGACCGGACAGCCGGTAGCTAGTTCGGTATTATCGAAAAAACGTTTATTTGCGGGTCCAGAATGGGGCGTATGGAGGAAACCTGGCCAATCAAGTCGATCAGAGTCGCGTCGGCCCTGATAGAGGCGATTCTTCGAGACGAGGGGGCGACACTCACAGAGCTCGCAACGGAGTTCGACCTGCCGAAGAGCACGATGCACGGCTATCTCAAGTCACTGAGATTGGCCGGGTTACTGATAAAAGACGATGGCACCTACCGTGTCAGCACGCGGTTTCTGGAGATTGGGTCGTACGTTCGCACCAACCGCCCAATCTACGAGGCGGGCAAAAAGCAGGTGCGGGAACTGAGTTGTGAGACGGGCCAGAGAGCGAGTCTGATGATCGAGGAGAACTGCCAGGGTGTCACACTGTACACACACAGTGAGTCGCCGCGACTGGACATCGACGTCTACCCCGGCTTTCGCACCGAGTTGCACGCGACGTCGGGTGGCAAGGCAATTCTCGCCGCACTGCCGCGCGAGAAGGTGAGTGCAATCGTCAACAGACGAGGGCTCAAGACGTACACGGAACACACAATAACGGACTACGAGACACTCCTGACAGAACTCAAACAGACAGCTGAACAGGGGTACGCAACAAACGTTGAGGAACACGTCAGCGGGATGCACAGCTACGGCTGTGCTGTCACCGACGACACGGGCTACCCTATTGGGGCTGTCGTCGTCTTTGGACCGACCAGTTTCATCAGTCATGGTGAGGGGGGCGACGACCCGGAGGTTGTCAGACGACTCCGGCAGACAGTAAACATTATTGAAGTTAACATGACGATATAACGACCGCTCGCCGCTCCGAGTTACAATTTAGTGGTGTCGCGCGTTACTCGCACCCCGCCACTGTGTGCTGTCTTGATGCGCCTAACTCTCCACGGTTGTGCGTCCGTAGACACTCCCGTGTTGGTGGTCCGGTGACAGGTCGGTGTGTTGACCTGGATTACCCGACAGCGAGCCCTGTCGACGACACACCGTGTGTCGTCTGTACCTGCTGGCGCGGGGGCTCGTGCCGGCACCCACGAACTCGAAGACACGGGTGATCACGAAACCTTCGCTGATAGACCCCTCGCGAGGCGGCGTTACCGTCCCTCGAAGAAAGGGTCGCGGCCGTCGGTCCGTGCCGCGAACCCCTCAGCGTAGTCGTGAGTCTCGTACAACGGGTCAGCGAGTTCCTGTTCGCGGGCGAGTCCCGCGTCGAGCGGTTGGTCGAAGGCGGTGTTGAGAGCCGTCCGGGCCTGCTGGACACCGAGCGGTGCGTTCTCGGCCAGCGAGTCGGCCAGCGCCCGAGCGCGGTCGTCAACCTCCGGTGCGGGACAGGTCTCGGTCACCAGCCCCATCCGGACTGCCTCCGCCGGGTCAACAAACTCGCCGGTCAGCACAATCTCCTTTGCTCTCGCGAGTCCGACCAGCCTGGGGAGTCGCTGTGTGGCCCCACCGTGTGGGAACGTACCCAGTTTGACCTCGATAACCCCGTAGTTGGCCTCGTTCGAGAGAACACGGAAGTCCGCGGGCAGGGTCAACTCGAACGCGCCGGCGGGCGCACTCCGCTTGATACCAACCACCGTCGGCACCTGCGCCGACGCGATGGCGTCGGTGGCTGTCTGCAGTAGACCCCCGGCATTCTCGAAGGTACGCCCGTCCCGCGCGGCCGCACCACACTCGCGCATCAGTTCCAGGTCCATTCCCGCACTAAACACGGGACCCTCTCCGAGGAGTGCGATCGCCCGGACCCCGTCCTCGTCGTCGACGGTTTCGATGGCCGTCGTGAGGTCTGTGAGGAGATTCTCGTTCATAGCGTTGCGCTTCTCCGGTCGGTTCAATACGACGTCGGCGCGGTGCCCGTCTGTGTCCACGAGCACCGAACCAGAGCCAATCGGTCGCACATATCTGTTCGACACGCAACGCGCCTAAACCCTCCGCCTGGTCGGGTCGTCCATCACGTCTTGGACGGTCGCCTGATACAGGGCATTGCGTCCAGAGACAGCACGAGGCGTCCTCGTTTCATACACGGTATGTCGCTATACA
>CAYZGA010000095.1:0-9645 GCA_964477945.1 uncultured Halobacteriales archaeon
TGAACGCCGTCGACGCCCGCGACCTGCCGGTGTTGCTCGGGTCGACACTGATTATCATCTTCGTCACCGTCGTCGGGAACGTCGTCCAAGACATCTCGTACCAGTATCTCGACCCCCGGGTCGGTGACGACTGACCCTGCCGGGTCGCCGTCGCGGGTGGGACTCCGCCGCCGGCCGTCCGGCGGGGAACCATTTGTCGTCCCCGACTGTGTCGGGTCCCGACCGCAGAGAGGCGCGACGGGAATACCGACCGCCGTGAGGGGTCCGTGACGAACGGCACGGTTTATGTTCGAGCATCCCCGACAGATGGGTATGATTTGCCCGCCCCATCGCGAACTGTCAGTTTTCGTTTCCGACGCCAGTAGCTGAGATGAGTCTGCTCAGAGACATCGCCAGGCGGGTTGGGTTCGGTCTGTTCACCGCCTGGGTCGTGATGACCACGGTCTTTCTGACCTTCACCGTCTCGGAGAACTGGGTCACCGGCCGCATCGAGGCGCGGGTCAGACGGGCCACCGGGTTCGGCGGGGAACCGGTCCCCGCGGCGGAGGTAGAGGCACGCGTCGAGGCGGCGATCGCCGAGTACGCCAACCCGCGGGGACTCGACCGACCGCTGTTCGAGCAGTACCTCGACTGGATGGGGAACATGGTCACACTCCGGTGGGGGGAGTCGTTCCGGACCGGCGAGGCGGTGTACCCGATGGTCACCGACGCGGCCCTCCGGACCGCAACCTACGTGCTCCCCGCCGTGTTCCTGGCCGTTGTCATCGGTATCTCCGTCGGTGTGTTCGTCGCACTCTACCCCGACAGCAAACTCGCGAATTACGGCCGTCTGGGCTCGTACTTGGCCTTCGTGATTCCAAGTTTCTGGCTCGGCGGGATGCTCGTCTCCGCGACACAGGGCGGCGTGGTCGACCGGTACGGGCTGCTGTTCGACCACCTCTTTCCGGCACTGCTCGTGACGATGACCCTGCTCGGCGGCTACGTCAGTTACTCGCGGGCGTACGCCAGAGAGCAGGCCTCCAGCCGGTTCGTCTCGCTCGTCCAGGCAAAGGGTGGTGGACCGGGACGGGTTGGCCGTCACGTTCTCCGCAACGCCGCCGTCCCGATATCGTCGTTGCTCTTTACCCAGGCACTCGGACTCACCGCGCTGGGCATCTTCGTCGTCGAGGTGCTGTTCAGTATCGAGGGACTCGGCATCATCATACTGCGTGCACTCGACGCCCGTGACCTGCCGGTGTTGCTCGGGTCGACGCTGATCATCATCCTCGTCGCCGTCGTCGGGAGCATCCTCCAAGACCTCTCGTACCGGTATCTCGACCCTCGCGTCGACGAGGACTGACCGTCCGGACCCGGCTGGTCACCGGTCCAGCACGACTCGCGTCACTCACCGTTCGCCGCGAGGGCGTCGCGCTGCTCCGCCCGCACAGCACTCACTCATTCCTCGCTTTGCTCACGGCTCTCTCCGGTCGCCGTTCGCGCATTTCGAGACGTTCCCGCGCGTCTCGCCGCTCGGGACTGCTCGCCAGCGCGCGCCACATCTCCCGGTCAGGTCGCGGAACGGTTGCAGCGGTCGTGACAGACAGTCTCACCCCGTCTCGTCGATTGGGAGTTCGGGTTCGTAGTCGACAGCATCGAGAGCGGCGTCGAGCACCCTCTCGACGTTCTCCCCGGTTGCGACGCTCATAGTGTAGGTATCGAACGTGGCCCGTTCGTCCTCGTCCAGTCGGTCGAGCATATTGTAGACGGTGAGCACGGGCACGTCGAACTGGTCTTCGATATCCGCGAGGAGTCGTTCCTGCACGTCGAGCGGGTAGCCACAGGTTCCGGTCGGGTCGAGCACGACCAGCACGGCGTCGGCGGCGTGTGTGAGTGCGCTGACCGCCTGTGACTCGACATCGTTGCGTTGCTCGGGTGGCCGGTCGAGCAACCCGGGCGTATCGACGAACTGGTAGTTGACGTGGCGGTGCTCGACGTGGCCGACGTGGACCTGCGTCGTGGTAAAGGGGTACGACGCGGCCTCGTTGTCGGCCCGGGTGATGCGGTTCACGAACGAGGACTTGCCGACGTTGGGGTAGCCCGCGACGACCACCGTCGGGCGGTCGGGCCGGATATCCGGCAGTACCCGGAGGTCGTTCCGGATCTCCACGAGCGCGGCCAGGTCGTCCTCGATTTCCTCGACGACGTCGGCGAGGCGCGCGAACGCCTGCTTGCGGTGCTTGCGCGCGGTGTCGGCGTCGGTCCCGCGGAGGCGTGGTTCGTACTCGGTGCGGATGTCGGTTGCCTTGCGACTCGCCCATCCCACCTCGTTGAGATGCTGGCGCAGTGTGCTCACCCCGACCATCGCCTCCGCGAGGTCGCGGTAGAACGGGTCGACCGTGTCGAGGTCCGGCCACCCCGTCACGACGTTCTCCAGGTTGTCGGAGACGATGTTCGCCGCAGTCTGGAGCATAGACGCCTGTGCGTCGAGTCCGGACTTCGCCCGACCGGCACGCGCCGCCCGCGAGAACGCCTGGTCCAGCAGTTCGTCACCGAGGGGCGGCGTCGGCAGGCTCTCGAAGGGGTGACTCATTATCTGTTCTACGCCACGGGCACTCAAAAAGCCCCTGCGACGCGGTCGACCGGCCCACGCACGCGAGGTGGGGTGCCCTCGCCCATCAGCCCGGAACCATCGCACGGAGCGCGAAGCGGGCGCTCCCGGCGTTCTCGGTGACCCGCCGGTAGAGGTACGAGAGCCACTCCTCGCCGTAGGGGGCGTACTGCCACATCTCGTGGTGTGGCGCGAGGTCACGCTGTGTGCCGGTCCGGACACCCATCAGCATCTGCACCTCGTAGGGTGTGCCGTACGTCTCGCCGAGGTCCGCCGCGAGTGTCACCAGCGCGGGGTCGTGACTGCCCAGTCCGACGCCGTCGTCGAACTCGCGGAACATGAACCGGAGGTGCTCGCGGGCGGCCTCGTCGATGCGCTCGCGGGACTGGTATGCGACCTCGGCGGGGGGGTCGTAGGCCCCTTTCACGAGACGGACCGTGCCCGGCAGGTCCGCCAGTCGCCGGAGATCATCGCCCGTCCGCCGGAGGTTGGCCTGGACACAGACCCCGACGTTGCCGTGCTCGCGGGCGTGGTGCTCGAAGGCGTCCAGGGTCGCGTCCGTCGTCGAGTGGTCCTCCATGTCGAGCCACACGAACACGTCACGCTCGGCGGCGCGCTCGACGACCCGTGACAGGTTGTCCCGGAAGCAGTCCTCGTCGATATCCAGTCCGAGCTGCGTCGGTTTGACCGAGAGTCGCGCGCGGAGGTCCGCCCGGTCGATGTCCTCGACGAGACGGCGGTACGCCCGGGTGTCCGCGGCCGCGTCCCGTCTGTCGGTGTAGTGCTCGCCGAGCAGATTCAGAATCGCCCCGATACCGTCGTTGTTGAGTTCCGTGGCGTGTGCAACCGCCTCCGCCGGCGTCTCCCCTGCCAGAAAGCGTCGTGCAAACGGCGGTATCATACCGTACTGTTCGGTTCCCCGGGGTATCAGCCTGCCGCAATCCCGCACGCTGTGGCCGGGACGCCCCTCCGGTCGACGTGGTGTGGTGGCTCGGTCGGTAACCGTCGTCACACGGGGCTCGGTGGGGGTAACGTCTCGTCATCGCCACCACCTGCGTCTCGACCGTCGGCCGGCAAAAACCTCCCGCACGCGGTACAGGAGGGCCGCGGGCCCCACAGCCTGCGCTTCTTGGCTGTCCCGGCTACGGTAGTTTCTCGCGGCGACCCGAGTGCTGGACACGCCCGGGCGCGTCGACTCCGGGACCCCGGGAGCTACCGTCACCGTCTTGTCCGTTCCGTTGCTACGCCGGGTATGACACTCGACGCTGGTGACCCCGCCCCGGCGGTGTCGGCACCGAACCAGCACGGCGAGCGCGTCGACGTTCCACTGGACGACCCGACGGTCCTGTACTTCTACCCGCGTGACGGCACGCGGGGCTGTACGATGGAGGCGACACGGTTCGTCGCAGAGCACGACAGGTACCGCGACGCGGGCGTCGCCGTCTACGGCGTGTCCGTGGACGATGTCGACTCCCACCGCGAGTTCGCGACGAACAACGACATCGAGTTCGACCTGCTCGCGGACCCCGAACGGGAGATAGCGGACGCTTACGACGTGCCCGAAGGGCCCGCCGGGACGACCGGACGGGTCACGGTGGTCGTTCTCGACGGTACCGTCCACGCCGTCTACGAGACCGTCGACCCCGACAGTCACGCCCGCGAGGTGCTCGCCGACCTGCTTGCCGCCGGTGTCACCGACGCGGAGTAACAACCCCTTTGAGTCCAGTCCGGAAAGAGAACGTATGGAGCCAAAGCGGGAGCTGACGAGCGTCGACCTCGCGGCGCTCGCGGCCGAACTCGCCGGGTACGAGGGCGCACGCCTCGACAAGGCGTACCTCTATCCCGACGGGCTGGTGCGGCTGAAACTGCGTGATTTCGACCGCGGACGGATCGAACTGCTTGCCGACCTCGGCGAGACGAAACACGTCCGCGTTGCCGACCCCGACAACGTCCCGCCCGCGCCGGAGCGCCCGCCGAACTTCGCGATGATGCTGCGCAACCGCATCGAGGGGGCGGAACTCGCCGGCGTCGAGCAGTTCGAGTTCGACCGCATCCTCTCGCTCCGGTTCGAGCGCGACGACGGGCAGACGACACTCGTCGTGGAACTGTTTGGTGACGGGAACCTCGCGGTGCTCGACGGGACCGGCGAGGTGGTCGACTGCCTGGAGACGGTGCGACTCAAGTCCCGCACCGTCGCCCCCGGCGCGCAGTACGAGTTTCCCGACGCCCGGTTCGACCCGCTCGCGGCCGACCGCGAGACGTTCGCGGCCCGTCTCGACCAGTCCGACACCGACGTCGTGCGCACACTCGCCACGCAGTTCAACTTCGGCGGCACCTGGGCCGAGGAGGTCTGTACCCGGGCCGGTGTCGAGAAGACCCTCGACGTCTCGGCGGCCGACGAGGGGACCGTCGCGGCGCTACACGAGACGGTCAGCAGCCTCGGGGCGCGACTCCGCGGGGGCGACGTCGACCCACGCGTCTACCGGGAGTCCGATGGCGGTCGGCGTCTGGACGTGACCCCGGTGGCGATGTCCGAGTACGAGACCCTCGCCGCCGACCCGTTCGACTCGTTTCTGGACGCACTGGACGCGTACTTCACGAACCTCGGCACCGAGGAGACCGAGTCCGGTGGCCGGGACCGACCGGACTTCGAGTCCGAGATCGAGGAACGCGAGCGCATCATCGAGCAACAGCGGGGTGCAATCGAGAGTTTCCAGCAACAGGCCGACCGGGAGCGGGCGAAAGCCGAGTCGCTGTACGCCGACTACGACCTCGTCGACGAGGTGCTCTCGACGGTCCGGGCGGCCCGCGAGGCCGGTCACTCCTGGGACGACATCGCCGAGCGGTTCGCCGAGGGTGCAAAGCGGGGACTCACCGCCGCCGAGGCCGTCGAGGGTGTCGACGGCAGCGAGGGGACGGTCACGCTCACTGTCGGCGGTCACTCGGTCACGCTCCGGGTGCAGGACGGGGTCGAGCGAAACGCCGACCGCCTCTACCAGGAGGCAAAACGCATCGAGGAGAAAAAGGAGGGTGCCGAGGCCGCCATCGCGAACACCAGGGCAGAACTGGAGCAACTGCAACAGGAGCGCGAGGCGTGGAACAGCGGTGAACAGGAGGAGACAGAGACAGAGTCGGAACCGGCCGAGGTCGACTGGCTGGAGCGGTCGTCGGTGCCGGTCAGGCAGACCGAGCAGTGGTACGAGCGGTTCCGGTGGTTCCACACCAGCGACGGCTACCTCGTCATCGGCGGGCGAAACGCCGACCAGAACGAGGAACTCGTCAAAAAGTACCTGGACCGCGGTGACCTGTTCGTCCACGCGCAGGCACAGGGCGGGCCGGCGACGGTACTGAAAGCGACCGGTCCGAGCGAGTCCTACGACGAGGCAATCGAGATCCCCGACCGCTCGAAACGCGAGGCCGCCCGGTTTGCCGTGTCCTACTCCTCGGTCTGGAAGGCGAGTCGGTACAGCGCCGACGCGTACCTCGTCGCCCACGACCAGGTGTCGAAGACCCCCGAGAGCGGAGAGTACCTCGAAAAGGGCGGGTTCGCGGTCAGGGGTGACCGGACCTACTTCGAGGGCGTGCCTGTCGGTGTCAGTGTGGGTATCACCTGCGAACCGGAGACACGGGTTATCGGCGGCCCGCCCGACCCTATCGGGGACCGCGCGGAGACGAGCATCGCGGTCGAACCGGGGATGTACGCACAGAACGACATCGCCAAGCGCCTCTACCGCGAGTTCAAGTCGCGCTTCGCCGACGAAACCTTCGTGCGCAAGATAGCGAGTCCGGACCTGGTCCAGGAGTTTCTCCCGCCGGGACAGAGTTCGATGGTCGACTGACTCCGGTGTCGCCGGGGGCGTCCCATCACCGCCGCCTGTTGGGTCCTCTCACTCCTCGAGGGTGTTTCTCAGTTGTGGGACAGTACTCGCCAGGTCGCCGGCCTGTTCGCTCGCGGCCTCGATATCGGCAAGCAGTTCCTCCAGGTCCGCAATCTCGTCGGCGAGGTCACCGCCGTCGTCGAAGGCGTCGGCCTTCTTGCCCATCGTGTACCACTTTTTTGCGTCCCGCAGGTGCTCGGCGGCGTCACCGGTCTCCAGCGTCGAACTGAGCGTGTTCAACAGGCCGAGCGTGTTGTCAGCGTCTATCTCCCAGAACGCCTCGGCGTCGGGGAGCCCATCCCGGGCCTGGTCGAGCGAGGACTCGACATCCGCACGCATCTCCGAGGCGGCCTCCGAGAACAGGTCGTCGTCGTCGAGTGTCGTCTGTGCCATACACGTCTCTTCGGCCCGGACGGCATTAAAATACCGCCGAAGCGTGAAAGTGAATTGCCTCGGGGTCAAGTGGTTCGAAACGCACCGCGTTTCGTCATCACGGAAATCGAAGATTTCCGAACGACCCCGGGGCATTCTCCTTGCATTTCTGTAAAATCCGTCCCGAACGAGGGAGGTGAGTTCTGCCGGCCGGGACACACGTTCCCGTCCGGCGTGTCACTCGACAATCTCGACGTCGAATACGGACCGCCAGCGATGATATCCTCCGCGCCGTGAACGGAGAGGGGCTCCCGGATGGTGCCGCCCATCGTCACCTCGCGGGTCCGTCTGGCGGTGGCGAAGTCGACGTGCTCGTTGACCGTCGCGTCGTCGCTCACGGCCCGGCGGAGGTCGTCGAGTAGGGCCGCCTCGTCGACATCCTCGGTGCGGTCGAACACGAGCGCGTCACCCCAGTTACCGGCGGGTAATGAAAGTCGTCGTCGGTCCAGACGACCCGGTCGTGTGTCGCCGCCTCCATCCCGGCGACGATGGCGTTTGCCTTTCCGGAACAGCCCTCTGGTTCACCGGCCATCACAATCCGTGCCCCCGGAGGCATGTTGTCGGCCCGGTCGGCAACCGGGTCCGCGGACGTATCACAGACGACGAGCGGCTCGTCGTCCGGCCCGGTCTGGTCGCACAGTTCCCGGCAGGCGTCGGTCCACTCGACAGTCGGCAGCAGCACGCTCGTCGGGGGCCCCCTCTGTCATCACCGTCTGTTCCCTGCAATCCGACTTAACTGTATCGTCACCGGTCGCGACACTCGTCACTGTCTGACACCGATATTCGGCGGGGGACGAGGCGGGTTACCTTTATTCGAGAGGATGGTATACGGTAGCATATGAGGTTCCTTATTGTGAGCGCGGGCCGGGTCGGTCTCCACACGGCACGGGCGGTCAGAGACAGCGGCCACGAGGTGGTCGTCGTCGACGACAACCGCGAGGCACTCGAACGGGCCCGCAACGAGGGGTTCGAGATCGTCGAGGGCGACGCCGCGCGGGAGGCGACGCTCGAAGGGGCGGACCTGGCCAGTGTCGACGCCGTCGGCGCGCTGACCGGTGATCTCAACACGAACCTCGCGGCCTGTAGCATCGCAGACCAGTACGGCTGCCGGACCGTGATGCGCATCGACGAGGACTACCGCGAGCAGATATACCGCGAACACGTCGACGTGGTGGACGAGGTGGTCCACCCCGAGCGAATCGGGGCGATTCTGGCGAAGAACGCGCTCGTCGGCGGGAGCAGTCGCGCTATCGCCGACATCGAGCAGCACCTGCAGATTGTCGAGTTCACCATCACCGAAGGGGCACCGATGCGGGGGTACACGCTGAGCGAACTCGAACTGCCGGACCCGGCACGACTCGTCGCGTACGGACCACGAGAGGGGCGACTCTCGCTCCCGACGCCGGACAACACGCTCCTGCCCGGTGACCGACTGGTCGTGCTCGTCGACTCGGAGCGACTCGACGACGTCCGCCGGATGGTGGTCGGTGACCCCGAACAGCGAGCGCGAGGTGACGCCTGATGGTGACCGCCTACGTCATGGTAAAGGCACACACCGGCGAGGCCGACCGACTGCGAGACGCCATCGAGCGTGTCGACGGGGTCGAACGCGCCCACATCGTCGCCGGCGACATCGACCTCATCGCCGTCGTCGATGTCGACACGCCCGCCGGCGTGAAGGAGGTGGCGGCGACCGAGATGCAGGCTATCGACGGCGTCGGGTCTACACAGACCTACGTCGCGATGGACTGACCCAGCCCGCACGGACCTGACCCGCTCTACAGAGATAATAGGTAGAGTGCCTCGGGGTCGTTCGGAAATCTTCGATTTCCGTGATGACGAGAGACGGAGTCTCTCGAACCACTTGACCCCGAGGTACTTCACTCCGGCCCGCCGAACACGTCGGTCTCCACCGGACGAAACTCCGCAGTAACGGAGGCCAGGACCTGACCGTCATCGTGAACGACCGCATCGAGTCGAAGTGGAAACTCCACGCCGACGACGAACGACCCGACTGAACGGACACCTGCTCCAAGACGACCTGGCGCCGGGGAGAGAGACGCGTTCCTCCGTGCCACGGGAAAGGGGAAGCTACAGCGGAGTTCCGCTCTCGCCGCCCTGACTGGCCTGCGAGAGGAGGCTGGCAACCGGTTGCTCGTACTCGTACCCCGGGACGATGCCCTCGACGTAGGTGCCTTCGACGTACTCCACGAACGTCGTCGCAACCGTTGCGGCCGTCGAGGGACTGCCGTGGGTGAACTCGTACTCGACCTGTACGGTCTCCCCTTCGGTACTGACGGCAAACGAGTCGAGTTCGACCGTCACCCTGGTCGCCTTCGGGGCGCTCTCCAGTCGCCTGCGGAGGGTCCGGAGCCAGTCGGCGGCCACCGCGTCGCCTACCTCGCCTGCCGTTGCCGCGTCGAGTGTCGGCACCTCGACCCGGACGGTGTACGCGACGCCGGTCTCGCCCGCGCTCGCCGTCACGACACCGTCGAACGCCGTCGTCGTAACCGTCGCACCCTCGTTCTGTGGTACGAGTGAGTCGTGTGTCTCGAACGCCCGCTCGACAGCTGCCGGGATATCAGTCATCACTCTCCGGTACGGAACCACCGAAAAAAAGCGTGGTGTCCCGCTTGTGCCGTCTGCCGGGGCGTCGAACCCCGGGTCGTCGCGTCACAGTGCGAGGGCTGGGATTCGAACCCAGGAACCCCTACGGGAGCGGGTCTTAAGCCCGCCGCCTTTGGCCTG
>CAYZGA010000096.1:0-9386 GCA_964477945.1 uncultured Halobacteriales archaeon
TGACACCTCCTTGACATGGAGGAGGCCGGCGGTTCAAATCCGCCCGAACCCACTTTTGCTGCGAACACCTCGTGAGCAGTAAACGGGTACCCGGATTTGAGCCCAGAGGACGAGCAAAGCGAAGTCCTCGCGGTTCAAATCCGCCCGAACCCACTTTTGCCGCGAACACCTCGTGAGCGGCAAGCGAGTAACAGGATATAAACGAGACGAGGCGCGCGCAGCAAAGCGCAGGTCCCGACGCGGTTCAGACCTGCCCAGATAACGAGGCCGTGCAGTTCGCAACACGCCACTCGACACAGCCGAATTAGCTTCGGGTTTTCCGTCCGGAACAGCGCTGGAGATAGCACAACCAGTTCGTCGGCCCGTTAGCGACCACCGAGTTCGACATCGTGGCGGTGGGCGTGGAGGAACATCCCCTCGTCCGGAACGCGGTAGACCACCTCGAGTTCGTCCCCGCGGCGGAAGAAATCGGTCCGCTCATCGGGAAGCACCTCGCGGAGCGCGAGTTCCCAGCCCTCGCTGTACGTGGATTCGACACGGAGCAGCAGTTCGTCGGCCGCGGTGCCGCTGCCGGTCCCGACCAGCACGTTCGGATGGAGGTCCTCCGTGCCGTCGACGGTCACCCGGAGTTGCCGGTCGAGTCGCTCCCGTCCGGTCACGCTCGTGACCGGCAGACTGAGAGACGCGACGCCATCGTCGGTGCGGTGTGCGAAACCGTTCGAGCGGACCACCGCTGGCGTGGCACTCGAATCGGAAGCCGAGAGAACAAGTCCCGACTGGTACGCGATACGTGCCGACGAGTCGGGGTTCCCGTACTCGATGAGTCCGAGCGACGTGTTCGCGAGTTCCCGTTCGGTCCCGTTTGTCCGTGCAGACAGGGTCAGTCTTCCCGAGCGCCCGTCGACATCGACGTGGTCGTTGCTCCGTGCCAGTCCCGCCGTGGACAGGTCGACGGTGGTCGTTCCGGCGGCGACATCCCCTCTTGTCACCTGCTCGACCGCCGCCGCGAACCCGGTCAGGTCGCGCTCGACTGCGGTGTCCGAGAGCTCGGTCGTGTCGCCGGCGAACCCGGCGATACCGAACCCGACAACCGAAACAACACCCACCAGCACGATTGCGATGACCAGTACCACGCCGAGTACCTGTGAGACGGCACGCTCGTCGGTCGCGTCCGAGTCGAGGCCGTGCCACAAGATGGCCACCCTCGACACCTCGTCAGCTGTTGCCTCCTCGTCTGTGGTGGTTCGGCTCATCTGTCAGGGTCTCCAGAGTTCGAGCTGTATCTGGACGGTGCTGTACCGGTCGGAGGCCGGGGCGACATCGGGTGCGTAGAACGACTCGTCGCCACATGCGGACGCGTTGTCCAGTTGTGCAAGCGTGCAGTTGCCAGCGCTGGCCGCCGGTCGGTCGTCGTCGAACAGCAACGCGGTCGTCGACGTGGTGACGCTGTCGTCCCCGGGCGGTCCCTGGTAGACGACCGGCCGCCGTTCGGTGACCCCGAGTTCTGTCTCGTACGCGATGTGGAGGTTGTAGGCAACGGGTCGCTCGCCCAGCGTGTCCGCGAGGAGTGCAGCCATCGGGTGGGGCTCGTCACCGTCGAAGGTCACGTAGTGTGATTCACCGCCGAGGGTGGTGTTGGCGTCGACGAACGCTGCCTCTGTGGTGTTCCAGTACAGCACCGCCGCAGTGAGGTTCCGCTCTGCTTCGGCGAGTCCGAGCACGTCGTCGCCGGCCTGCTGGAGCTGTTGCCGTGCGAGTTCCGCCTCCGCTTGCTGGGTGCCGGCCGGGGCAACTTCGGCCACCACGACCAGCGCAGATAGCAACAACAGCACCGCCAGAAACGCCTCCAGTGTCCACTGCACGCCCCGGATGTCGGTCCGCAACCGCGTCCCGGAACCGCTGGAGGGGGTTGCCCGGGACCAGTTGTCGTCTGTCGGGTCGGTACCCGTCACGGTTACCACACCCGCAGGAGGACGGTGTAGTACTCGCCGTCACCGAACGTGACGAACCGGTTCGACTCGAACACGGCGGTGTCTGACGGCGGTGACGGTCCGAGCGCGTACGATACACCGCTGCTGTTCACCACACTCCCGTTGTCGACGACGGTCACGTTCACCGCCAACTCCGACTCCAGCCCCAGCGACCGTCTGAGCCACCGCTGTTCCGACCAGGAGTCGTCCACGAGGCCGGGACTTCGGATGCAGACCCCTGTCTCGTTCCTGCCGAAGTACGCGTCCGCGCAGGCCCGGTCGAGCGCCGAGTCCCCAACATCGTCCACGAGCAGATCACCGACGAGACGCTGGTCGGCGTTGAACGCCGCCCCCTCGCGGTCCGGACTGGAGTCGGCACCGATATCCAGCAACACACTCGCCCCAGCGAAGAACAGCCCCACGCCGAACAGGAGAAGCACTATCCCGTTCAGGAAGTCGAGTTGTTCCGCCTGAGCGCGGTTGCTCGCCTGCTCGCCGGTGACACAGCGACCCTCGTCCTGCTGGCTGTCACCTCTCATACTCAGAACATGACCCCCACGCTGGCCCAGGCGAGAAAGGTGAACGTGACGAACCCGACGGCGTACTTCAGCCCGGCCGCGACACGGCCGGTCTGGACGTATCCACAGATGATACCCGCACAGCACCCCTGGACGAGTGCGGCGTGCAGGTAGAGCGTGGAGAGCAGCGACGGGTCGATACCGCCGAACTCGACGAAGTCGGCGTCGGTGTCGGGGTTCTCGCTCATGACGTCGACGATGGTGTCGATAAAAAACTCCTCCAGCATGAGCAACACCGCGACGAACACGACGAAACTGATAGCGACGATGAGCACCTGCATCCGCGTCCGGGAGCGTTTCTCGCGTTCGAGGTCGTCCTGTATCTCCGAGAGTGTGGCCGCCGTCATGAGCACGTCGGTCAGCAGGTCGCTGGTTTCCTGTGCTTTCTGGACGAGTTTGAGCGAGCGGGCCAGTCGCGGGATACGGTACCGGTTGTTGAACTCGACGAGCACGACTCCCAGCGAACTGCCAAACGATACCCGCTTGTATATCCTCGTCAGCTCGTGACCGAACCGGGTGTCGTTGTCCTCGCCGGTGAGGCGAATCGCCTCGAGCAAGGGCTGTCCGGTCGCGTTGGTGTTCGCGAGTTTCCGCAGGTCCGAGGTGAGTGTGTCGGTGAGCGACGAGACGGTCCGGGCACGCCACTCAGCAAAGACGGTGAACGGGGTCACCACCAGCAGAAAGGGCAGACCGCCCCAGAGAAACGTCTGGACGAGTCCACGCTCGACGACCGCTGCCGGGTCCGGGTCGGCGATGCCCTGCGCTACGAGAACTCCGAGCACGACGACGGCGAGCGGGACAGTCACCGCGAGTGTGTACCGCGGGGCGGTCCGGAAGAACCCGGCGGGGTCGGCACGGAGTTTCGAGAGTCGGTGGCGCAGTTCCGCGGTCCGGATACGGTGCAGGAGCGGCTCCCCGGGGTGTGCTCGGAGGTGCGTGTCGACCACACCGAGGTCGGTCAGAGAGTTCTCGCGGGCGGCTGTCGTCGCGGCGTCGTCCGGCGGCTCGAGACGACCGGTCCCGACAGAGTCCTGTGTTGTGACACTCACCGCCAGAAAGTACACCGCGTTCAGTGCCGGCAACACGACGTAGACGGTCACCAGCAACAGGAGCAACTGTGCGTCACCCAGCAACGCCATGATGACCAGAACCACGATGAGGATGAGCGGCAGGACCGTCAGCGAGATGTACACCTCGCCGAACAGTTCGAGCGTGTTCAGCAGATCCGCCTGTGTCCGGCGGCGCTGGTCTATCTGGTGGTCAGTTTCGGTCTCGAGAAAGTCGGTGAGGTCGCCCCCGCTGTTCACGACTGCGAGCATATCGATCAGGAACTTCGAGAGGTCGTCGCTGGGGGTGGTCTGTGCGACCCGCTCGACGGCGGTCTGGTAGTCGACATTGAAGTACTCGATCTCGTGGGTGAGTTGCTGGAACTCGACGGCGGCCTCGCCGTAGGTATCCTCCGAGTCGGCAACCGCGCTGAAGATGTCGAGCGTGTCCATCCCGCCGACCGAGAGCGAGTACATGAACCCGACGACATCGGGGAGCACGAGGTCGATCTCGCGTCGGCGCTGGTAGATTGGGAGCGCCGGGTAGTACACCGCCGCCGTCAGACCGGCGAGCAGTCCGAGGCAGGCAAACAGGACAAGCCACGAACACAGGAACGTGGCCTGACCGAGCACGGAGAGCACGGCACCGAGTACGGCACCCAATCCGGAGTCGGGAACGAGAGTGACGGGGAGCCCCGGCAGGTCGACCAGCACGAGCGCGAGCGAACCAAGTGTCGCACCGATGATACTACCCGCGAGTGCCCCGAACGCGAGTGCGTTCGAGAGATAGATTTCGACGGGTGTCGACACCTTTGCCTGCGCGAGGCGCAACTCGAGTTGACTGATAAAGTGCCCACGACCGGCGAACAGGTACCTGTAGACGGGCTGAAATACCTGTGAGAGAACGAGCGCGAACCGCTGACGGAAACTGCTCGGGTCGACCTGTTCCGCGATGTCCTCGCCGTACCGGTCGTGCTGTGTCCCGCGCAACGGGTCATCGCTCCGTTCGACCGTCATCTGTCACCCTCCTCGCTGTCGTCATCGTCCCCCGGCGGTTCCGGCGACGGGACCCGCCTGACCCCCGACGACCGGCCTGCGCGCGGGTCCGACTGGTCGCTGTCGGCGGTGCCGGGCCGGTCACCGTTCTCGCTCCGGTGTCGCTCGTCGGTCGGCCACGCCCGTTCACCCCGGTCGGATTCCGGTGACGTTCGGTCACTGCGCCCGTCGAGCCCGGTGTGATCGCCGGTCTGTCCGTTCCCTCCAGACACCCCGTCGGTTTGTGCGGGACTGTCGCCATCCACGGCGGACTCGATGTCCGTCGCCCGCGTCGTCTGCCCGTCGCCTTCGGTGTCGTAGGTTGTGAGCAATTCCGACCGGTCCGCGAGGAGTTCGTCGACGCGCTCGCGCAGGTCGGCATCCGGTGTCGGTCGCGGCACGAGCGCCTCTGCCTCGTCGTCGACGGCGATATCGACGGTCCGCATCGCGGTGAGGTCGTCGATGTGAGCGGCCAGTTCGTCCCGGGCGACGAGCGACATGATCACCTCGGGGCTGTGCATGTACGCCTGGAGCGTCGCGGCGACACCGGCGTACGTGTCGATACCCTCCCGGACGAGGTACGCGAGCAGCGTCTCGCGCTCGCGCCACTCGCGCTCGAACTCGTCGGACGTCCAGCCGTTGTCGAGACGAACCGACTCCATCAGGTCGGTCGTCCCGGCCGCGTACGAGCGTACCTCGTCGGTGACACTGTCCCAGCCGTAGGTCCTGTCGACGACGAACTCGTCTGCTCCGGCGTCGTACTCGTCTATCTCGACGAGACTCGTGGCCCGGCGGACCCGTCTGCCGTCGACCTTTGTGGAGGTCTGGGTGGCGACGATATCGACCGCACTGAACATCGACCGGGCGACGTTGATGGGCTCTTCGGTGAACCGCCGGATGACCTCCTCGGGCGAGTTCGCGTGGAAGGTGGTACAGACCGTGTGGCCGGTGTTCATCGCCTGGAACAGGGTCCGGCCCTCCTCGCCGCGCACCTCACCCATTATGATGTAGTCCGGACGCTTGCGGAGCGCGTCCTCGAGCAGGTCGAACTCGTCGATAGCGCTGCCGTCCGTCGGCTTGAACGACTCACGGGTGGTCGTCGGCACCCAGTTTCGCTGTGGCATCAGCAGTTCGCGGGTGTCCTCGATGGAGACCAGTTTCGTGTCCGAGGGGATGAAAAGCGACAGCGCGTTCAGCGTCGTGGTCTTGCCCGAGGCGGTCCCGCCGGCGACGACGAGACTTCGTCCGCTCTCCAGCGCCAGCCACAGGTACACCATCTGTTCCAGCGAGTAGGTCTCCCAGGCCACCAGGTCGACCGGTGTGAACGGCACCTCGCGGAACTGGCGGATGGTGAAGTTGGTCCCGCGGTTACTGACCTCGCGACCCAGCGTTAACTGCCCGCGGGACCCGTCCGCGAGCGTGGCGTCGACGTTCGGTTGGCGCTTGCTGATGCCCTTCCGGGCGCGCTGTGCGAGTTCGATGACGAACTCGTCGAGTGCCCGCTCGGGAAACGTGACGTTGGTTAGGATCTGTCCGTGCGTGCTGTGGTAGACGAACACCGGTTCGTTGTAGCCGTCACAGGAGATATCTTCGATGTTCACGTCGTGTTTCAGCCCGTCGATACGGTCGTAGCGGATGAAATCCCGCACGAGGTAGTAGACGATCGTCTCGACCTGCTCGTCGGTGAGCGACTCGCGCTCGCCGGTGTCGGGGTCACGGTCGACCGGAACCGGGTCGACAGCCTCCTCGCCGCGGGCCTGTCTCGCGGCACGCTTCCGGAGCACCGAGACGAGCCGCTCCTTCAGCCGTTCGGCCACCCCGCTGTCGGGGGTGAACTCCTCCTCGGAGAGCAGATTGTACCGGTGCATCAGGCGGATGGTCTCGTCGCGAACCACCTCGGCCCGGTCGGCCGGTGACGCGTCCGCCGAAACCGTCTCGTAGTCGATACTGAGCCTGAGTTTGTCGCCGAGAAAGTCCACGAGCGCCTGCTCGGTCTCGTCTAAGGTCGGTTCCACGAGATAGTACCGGGACTCCTGCTGGGTGGCGTGCCGGTAGACGACGACGAACGCGAAGGGTTCGTTCACCCAGTACCGCTCTAACTCCTGCAGGTGTGGTTTCTCCTCGTTTGGAACAACGGCCTCCAGGTCGGCGTGCCCCGCGAGTGTCGGTGACCCGTCCGACATCGTAAAGAAGGCACGCTCGTCGACCCCATCCGGCACCTCGAGTCTGCTCTGTGGTAGGTTGTCCGGTCCCGCCATATCCTCGTTCCCCACTGAACGTACTCGGTGATTGACCCGTGATCGGATATAAGTGTTCGGGGAGTGCACCCCCGTGAACTGTGCGCCGCCCCGTGTCGAACAACAAACGGGCCGTGTCTGTCGACGACAGCGGACCGCGCGCCCGGTTGACGGGTTCACGACGGTGGCGCGTCTGCCCCGGCGTGGCGTGGTCGGATACCGGCCCGTGCGGCCCCTGCCAGCGACGACGAGCACCGCTCACGGGAACGGGAGAGTGGCGACACAGTCTGGACCCGTTCCAGAGCCAAACCAACCGGTACTGCGGAGTCACACTCGCGGCGGTGACGAACTCCCGAACGGGTATCGCCGGACTTGCCTGGGTTGTGCCTGCTGATACCGTCGGGTGTAAGCCTGTGGTACAGTTCGACACCCCGGCGCCCCGAATCGTTCCACGAAGTTACAGCCGACAGTATTAGATAGGTTCGGGATACACGCCTTACGTAACCGACAACACAAACGGTCAGTACGTGAGCGCGCACGAGAAGTCGGTGACAACCGGTCAAAGTGCCAGTCCGGGTGAGTCAGTCTGGCGGATCATAACCGGTGTACGCCTCCAGAACACTCTCTTCGGGGAGTATGGCACACAGGCACAGAGTTTGGGACCCATGTTGTCCTGTGTGCCAGTACGATGTTAGAACGGCCCACGTAAATTACTGTTGTGATTGACTGAGTTAACTGAGCCGTCGAACTGTCAGGCAGAACCCGGTTGGCGGGCAGGACCCGAGGTTGGCGGGCAGAACCCGAGGTTGACGGGTAGAACCTGAGGTTGGCGGGTAGAACCCGAGGTTGGCGGGTAAAACCCGAGGTTGGCGGGTAAAACCCGAGGTTGGCGGGTAAAACCCGAGGTTGGCGGGTAAAACCCGGTCGTCGCGCGTGCGATGAGAGCCGTATCTGTTCGTCTCCCGGCGAGCAGGCAGCGTGACCGGCACCACCACAGCGCAGCGGTACCGTCGGTGGCGTGTGAGCGGAAGATGTTTTGATGTGTGGATACAATAATCAGTCGGCCAACAGCGGCGGACCCGGGACCCATGACAGACAGTTCATATCACGACGAGGCGATCAGGTTGTTACAGGAACTCGGCCTCAGAGAGTACGAGGCAAAGGCATTTGTCGCTCTGACCCGAGTCCCGCAGGGGACGGCAAAGGAGATAAGCGAGATCTCCGATGTCCCACGGACGCGCGTGTACGACGCGGTTCGGATGCTCGAATCGAAGGGGCTCGTGGAGATTCAACACTCCAACCCACAGCAGTTCCGGGCGGTCTCCGTCGAGGAGGCGACGAAAACGTTACAGCAGGAGTACGAGACCCGGACAGACTCGCTTCGGGATGCGCTCGACGCGCTCAGCGCGGCATCGACTGACGCCGGGGGAGACACCGCTCACGAGGTGTGGGCGCTCTCCGGGTCGAGTGCGGTTACGAGTCGGACCCAGGAACTGATAGCCGAGGCCGAGGACGAGGTGGTGCTGGTGCTCGGGACCGAGTCTGTCCTGACGGATAATCTCGTGGCGAATCTCCGGGCAGCGGCGGAGAGCGGCATGGATATCGTCGTCGGCACCACCGCCGAGAAGGTCCGTAGCCGGGTTCAGGACGAACTGCCACAGGCCGAGGTGTTCGTGTCCGGGCTGGACTGGCTGAGCGGCGCGGACATCGCCGGTGACGACACGGACATCAGTCGCCTGCTCCTCGTCGACCGGAGTGCGATTCTCGTGAGCACGTTCCAGCGCGACGGCGCGGAACAGGAGGACAACGAACACGAGCGTGCGGTGTTCGGTCGGGGGTTCGACAACGGGCTGGTGACGGTCGCGAGACGGCTCATGGAAACTGGGCTGTCGAGATCCGTCGACGACTCGTAGCTCCCCCGGACGCGACGGCGTGGCGAACGCCCCGTCTGCGACGAGACGGAACTGTTCGAACGGTCGGTGACCGACACCGGGGGCCGGAACGCACAAGCCGTTTATAGCTGCGAAGGTGACACACTCTTATGAGCGACGCGGACACGCAGCAGGAACTCGGGATTACCGAGTCGAAGGAACACAGCACGGGTGACTGGTACGCCGAGGTGGTCCAGAAGGCGGGACTCGCGGACTACGCCCCGATGGGCGGGTTCATCGTCACGAAACCCCGGGGGTACGGTATCTGGGAGCGAATAAAGGGCTATCTCGACGGCTGGTTCAAGGAAACCGGTGTCACGAACGCCTACTTCCCGATGTTCATCCCCGAGAGCTACCTCGAACGCGAGAAAGACGTCGTCGAGGGGTTCGACCCCGAGGTGGCGTGGGTCACGAAAGGGGGGTACGACGAACTGGAGGAGCGCCTCGCGGTCCGGCCCACCAGCGAATCCATCATCGCGCCGTTTCTCTCACAGTGGACCCGTTCACACCGGGACCTGCCGATGCGGCTCAACCAGTGGTGTTCGGTCGTCCGGTGGGAGGCCACCGAGACGAAACCGTTCTTCCGGAC
>CAYZGA010000097.1:0-9340 GCA_964477945.1 uncultured Halobacteriales archaeon
CCCCGATGACCGGGCTCACTGCGTCGTCGTCTGTGAGTAACTGTTTTATTTGCATATGTTGTTACGCGTCCGGACCACTGAAGCTGCCGATTTCACTGGACGTGTCGCCACTTTCAGAGGTCCAGATAATTCGCACTGTCTCTCCGCTGCTGACACTGCTAAGCTCTGCTGTGTCACCAGAAGTCACTTGTGATGAGAAATCTGTGTCTACGGTTACACCGCCGTCGTCACCCTCGAATGAGACTCGCTCGGCATCAAACGTGTCACCGCTCGTTACGGTGACATCAAGTGCAGTGTTCGTCTCGTCGTAGTCGTAGTCGAAGCTAACGTTCGGTGCAACGTCGTTCGTGTCTCCGAGCCCGAGCACGAACGCCGCAATGACCGCCGCCAGGATGACGGTGATCGCGACCATCAGGATGACCCCGATGACCGGGCTCACTGCGTCGTCGTCTGTGAGTAACTGTTTTATTTGCATGCTGCAGGCGGAACAATGGTCTCATCCCATTATATACCTTGGGACCGTTCAAACACACACGATATTCGGCATATAAACTCCCGGGTCGGTTCAGACCCGGCAATCGCGTTTTCTCGGCCAGAAAACGGCTGTTTGGACCCGCGCCGGTCTTGCAACGTTCGTGCAAGTTAATGTGAGATAGCCAACCAGTTCGCGAGAGCGACCCGGTGTGAACGCGTCGACACCTTCGTGGGCGGCGAATCGCCGCTCCGGTGCCGGAGCGGGACTCTGACAGCCGGGGACTGTCGTGCACGGAAAGCACACAGTCGCGAGAAGGGTCGAGCGGGTGTGGCGCACCGACAGTCGAGCGTGTCGCCCCGCATGGGCGACCCGAATAGACAGTTCGTCTAGATAGTTACACGGGGGACAGTTACCGCGGAGGAGAGCGGATGTGGAGGTTCTGGCGGGCCACACGACAGGTACAGAGCGGGGTCACTCGTCGGGTCGGTCCTCGCGTTCGGCGCGGAGGTCGGCGTCGGCCTGTTCGAGTTTCTCCTCGAAGGTTTCGCCGGGCATCGTCTGCGTGAATCCGGTGGCGACCACGACGAACACGGCGAGCAGCCAGACCGGCACGACGAGCACGTCGACGGTGAACCAGAGCACGGCGTGGAGGAGACCCGCCAGCCCCAGCATCGCCGCCGCCGTCGAGAGAAAGGGCCACAGCGTCGCCACGAACGCCGGCACCGACGCCGCAGTGTCGCCGCGCTCGCGCCACTCGTGGACGGTCACGTAGACGAGCATCACCAGACTCGCGAGCAACGATAGCCACGGTGCCGGGTGCCGGAGCACTACCGGGAGTCTGCACCACCCGACAGTTGACGATTTCGAAAGCGGGCCGTGTCGTGGCCGGTTTCAGGCGACAGCGGGAACGGTCGGTCGGCGCGCGGCTCCTCGGGCACGTCGACAGACCGGCGGAGTCCGCGGCGCGGGCGTCACTCGGGCAGGTCGACGCGCTGTCGGAGCCAGTCGGCCGCCGCAGCCACCTCCTCGGGGTCGGTTCCTTCGAGTTTCAGGCGGACAGTCTCGCCGGGGTACGAGCCCAGCGTCACGTCGAACCGCTCGCGGACACCGCCGATGCGGTCGAGCAGTTGCTTCTCGGCCTCGGCGGTCTCGATTACCTCGACGTGGCTGGTCGGTCCGCCGAAGTCCTGACAGACCCGGTCGAACATCGCCTTCATCTCGGCCGGCACGCCGGGCAGGACGTACACCGAGTCGATGACACAACCGGGCGCGACACCCTCGGGGTTGTGTATCACCTCCGCACGTTCCGGAATCTGTGCGGTCCCCGGCGCGAGGTCGTTCTCGGTGTAGCCCCGCTCGCGGAGACCGGTGACCGCCGCCTCGCTGCGGGTGAGGTCGGTCCCGAACGCCGCCGCCACCGCCGCCATGGTCACGTCGTCGTGGGTCGGCCCGAGACCACCGGTCACGACCACCGCGTCGTAGGTCGCCCGGTACTCGTTGACCACGCGCGCGATGTCGGCAATCCGGTCCGGGACGACCGTCATCCGCTCGACGGTCGCACCACAGTCGTGTAACCGCTCGCCGAGCCACGCACCGTTTGTATTCACTGTATCGCCCGCGAGTATCTCGTCCCCGATAGTGACCAGCGCGACACGCATACGCGAGATAGGCCGTCGAGAGTAAAAGCGTCTCCGCTACGCGTCCTCCCAGCGGAAGCGACCGGCCCGCTGGATCACCTCGCCGTCGACGGCGAGTTGCGAACCCTCGCTCTCCACGTCGGTGATGAGGTCCACGTGGACCGCGCTCTCGACACCGGACTCGCCGTCGGGGAGACAGGCGTCGTAGGCCCGCCCGAGCGCGAGGTGGACCGTGCCGGCCATCTTCTCGTCGAACAGTATCTGGTCGGTCGCCCGGTCGATACCGCGGTTCATCCCGATACCGAGTTCGCCGAAGCGCCGCGCGCCCGCGTCAGTCTCGATAACCCCGGTCAGTGCGTCCTCGCCCTCGGCCGCGGTCCAGTCCACGACGACACCGTCTTTCAGGGTCAGTTCGGCGTCACGGACCCGCTGACCGCGAACGGTCATCGGCACGTCGAACCGGACCGTCCCGGCGGCGTCTGCGGGTGCGGTGAACACCTCGCCGCTGGGCAGGTTGTGCGAGTCGTAGGCGACACTCGCCGCGCTGTTGACCGCCGTCCGGCCCTCGATGTCGAGTGTGAGGTCGGCTCCCTCGGACTGGATGCGCACCTCGCTCCCGTCGTCGAGGAGTGTCTTCAGACGGGCCATCTCGTCGGCGAGGTCCGCCCAGTCCCGCAGTACCGCGTCGTAGACGAACTCCTGGTACGCCGGATAGCTCAGCCCGGCCTGCTGGGCGAGCGCCCGCGTCGGGTGGACCGTCGACACCCAGTCGGTCGCCAGCCGCGCCTCGCGGATACCCTGCCGGGCGCTGGTGTAGGCCTGCCGGCGCTCCTCGGGCACGTCGGCAGTTGCTCGGGTGTTGCGCGTGCCTCGCAGGGAGAGCACGCTGTCGGCGCGCTCGTACAGCGCCTGCTCGTACCCGGGGTCGGTGGTGAACGCGCCGTCGTGGGCGCGCAGGTACGCCCGTCGCAGCTCCCCGGAGCGGTACCGCGCGAGCAGGTTCGCCCCCCGCTCGCCCAGCGCCGCCGCCACCGCCACCCCCAGTTCGTGTGCCCCCTCGCCGACGTGTACTACCACGTCGTCACCCGGCTCGATGCGTGCGCTCCAGTCGACCAGCGTCTCCGCGTGCTCGCGTACTCGCGGGTCCATACACCTTCTCGGAGGGCCAGCCACATGAGACCGGCGGAGTCCGGGACACCCGGTCACGGCCCAGGGCAGTGCCCGCATCGCCAAAGGCGGGACAAGCAGGTTCGCCCGCCGACGGGTGCGGATGTACAGGCAGCAGAGGCGACTGCCCCGGCGTCGTTTGGACATCGGGAGTGGGCGTCACAACTCCGGCAACCGTTCCACGACCCGGGAGACGAGGCGCGCGCCGCCGAGCAGTCCCGAACAGCGAGACGCGCGGGAGCGTCTCGACAGCGAACGGCGACCGCCATCGCGTGCGTCACCTACCCGTTCGACGGCGGTGGGGGGCGGCTCCGTGCCCTTCGGGTCGCACTCGCCGCTGTCCCGGTTAGACGGTCGAACAGACGGATTTATGCCCCGTGGGGAGAGAATGCATTCAAAGCGGTCGGTCTCACACAGGATGTACAACCTCGGTCCGGCGTTTCGAGAGACGGTCGTCGACCCTGGGACGAACCTGCTCGTCTCGGGCCCCCCGGCCAGCGGTGCCCGTCGGCTGGCGTTCGAGACTCTCGGGCACGGCGTCCGCAACGGCGAGGGAGCGCTCGTCATCACGACCCGCTTCGGCGCTGGACGGGTCCTCGAAGACCTCGACGCCCTGTTCAACGTCGACAGCGCGACGCTGGGTATCGTCGACTGTGTCACCAGACGACAGGACCGCACACGCGAGAACGACCCCCGGGTGAGTTACGTCACCTCACCCGCGGCACTCACCCGCATCGGCATCAAGTTCTCCGAGTTCGTCAGCGAATTCCGTACCCGCGACGTCGACGGGATACGTGTCGTGTTCGACTCCCTCTCGACACTGCTACCGTACCTGGACACGGGGTCGGTGTTCAGGTTCATCCACGTTCTCGGCGAGCAGATCGCCGACGCCGACGGACTCGGCGTGAGCGTCATCCATCCGCCGGCTCACGACGAGGAGACCCGTGAGACCATCGAGGAACTGTTCGACGGACGGGTGACCGTCGACGGGAACGCGGTGACCGGTATCGAGCTGTGACTCACAGCCCCGCGATGGCCCCGACCAGCAACCCGCCGACGAGAACGACACCCAGCAACACGAACATCGCGTTCTCGATGTCGACCGCCTCCGGTTCGAGCGGCCGCGTCGGCCGAACGGGACTCCGCTCGGTCCCGCTATCGAGGGGCACCACGGCCTGTTTCCGGTCACTGTCGGTCTCCCCCTCGATACGGGACTCGGTGTCTCGGCGAGCGTCGCCGCTATCTGGGTCCAGTTCGGTCCGAGTCTCGGTGTCTCGTGCGCGAGCACGCTCGCTTTTCCTGTGCTCCGTGACCTGACGCTCGGTGTCCCCGCTGTCTGCGTCCGGGTCGGTCATAGTGACGGGTAGGTGACGGTGGTACAAAACACCCGAGATTCGTCGGCCAGTTTGCAGGCAGGCCGGACAACGGCAGGTCGTGTCTGGGGGACATGGAAAACGTATTTATCCGAGAGAGTAGTTACTCAGGTAGAAATGCCAGCCATCGAGACACAGGGGCTCACAAAACTGTACGGCGGCCTGGTTGCCGTCGAGGACCTGGAGCTGACGGTCCCGTACGGTGGGATATACGGATTTCTCGGCCCGAACGGGGCCGGAAAGACGACGACTATCAACATGTTGCTCGGGCTCGTCCACAAGACCCGCGGCAGCGCGAAGGTGCTGGACCACGAGGTTGGGACGGAGATTCGGGCAGTGCGGAGCAGAATCGGTTTGTTGCCGGCACACTCGGAGCTGTACGACCGGCTGACGGCCCGCAAGCATCTGGAGTTTGTCATCAGGGTGAAAGACGCCGACGACGACCCCGACCGGTTGCTGGAGCGGGTCGGTATCCCCGGGGCGGCAGACCGGCAGGCGGGCGAGTTCTCGACGGGGATGGCACAGCGGCTGAAACTGGCGATGGCGCTGGTCGGCCAGCCTGACCTGCTGATACTCGACGAGCCGACGACGGGGCTCGACCCGAACGGGGCCCGGCAGATGCGTCAGATAATCCTCGACGAGAACGAGCGCGGCGCGACGGTCTTTTTTTCCAGTCACATCATGGAACAGGTCGAGGCGGTCTGTGACAGGGTCGGCGTTCTCAACCGGGGAACGCTCGTCGCCGAAGATACCGTCGCCGGGTTGCGTGACTCGGCGGCCGGGGGTCCCCAGCTATCGGTCACGGTCGCCGGTCGGGCCGGCGCAGTCGCCGAGAAGGTCCGGACCGTCGACGGGGTCGTCTCGGTGACCGTCGAGGGGGACACCATCACAGCCTCGCTGGCGGGCACCGAGGTAAAGGGACCGGCGATGAACGCCGTCGCGGCAACAGACGCCCGCATCGTCGACTTCGAGTTCGACGAGGAGCAACTCGAGGACGTGTTCGCGGCGCTCACCGAGCAACCACGCGAGGTGCCGGCCTGATGTACTGGACACACGTCGCGCGAAAGGACTTCGCCGACGCCGTCCGGTCGCGGATGTTCTGGGCGCTGTCGGTGTTGATTCTCCTGCTCGCGTACGTCGGGCTGTACATCCCCGAGGCCGTCGGCGAGGACCCGACCGTGACCGACGGTGTTCGCGTGCTCAGCGGGATTCTCGCGACGCTCATCCCGATTGTCGCGCTCGTCGTCGGCTACATGTCCATCGTCCGGGAGCGTCAGACCGGGAGTCTCAGGATGGTGCTCGGGCTACCGCTGAAACGCTGGGAGGTGTTCGTCGGCAAACTCGTCGGTCGGACGGCGGTCATCGTGGTGCCGCTGATTATCGGGTTCGGACTGGCCGTTCCCTTTGCCCTTGTCCTGTACGGGGACCTTCCCGGGACCGAGTACGGCGAGTTCGTCACCGGGACCGTGCTCACCGGCGCAACCTTCGTCGCAATCGCGCTCGGTATCTCCGGGGCTGTCAGGACCCGCGGTCAGGCCCTCGCCGGTGTCGTCGGCGTCTACGCCCTGTTCGAGATACTGTGGAGCTTCGTCGGTCTCGGCCTGTACTGGGTGTTCAACCGTGAACTCCCCGGGGCAGAGCGCCCGACGTGGCTCGACGCGCTCACCGACGCCTCGCCTATCAGCGCCGCAACGTCGACCAGCGAGGGGCTGTGGAACGGCATCTCGACGAGCGAACCGCTCGTGCTCCAGGAGTGGGTCTCGGCGCTCGTGTTGCTGCTGTGGGTTGCCGTCCCCCTCGCCATCGGCTACCTCCGGTTCAAACGCGCCGACATTAGCTAGACTCCGTCTCCGCCCCGCTCACCTGGCGGGCCGACGACAGTGCGACGCGTGCCCCGACGAACGGCACGCTCAGGAACACGAGTCCGAGACCGGCCACGGCTACCGTGGCGACGGTGACCGTCGACCCCTCGATGCCGGTCGCCGCCGCGACCGGTGCCGGGAGCGCCGAGAGTACGGGGACCGACACCAGGTCGACCGGTCCGGCGACCAGCGTGAACGCGAGACTGAGGAGTGCAACCGCAGAGACCGGCTCCCAGACCGCCGGGTGGAGCCGGACCCCCCGCTCGTAGCGGCCACGCCAGAGCGCGATACTCACCCCGAGCGCGGCGAGGGCGGTCCCGGTGACGGCCGCGAGCACGAACGTCACCGTCAGGACCAGGTCGAGCCCCGTCGTCCAGGCCGCCGTGGGCGCGTCGAACCACGGAAACGGTCCCGACAGGTCGCCACGAACGGCGTCGGCGGCGTGGGCCCACGGTCGGGTGCCGGTCCGCCCGGCCGCGAGCGCGAGAATCAGCACGACACCGATACCGACGACACCCCTGCGCCGGGAGCCACGGGCCCACCCTGTCGAGAACCGCCCGTGGTCGCGGTCGGCCAGAAACGCCCCCCGGGGGAGTCGCGCCTCTGCCATCCCGCAGACGTACGCGGTGTACCCGGCGGTCACGGCGAGTCCGACAACGTAGAGCAGTCTGGGGGTCGGGGCGGGTGTCGACACCGCGACGCCGACGGCGTCGACCACCGGCGGCAGGGCGGCCAGCACCCCGGCAGCGAGGAGCACACTCCCGGGACCGACGAGCACCCGGCGACGCCAGGAGCGCGCCCACCGTGTCGCGACAAACCCCAGCGAGCGACTCGACGGGGTCTCGCTGGTGGTGAGCCGGTAGATGTCGTCACCGGCACCCGTCGACGGTTGCGCCCCACCGCCGGACTCCTCACCCCGCTCGGTGGTTCGACCGGTCAGCGTGGTGGGACCGAACGCGGCCGTCGCGTCGGTCACGACAGGGTCACCCCGTCGGGCGGCCTCGCCGCGTGCGGACCGCTGCACGCGGCTGTCGTCCCTGTCAGGTTCCGGTCGGGGTTCCGGCTCGTCACCGCCGGACCGACCGACCGGTTCGCCGAGCTCCGACGACTGGCGGCGGTACTCCTCGTGGCCGAGTTCGTCGTAGGCCCGGCGGCGCTCGGCGCTCGTGAGCACGTCCCGGGCGGTCAGGAGTCGACGGAATCGCCGCTCTGCCTCCGTCTCGGGTCGGTTGCTCACGTCCGGGTGATGCTCTCGCGCCATCTCCCGGTAGGCGCGCTGTATCTCCTCGCGGGAGGCGTCGGCCGGGACACCGAGCAGGTCGTAGTAGCTCTCGAACTCGAAGCTGTCCGCCGACGCCTCCGGCTCGCCGTCCGTGTCCGCCTGCACGGTCCCGCCGGACTCGCCGTCACCACCCATACGTAGTATTCTGTTCCGTGTCGGGCTTAAAATCTATCGCCGACGTGTCCCGACACCTGCCGGTCGTGCTGGCAACCCGGTCGGGACGGATGAGGCTGGACTGGCTAGCTCTGTCGGACCGACGGTGGCGGGGCTGTCGGTCAGCCGGGGCGACGGGCGCGAGCGACGAATCGGCGTGTCACCCGGGTGGCGTTCCGCCGAGTGTCGGTTCGATGTCGTCGGCGTCGTCACCGGCAAAACTCCGCTCGTGAAACCGGACGATATCCTCGATGGCGGGCCCGGGTTCGTGACCGACCCCCTCGTAGACGCGAAACACAGCGTCGGCACCGGCCTCGTCGTACAGCGCCCGACACCGCGGGAACCGCTGGTCGTGGATATCCGGACCGTACGCCAGGATGGCCGCCAGTCGTTGCTCCACCCCGGTGAACGCGTCGGGCCACAGCAGAACGTCCTTTCTGTCGTCCCCACCGATGTAGAGAAACTGGTTGACCGCACAGAACGCCTCGCGGTCGAACGGCTCGCCGGTGAGTTCCGCCAGATCGGCCACACCGACTTGGTAGGGAAGCTCCAGACTGTCACGACCGAGCATCTCGGCGACGTCGCCGGGGTAGGCGAGTCGGTCGGTGTCGAGGTCGTCAAACGGCAGGATTGCGATGCCGTTGAGACCGCCGGCGGTGACCGAGACGAGTCTGTCCGGGTGCAGCGCCGCGAAGCGGTTGACAAACGACCCGGCCGCCGAGAACCCGTTCATCGCGAACTGCTCTCTGACCGGGATACCCCGGTCGGCGAGGTGTTCGCGGGCGTGGTCGACCATCGCCACCAGTTGCTCGTCGATGCGGGCGAGCGGGCCCTCCTCGATTGCCAGCGTCTCGGCGTCGAGGCTGTGCGTGAGATGGGTCCAGTCGACGGGGTCGGACACCGGCCGGGGAAACACCGGGTACAGGAACGGAACACCGAGTTCGTCGGCGACCGTCCGCCCGACCCCGCCGCTCGCGCGCCGCTCCGATTCCTCGCGGACTGCCGACAGCGTCCGTGCGGGACCGGGCATGTTCGTCGGCTGAACGAGTATCGGGACCGGACCGTCCGGGTCGATCTCCGGGGTGTGGAGGTAGTACGGGTACTCGAACCCGGACGCGGGGTCGGCGTCGACGAGTGTGAGTGACATACGAGATGCCTGCAGCGTGAGATGGAAAAACCGTTTCGACCGGTCTCCGGCGGCGCAACCGCACCCGCCGGACACGCTCGCGGCGCGCGTGGCCGCCCGTCGTTCATCGCTCGTCGCTCGTTCTCGTTCGCACCGCTCGCAGTTCGCGTCACGCACTGTCGGCAAGCACCACCGCCCGTCGGCGGCCCCTCAGAGGGGGGTTCCGTCCCGGCGCTTTGCTCCCTCGGAGTCGTGGACGACGACG
>CAYZGA010000098.1:0-9317 GCA_964477945.1 uncultured Halobacteriales archaeon
ACATCTCCGGGCCGGAGATAATGTCGAAGTACTACGGCGAGAGCGAGGAGCAACTCCGGGAGGTGTTCGACGAGGCCTCGGAGAACGCGCCCGCGGTCGTGTTCATCGACGAGATCGACTCGATTGCGCCAAAGCGGGGCGAGACCTCCGGCGACGTGGAGCGCCGCGTCGTCGCGCAGTTGCTCTCCCTGATGGACGGACTCGACGAGCGCGGCGAGGTCATCGTCATCGGCGCGACCAACCGCGTCGACGCGCTCGACCCGGCGCTGCGCCGCGGCGGCCGGTTCGACCGCGAAATCGAGGTGGGTGTCCCCGACAAGGAGGGCCGCACCGAAATCCTGCAGGTCCACACCCGTGGGATGCCACTCGCCGAGAGCATCGACATCGACCAGTACGCCGAGAACACGCACGGCTTCGTCGGTGCGGACATCGAACAACTCGCCAAGGAGGCCGCGATGAACGCCCTCGGGCGGGTCCGGCCGAATCTGAACCTCGACGAGGACGAGATCGACGCCGCGACACTCGAACAGCTCGAAGTCACGGAAAACGACTTCAAGCAGGCGCTAAAGGGTATCGAACCCTCGGCACTGCGCGAGGTGTTCGTCGAGGTGCCCGACGTGACGTGGGCGGATGTCGGCGGACTCGACGAGACCAAAGAGCGTCTGCGCGAGACGATTCAGTGGCCAGTAGAGTACCCCCAGGTGTTCGAGCAGATGGATATGCAGGCCGCAAAGGGCGTGCTCATGTTCGGGCCGCCCGGCACCGGAAAGACGCTGCTGGCGAAAGCCATCGCGAACGAGGCTCAGAGCAACTTCATCTCGATAAAGGGGCCGGAACTGCTCAACAAGTACGTCGGCGAGTCCGAGAAGGGCGTCCGCGAGGTGTTCGAGAAGGCCCGGTCGAACGCCCCGACGGTGGTCTTCTTCGACGAGATCGACTCCATCGCGGGCGAACGCGGACAGAGCACCGGCGACTCCGGTGTCGGCGAGCGGGTCGTCTCACAGCTGCTGACCGAACTCGACGGGCTCGAAGAACTCGAGGATGTCGTGGTCATCGCGACCACGAACCGGCCGGACCTCATCGACCAGGCGTTGCTCCGGCCGGGCCGACTCGACCGTCACGTCCACGTGCCCGTTCCCGACGCCGAGGCACGCCAGAAGATATTCGAGGTCCACACCCGCGACAAGCCACTCGCCCAGGGTGTCGACCTCGCGGACCTGGCCGACCGGACCGATGGGTACGTCGGTGCCGACATCGAGGCGGTCTGTCGCGAGGCGTCGATGGCCGCCTCCCGCGAGTTCATCCACAGTGTCGACCCCGACGACGTGGACGACACTGTCGGCAACGTCCTCGTGACCCCGGAGCACTTCGAGACGGCCCTCGACGAGGTCGGTCCGAGCGTCGACGCCGAACTGCGCGAGCGCTACGAGGAGGTCGAGGAGCAGTTCGAGCGCGCCGAACCCGTCGACGAGAGTCGGACACCCAGTCGCACCTTCCAGTAGCCGACTGTCACGGTGTCGGCCACCGTCGCGCCGTCCGGTGACCTCGCGGACTGCTCACACCAGTTCCGGCGTGATCGGGTACTCCCACGCCTCGCCGTCTGTCGCTTTTATCGCCGCGATGACGGCGAAGGCAAAGTCCGCCAGCACGAGCGCCGGCAGCAGGATGAATCCGACCAGCAGGAAGATGAGAACAAACGAGACAATACTGTAGATGATGACCATGATCTGCCAGTTCGTCGCGTTGGCGGCGTTCTGTTTCACGAACGGGTCGTCGGTCACCACGTAGATGAGTAGCGTCCCCAGCAGGCCTGTAAAGAGCCCCAGGATGTGCGTGACGGCAGCCATGTCGGTATCCGACGTCGGGCCGGCAGTGACGGTCCGGTCCGGTTGACCGGCAGGTTGTCGTGTCTGTTGCCGCGGGCCGCCACGCGCTTGCTGCTGTTGGCCCCGTGGACCACCACTCTGTCGCGTCCCCCGCTGCTGGTTTCGTGGACCACCCTGTTGCCGGGTCTGCGGACCGGGACCCCGCCGGTTGCCACCACCCTGCTCCTGCTGGTCACCCCATGTGTCGCCCGCGCCAGCGCGCCCGCCCCGTCCGCCGGCGCGCCCGGACCGGTTCTGGCCAGATGGCCCGGGCGCGCTCCGCGACCCACTGGAGTGGGGCTGTTCGGTCGCTTCGCTGTCGATTTCCTCGCCGGGGCGGTCGGCGGCCAGGTCCTGTTCGGCCCCGCACGACGAGCAGAACTTCGAGTACCGGGTAAGCGATTCACCGCAGTTGTGACACCGCCGCCCCGAGTCGTCCGTGTCGCTCCCGCTGGCACTGTCGGCCGTTTGGGAGTCGTCCGGGTCCTCCGTGTCGGCGGTATCCGTGTCGGCGGGGTTCTCCGGCGCACCGTCGTCCATGTATCGAACCAGACAGAGACGGATAATAGCCCTTTCGCCGCGAACTACCCCCACTCCTTGCAGTCCGGACAGACGAACTGGCCGTCGTCGTGCCAGAACCGGGTCGTCGGGTCGCCACAGACTGGACACGCCGCTCCGTCGGGTCGCCACCGCGAGGTGGGTGGGTCGGCCACCTCCTCGTCACTCTCGCCCGGAACAGACCCGTCGCTGTCGGCGGCGTCACTCTCCCCGGCGGCGTCTTCACCGTCCTCGCTGTCGTCGAGAAAGTCTTCGAGCGAGGTGTTGTCCATCTCACTCGCCAATACTCGACCGACAGTCCTCAATCTTCCGCCTACGAAACCCAGTCGGAGCGGTGACCACCCCGTCCAGCGACGGATACGCGCTGTCGACACGCTCGACAGTGGCCCGGAGTCGACGAGCAACTGTATCATCTCTCCTGTCTGAACTCTTCGGGGTCGACCGGTCGCTGCTCGCGGATATCGTCGACGGCCTGCTGCTCCCTGCGTTCGAGGTCACGCATCAGGTCCGGATTGTCGAACACGAACGTGAGCGCCCCGTGAACGTCTGCAACCGGGGGCTTTTGTCCCTGGTGGTCCGTGCTGTGGGTATGATACTCTCGGATACGGCCATCCGCCGGCGGCTGTCGGACGGTGACCTGGAGATCGAGCCGCTCGCGGACCCGGACCTGCAGATTCAGCCCGCGAGTGTCGACCTCCGTCTCGGGCGGGAGTTTCTGGAGTTCGAGCGCACGAACATCGCCTGTATCCACCCCGACAGCGAGGCAGAGACCGACGAGTACGTCAGCGAGACGGTCGTCGACGACGGTGACGACTTCGTGCTCCACCCGGGGGATTTCGTGCTCGGCACCACCGTCGAGCGCGTCGCGGTCCCGCCGGACCTCATCGCCCACGTCGAGGGGCGGTCCTCGCTCGGTCGGCTCGCGATTGTCATCCACGCGACAGCCGGCATCGCAGACCCCGGGTACCAGGGGCAGATCACGCTGGAGCTGTCGAATCTCGGGGCCGCACCGGTCGCGCTCTCGCCGGGGATGCGCATCTCGCAGCTGACCTTCACGGAGCTCACGTCACCGGCGGAGCGCCCCTACGGCGAGGAGCGCGACTCGAAGTACCAGAACCAGGAGGGACCGCAGGCGTCGCGGCTCGGCGGCGACCGGGAGTTCGGAGGCGAGCAGTGAGGTTCGTCGAGGAGGTGGTCGCCGAGGCGGTGCTCCCGACGGTCCGGTCGATGCTCGCCGGGGAGTTGCGCGACCGGGGGCACACACAGCGCGAGATCGCGGACCTGCTCGGCATCAGCCAGAGTGCCGTCTCGAAGTACGTCCACGGTGACATCGAGCGCAACGAGCGCGTGGCCCGCAACCAGCGGGTCCGGGACCTGGTCGAGCGACTCGCCGGCGGCCTCGCGAGCGGCGACATCGAACCGGTCGAGGCGCTAATCGAGGCGGAGGTGTGCATCCGCGAACTGGAGCGGGGTGGGCTGGTCGCCGAGTTACACGCCGAGGCGGTACCGGAACTCACCGTCGAGGAGGCCGCCGCAATCCACGACAGGGGGGGTCGCCCGCGCGAGACCGCCCGGGTCCGTGCCTCGGTCCGGCGAGGGTTGCGCGTGCTGGAGAACACGAGCGGGTTCGCGGGCCACATCCCGGCGGTCGGCTCGAACCTCGCCGAGGCGCTTCCGGACGCCGAGACCATCGAGGACGTCGCGGCGGTGCCGGGGCGCATCCTCGACGTGCGCGGGCAGGTCACGGTCCCGGGGGAGCCGGCGTTCGGTGTCAGCCAGCACGTCGCCGGACTGGTGCTCGCGGCGCGCCGGGGCGGGAGTGACGCGCGGGCGGCCGTGAACGTCCGCTACGACCGGGGCCTGCGTGACGCGCTCGCCGCGGCCGGTCACCCGACGGTCGAGTTCGACGCCGAGGCGGAGATAGCCGAGGCGGTCCCGGCGGCGCTCGCAGACCGGCCCGACGCGGCCGTGCTCTACCAGACCGGCGGGTTCGGTATCGAACCGGTGCTGTACGTGCTGGGTCCCGACGCGCCGACCGTCGCGCGCAGACTCCGCGAGGCAGACCCCGGTACCGTCGTGGACGCTACCGAGGGGGGTTCGACCGATGGAAACGGGTGACTCCCGGGCCCGCGACCTGGCGGACAGTTTCTACGGAACCTGTGCGGGCGTCTACGACTCGGTGGCGGCCACAGCGGTGGTACAGCCCTGGCGGGACCGCTGTGTGGCGGAACTGGAGCTCTCGCCGGGTGATACCGTCGTCGACATGGGCTGTGGCACCGGCGCGACACTCCCGGCGCTCCGCGAGGCGGTCGGTCCCGGGGGAACCGTCGTCGGTGTGGACCTCGTCGGGGGGATGCTCCGGCAGGCCCGCGAGCGCGTGCGGCGTCGCGGCTGGGAGAACGTCCACCTGGTCCGCGGGGACGCGACACGGCCCCCACTGGCGTCGGTCGACGCGCTGGTGTCGACGTTCGTGGTGGGGATGTTCGCGGACCCTGCGGCGGCGGTCCGGCGGTGGACGGCGTGTCTGCGCCCCGGCGGGCGGGTGGCCCTACTGAACGCGGCCCGGACCACCCGACTCCCGCTTCGCCCGGCGAATCTCGTATTCCGAGCGTTCACGCGACTGACCGCCCCCGGGGGTCGTCTGCAGTTCGCATCACCCACCCGGGAACTCGAACACAGGTGGGACCTGGCCGTCGACGCGCTGTTCGACCAGACTGTCGACCGCGTCACTGACCGCCTCGGACTGGGTTTTGTCGTGCTGGCGAGCGGTCGCCTCCCGGAGTCGTAGCCCGCGCTGTCAGGACCGGCACGTTCAAACCCGAACGTGCCGATTGTCAGGTATGCTGCTGACCTTCGAGGGGTTAGACGGGAGCGGCAAGACCACCTGCTTGGAGGCGCTCGGGGAGTCGGACCTGCTCGCCGACGCGGTTTTCACCCGCGAACCGACGACGACCTGGTACGGGGAGGCGGTCCGGCGCTCGCTGGCCGACGCGGACGCGGACCCGCTCGCCGAACTCTTTCTCTACACCGCCGACCACGCGGCTCACCTCGACCGGACGGTTCGACCGGCGCTCGACCGCGGCGACGTGGTCGTCTCCGACCGCTACTCGGACTCGCGGTACGCCTACCAGGGTGCGACCCTCGCCCCCCGCTTCGACGACGCCCTCGGGTTCGTCCGCGACATCCACCGGCCCTGGACCCGCCCGCCCGACGCCACAATCTACCTCGACGTCGACCCCGAAACCGGTGCCCGCCGGAGCGGCGCGACGAACAAGTTCGAGACGGCCTCCTATCTGGCCGACGTGCGGGAGAACTACGAACGCCTGCTCGCCGCGGACCCCGACCGGTTCGTCCGCGTCGACGCCACCCGCCCCGTCGACGAGGTCCGCGAGGACGTGCTGACTGCTGTCGACCGCCTCGTCTGAGGTGGTATCTGGTCTCGCTGTCCCGAACCGGTCTCCCCGGACGCCGGAGCGGTCCCGTCGACTACCCGGAGGTGGTGTCGACGTCACTGCCGATCTGGACGAACGCGTAGTCGCAGTCCTCGCCGGTGCACCGCCACTTGACCTTCTCGCCGAGGTGAATCTCGGTGCTCGCTGCCCGGTAGAAGATGGTCTCACCACAGTGCGGACAGCCCCCGGTCAGCTCCCGTTCGAGTGGCACAGCCGGCGATTCACACCCGGCGCAATTCAACGTTCGGGTCTATCGACCCGGTAATTTAAGAGTTGAGACACACCAAATAGATAGATAGGGTGATGTTTCGGGAGCAGCGGGGCGTCTCGAGCGCGCTGGGGTACGTGCTGAACCTCACCGTCGCGGCGGTGGTGCTGGTCAGTCTCGGAACCGTCGGGACAGTGTTTTTCGACGCGAACGCGGACACGGCTGTCGAGGAGGACCTCGCGGCGTACGGCAACGAGCTCGCGGGCGACATCCAGGCGGTCGACCGACTGGCGGCGGCCACGTCCGGACAGCAGGTCGGCGAGCGCTCGGCTATCGGCCAGCAGGTACGGGACGAGGAGTACGTCGTCGAGGTTATCAACGCCTCTGTCGCGGGAGGGAGCACGGACGGACCGGTCAAACACGCCGAGGAGTGCGAGCGGCAGTGTCTCGTGCTGGTCGCCGGCGACGTGCAGACGACGGTCAACTTCGTCTCGGCGACACCGGTCGAGACGACCCGGTTCGAGGGCGGTCCGGTGGCGGTCCGCCGACCGGTCGGGAGCAACCACATCCGGTTTGCGCGGATCGAGGGATAGATGCCCGGGGAACCGACAGACACGACGGCGGGCGCGTGTCACCCCCGGACCGACGCCGGGTCCGTGCGGTCACGGTCTCCCGGGCAGTCAGACGCCGGAGCGGACGACGCCCGGCGTGGCACCGACACGGACGCCCAGAGTCGGGGTGTGAGCTACGCGCTGGGGTTCGTGCTCGTGTTCTCCATCGTCCTCGGTGGGACACTCGCCCTGTTCGCGGTCGGGGTGGACGTGCTCGCGGGTGTCGGCAGCGACGAGGCGATGTCGACAAACGAGGAGGCGATGACGGTCGTCCACTCCGAGGTAAACGACATGGCTGCACAGGGTGGGCAGCGGCGGGAACTCGCACTCGAACTGGTGGACGCGAGGGTCAGGGTCACCGACACCGAGACGGTCCGGTTGCGCCTCGAGACACCCGCGCTGAACGGGAGTCTGACATACGACACGCGGGCGCTGCTGTACGAGGTGGCCGCCCGCGAGACGAGGTTCGTCTACGCGCTCGGTCACGTCTACCGGGTCGAGGGTGGTGGAGCACACAGCGAGCGACCCCCGACCTTCGAGATGTCCGGCGAGCAGACACGGCTGGTCGTCCCGGTGCTCGACGGGCCGACTGCCGGGGGACCCACCAGTATCGGGGTGAGCGGCACCGGCGAGCGGGTGCTGGTCGCCCACCGCGCCGGACGGCCCGCGTCGGTGACACGGACGGGGACCGGCGACGCGGGCGTCGACACGCTGAACGGGACCGTCACCGTCGAGGGGTCGGCCCACCCCTCGGTCTGGGAAACGGCGCTGGAGGCGACCGGGTTCGAGACCGTCCAGACAGCCACGCGGGAGGGCGGGACGGTCGTCTCCGGGCGCTTCGAGACCGACCAGTTGACAGTCCAGCAGGCGGACATCCGGATTGCACTCGACGGGGGGAGAGGAGGGTGACGGAGATAGACCCGGAGCGGTCGTACCGGTGTCCGTACTGTGACGCGGAGTACCCGACGGAGATGCTCGCGCGGGTCCACGTCAGTTACGTGGACGACAGCACCCACGAGGGGCGGGACGGGATGACACCCGAGGTGGAACCGGTCGAACTCGACGGTGACGGCGAGCGGGTGGGGACAGCGTTCACCCTCGCCGGCCGACTCAACCTCCACGGACTCTCGCTCGCGGACGTTCCGGCCGTCTACGACGGCCGCGAGTTCGACGAGCGCGAGCGCCGGGCGCTGCTGGTCGCGGCGTTCAATGCCGACCGGACGGTTCCCGACACGGAACTCCAGGACAGGGTGGCGGCACACCTCGACGAACACGGGTTCGACCCACTCCCCGCACGGGAACTCGGGGAACTCTGCCGGCACGTCTACCACCCACAGGCCGACAGCGGCGACGAACCGGAGCGCGCGGGGATAACGACCGCGGAGACGACGCTCCGGGACCTGACCCCGCTCCAGCAGGCGATACTCCTCGCTCACCTCGCCCGGCCGGACAGTGACCCGGCGGCGGTCGCCAGACAGGTCGGAACCGCCCGGTCGTACCCGGCGCAGGTCGTCGAGACGCGGGAGACGCTCGTCGAGCGCCTCCGGAGTCGCATCGACGCCGGCGCGACAGTCGAGCGCATCGTCGCCGAACGGGTCCCCGCGGCGGCGCTCGAAGAGATACGCGAGGAGGGGTACCTCGACGGGGTCGATATCGACCTCGCGGCGGCGAGCGAGCGCAAGCGCCGCCGCAGCGGTCTCACCGGACCGGCCGAGACCCCCGCGGAGTCACCGACACGCGCGACTGCCGGCGAGACATCGACTGCACAGCGGGACACGTCCGTGGACGACGAGTCGCCGGGGGACCCGCCCGACGACGCGACTGTCGACCGGGACCCGGACCGGGGTCGGGTCGAGCAAGAGGTGGACGAGGCCCGGGGCGACCCGGACGACGGTGCGGCGGTCGACCCGGACACCGGTCGTCCCTCGCTCGACGGTACTGACCGGCGGCGTCCCGGGACAGACCGGGCGACGGGGTGGCGCACAGTCGACGAGCGGTCGTCCGGAGCGGGCGAGCGCGGCGACGGCGAGACGGTCCCCCGGGCGGAGGTCGAGGCGGTCCGCGAGCAGGTGGCGTTCGACCTCGCGGTCGTCGAGCAGGAGATGGAACTGGCCGACCCGACCCCACAGCAGGTCCGGACGAAAGCGTACCTCCAGCAGATTCTGGACCGACTCGACGAGATACTCTCGTGACCGGTGTCAGTTCCCCCGGAGCAGTGCGCCGGGGTTCATCGCTCGTGCCGTGTGACGGTCATCTCGCCGTTCTCGACAGTCGCGGTCAGCATCGTCGCGCGGTCGGCCGGCGACGCGCCGGTGACACTCCCGGGGTTGAGCAACCGGGAGCCCTCGTGGCGCGTGTCCAGCAACTCGTGGGTGTGACCGGCGACGCCAACGGGGTCGTCGGTGGTCGCGTGGTCCTCGACAGTCGCGGCGACCCGCTCGCGGTAGTTGTGCCGCGACCCGGTCCCGTGGGTGACGACGAACTCGACGCCGCCCAACTCGACTGTCCGCACGTCCGGGGGGCCGAGTCGCCGGTCCATGTTGCCTGAGACGGCGGTGAGTTCGTCGGCCATCTTGATACAGCGAGGGAATCCCGCCCTTCCCGTGAGTGACGAGTGTTCCGA
>CAYZGA010000099.1:0-9073 GCA_964477945.1 uncultured Halobacteriales archaeon
GTGCATCAGGTCGAACCCGGTCGACAGTGTCTCGTCGCCGTCGCGGTCCTTTATGTAGAACGGCTTGATCTCGCTGGGCCAGTCGGTGACGAAGTAGTGACCGCCCACCTCGGTACCGAGCGCGCGCTCGGCCTCGGTGTGGAGGTCGTCCCCCCAGGCGAGTGGCTCGTCGAGTTCGCCCGTGGCGTTGATGCGCTCGATTGCCTCGCCGTATGTCAGCCGCGGGAACTCGTCGGTCGGCACGTCGAAACTGTCGGCCAGTCCGAGTGCCGCCAGTTCCTCCTCACAGTCGGCCGCGACACCCTCGTAGGCCGCACGCACCACCGTCTCGCAGGCGTCCATCGCCTCGCCGTCGTCGATAAACGCCGACTCGAAGTCGATGGAGGTCGCCTCGTTGAGGTGTCGCGGCGTGTTGTGCTCCTCGGCACGGAAGATAGGGCCAACCTCGAAGACCCGTTCGAGCCCGGAGCCGACCATCAGCTGTTTGAACAGCTGTGGGCTCTGGTTCATGAACGCCTCGCGCCCGAAGTAGGTTACCGGGAACAGTTCCGTCCCGCCCTCGGTACCCGTGGCGACAATCTTCGGCGTGTTTATCTCCGTACAGCCGAGTCCGCGGAACGCGTCGCGGACCGACTCGAGTACCGTCGCGCGAATCTCGAAGATGGCCTGTATCTCGGACTTGCGCAGGTCGAGCGTGCGGTTGTCGAGTCGCGTGGGCAACTCCGCCGACACCTTGCCCGACGGGTCGAGCGGCAGTTCTGGGTCGGCCTCCGCGAGCACCTCGACGGTCTCTGGAACGAGTTCGACACCCGTTGGTGCCCGTTCCTCGGCCTCGACCGCGCCGGTCACCGAGAGCACACTCTCGCGGTGGACACCGAGACCGGTCTCGACCAGCGCGTCGTCCATCTCGTCTTTTTCGAACTTGACCTGAATCTTGCCGGTGGTGTCACGGAGGATGAGAAAGGCGATACCACCGAGGTCACGTATCTCGTGGACCCACCCGGCGAGGGTTGCCGTCTCGCCCGGCGTCGCATCTGCGGCGTAGGTGCGCGGTTCCATACCCACGCTATCCGGCGCCGGGACTTAGTTCGGTCGTTTCGTCTGTTCAGGCACCGAATGCGTTCAGCAGGAGGACGAACACGCCCAGGAACACGCTGAACGCGACGAGACTCTTCGGGTCGATGCGTATCCCCTTGTTGTCGTCGGAGTCGAAGTACCTGACCAGTCCGGCACTCGACATCAGACCGGACCCAGGTTGCTGTGAACTCATATCTATACCTGCGCTACCGACCGTACTAAACGTTTCGACGCGTCTCGCGAACGCTACGCTCGTTCGGTCACCGTCGCCCCGGTATCAGGTGCGCCCGTGAGCCGACCACGGGCAGGACAAAAACGCTTATTCGAACTGGCGGCCTATATTCGCTGTAAGCAATGACTGTTACACTCAAGGACTTCTACGCCGACTGGTGTGGGCCGTGCAAGACCCAGGACCCGATCCTCGAGGAACTCGAGGAGGAGTACGACGACGTCGAGTTCGAGAAGATCGACGTCGACGAGAACCAGGATATCGCAAACGAGTACCAGGTGCGCTCCATCCCGACGCTGGTCGTCGAGAACGACGACGGCGTCGTCGAGCGGTTCATCGGCGTCACCCAGGCCGACGAGATAGAGACGGCGTTCGAGAAGGCGAGCGCCTGAACGGTCACCCGCCGGACCACCAGACACATTACCTGCCGGACCCTTCCTGCCAGTATGTCGGAACCGCTCGTGGATCTCCTCGGGGAGACCGACGCGGTCCGGTTCGGCGAGTTCGAACTCGCACACGGTGGAACGAGTGACTACTACGTCGACAAGTACGTCTTCGAGACGGACCCGCGGTGTCTCTCGGCGATCGCCGACGCGTTCGCCGACAGACTCGACGACGAGACCCTCGCGGGGGTCGCGCTCGGGGCTGTCCCGCTCGCCGCCGCGACCAGTGTCGCCGCCGACCGCCCGTATCTCATCGTGCGCAAGGCCGCGAAGTCCCACGGCACCGGCAACCGTATCGAGGGCTCACCCACCGCCGGCGAGCGTGTCGTCGTCCTCGAGGATATCGCGACCACCGGACAGAGCGCGCTCGACGCCGTACAGGCGCTACGCGAGGCCGGTGCGACCGTCGAGCGCACCCTCGTCGTGGTCGACCGCGAGGAGGGTGCCCGCGACCTGCTGGCCGACCACGACGTCACGCTCGACGCGCTCGTCACCGCCTCGGAGTTACTCGACGAGGCCTGAGGCCGGTCGTGGGGACGGTCCGACAGACACAAACCCCTCGTGACCAACCCGTGTGCAGATGGAGCACGGACAGATTCACCTCGACGGGCCCTTCGACCTGCGGAGAACGCTGGAGAGCGGGCAGTCGTATCTCTGGTGGCGCGGGGACGGGGCGACCTACGGGTCCAGCGACGAGGATACCTGGTATCTCACGACGACCCGGGCAGCGGGTGACCCTGCCGTTGTCAGGGTCCGGCAGGACGGTGACAGCCTCCGCTGGGAGTCGACCGTCGACGCGGAGTCGGTCCTGCGTCACCGACTCGGACTCGACGACGACCTGTCGGCGGTCCGGGCGTCCGTTCCCGCCGACGAGCTCACCGAGGCGGCGTTCGACGCCCACTGGGGGATGCGCATCGTCCGTGACCCGCCGTTTGGCGGTCTCGTCTCGTTTATCTGCTCGGCACAGATGCGTGTCGCGCGCATCCACGGGATGCAACAGCGCCTGCGCGAGGCGTTCGGGACGCCGATTACCTTCGACGGGGAGACCTACCACGCCTACCCGACACCCGAGCAACTCGCGGCCGCGAGCGAGCAGGAACTGCGCGACCTCTCGCTTGGCTACCGGGCCCCGTACGTCCGTGACACCGCCGAGATGGTCGCCGACGGGACCCGACCCGAGGAGGTCCGCGGTCAGCCATACGAGCAGGCCCGGGAGACGCTGACCCGCTACGTCGGTGTCGGCCAGAAGGTCGCCGACTGCGTGTTGCTGTTCTCGCTCGAGTACCTGCAGGCGGTGCCACTGGACACCTGGATACGCCAGACAATCGAGGAGTACTACCCGGAGTGTGACCGTGGCAACTACGCGGACACCTCACGAGCACTCCGCGAGCGTCTCGGCGGGGAGTACGCAGGGTACATCCAGACGTACATCTTCTATCACCTCCGGACCGGGTGAGTCAGGAGCGAGTCAGACAGCACAGGCCAGAGCAGAGCGGACCGACGGGCGGGCGGTCAAGGGGAACAGGGATGTGCACACCGGCCGAGACAGGGGTATGGTCGCGTTCCGGGACGCGGTAGTGAGTGGACTGCTCGCGATGGGTGTCGGTGTCGTGGTCACACTCGTGCTGTCGCTGGTCGTGCCCCCGCCGCTGGAACTCCGTCTCTTGGTGGCTGTGATCGCCGTGGCGACGTTCCTGGTCGGTGTCGGGGGGGCGTACACGATGGACGAGGAGTGACGGGCGGTTTGAACAGCCATTTAATGCCAGCCGTCCAACCTGGCCTATGGAACCGAGAGTTCTCGTCGTCGGCCCGCAGGGGGCAGGAAAGGGAACACAGAGTCGGCGCATCGCCGAGGAGTACGGGGTCGAACACATCACGACCGGCGGTGCACTCCGGGCGAACAAACAAAGAGACATCAGCCACCTCGGTCTCGAGTACGACACGCCCGGGGCGTACATGGAGGCGGGCGAACTCGTGCCCGACGAGGTGGTCGACGCAATCGTCGAGGCGGCGCTCGACAGGGTCGACGGGTTCGTGCTCGACGGCTACCCTCGCAACATGGACCAGGCGGCGGCACTCGACGAGATGACCGACCTCGACGTGGTGCTCGTGCTGGACGTGAGCCGGGAGACCTCGGTGGAGCGACTCACCGGTCGGCGGGTCGACCCCGAGACAGGCGAGAACTACCACGTCGAGTTCGACCTGCCGGAAGACGAGGCGGTACGCGAGCGACTCGTCCAGCGCGAGGACGACACCCGGGAGGCTGTCGAGACGCGACTCGACGTGTTCGAGGAGGAGACCGCGCCGGTTATCGACCACTACGAGGACCACGAGGGGTACGTCGAGGTGGACGGGGAGCAGCCACCCGACGGAGTCTGGGCGGATGTCAGGGCCGCTATCGACGAGCAAGCCAAAGGCTCTTAGTTCATCCCTGTCCTATCTCCGGTAATGCCACGCACAGGGGAGAAAGTCGACGAACTCGCCGCGGAGGGCGAGCAGATGACCGACGCGCTCTCGGAGGTGCTCAGCGTCGCCGACGAGAAGGGCGTGGTCACCTGGGGGGACGTCAGCGACGATATCTCCTCGGGACAGTGGGGCCGGCTCATCGAGAAGGGCCTGCTCGTGGACGTCGACGGCGAGGGGTTCGTCGTGGACGACCCCGAGGGGGTTCGTGACGCGCTCGACGAGGCGGACCCGGCCACCGAGAGCAGTTCCGGTACCTGGACGGTCTACGACAAGATGGCACTCGTCGGTATCCTCATGCTGTTCGTGGGCTACGCGTTCTCCGGTGTCCGTGCCACCATCGCCGGGGCGCTCGACGTTCTGCTCGGCCCGTTGGAGGCGACGATGCCGTTCTACATCGTGATTCTCGTACTCGCCACCGTGACCGGTGTGTTCTCGGCAATCATCCAGGACCAGCTGACCGACACCGAGGTGATGAGCGAGTACCGCGAAAAGACACAGGACCTCAAGGAGCGCCGCGAGGCGGCAAAGGAGCGCGGCGACGACGAAGAGCTAGAGCGCATCCAGGAGGAACAGGTCGAGATGATGACCGAGAACCTCAGCATGCTCCAGGCGCAGTTCCGCCCGATGATCTGGATCATGTTCCTGACCATCCCCGCCTTTCTCTGGATGTTCTGGGTCGTCCGCGACCTGGGTGTCACGGTGACCGACCCGGTTATCGTGATGCCCTTCTTCGGCGCGATGTCGGACTGGCAGGCCGGTGCTGTCGGCCCGATCGAGGTCTGGATTGTCTGGTACTTTATGTGTTCGCTCGTGTTCACACAGGTCATCCGGAAGGCACTCGATGTCAAGACGTCACCGACCGGGTGAGCCGGTCGACAACGGCAACCTCTTTTAGGTCGCCTCACACAGATATGGTATGTTGATAACGGTCTCGGGGCCGGCGGGAAGCGGCAAGAGCACACTCGCCACGTCGCTGGCAGCGGAGCTCGGGGTCGAACACGTCTCCGGGGGAGACGTGTTCCGCGAGGTAGCCAGCGAGCGCGACCTCACACCGCTCGAACTCAACCGCCTGGCAGAGGACGACGACAGTATCGACCGCGACCTGGACCGTCGACTCCGGGGGGTCGCCCGCGACAGCGACGCGCTGGTGCTCGAATCCCGGCTCGCGGGCTGGATGGCCGGCGAGTACGCCGACCTCAGACTCTGGCTCGACGCGCCCCTCGCGGTGCGTGCCGAGCGTATCGCCGACCGCGAGGACAAGTCCGTCGAGCGTGCCCGCGAGGAGACAGACGCCCGCGCCGAGAGCGAGGCACTGCGCTACCGCGACTACTACGGTATCGACATCGACGACCTGACAATCTACGACCTGGTGGTCAACACCGCCCGGTGGTCGCCGGCAGGCGTTCTCGACCTCGTGCTCGCGGCTGTCGACTCGTACGAACCCGCCGGTGACGAGGGTGCGCTGCCGGTGACCGGTGTCTCATACGAGTTCTGACGATGCGTGGACCACCCGCGGAGCGCTCGCCCGCCGACCTGCTCACGTTCGGGGTGGTCAACCTCGACAAGCCACCGGGTCCCTCGGCCCACCAGGTTGCCGGGTGGGTCCGGGACGCTGTGGCCGACGCGCTCGCCAGTGCTGACAGGAACATCGACCGTGTCGCACACGCTGGCACACTCGACCCGAAGGTAACGGGGTCACTGCCGATGCTACTGGGCGACGCGGCACGGCTCGCCCGGGTGTTCGACGACGCCACGAAGGAGTACGTCGCGGTGCTGGAACTCCACGGACCCGCGCCCGCCGACCTCGAGTCGGTTGTCGCGCGGTTCGAGGGGGAACTGTACCAGCGCCCGCCCCGGCGGAGCGCAGTTCGGCGACGCCGCCGGGTCCGCGAGGTGTACGACCTCGACGTGCTGGAACACGAGCGACGGCGGGCCTTGCTTTCCGTGCGCTGTGAGTCGGGCACGTACATCCGGAAACTGTGTCATGATATCGGTCTGGCGCTCGGCACCGGCGCACACATGGGTGAGCTCCGGCGGGTGGGCACCGCCGGGTTCGACGACACCGGACTCGTGACCATGGAGACGCTGGTCGACGCGCTCGCGTTCTGGGTCGAGGACGGCGACACCGACCCGCTCCGGGCCGTCGTGGACCCGGCGGAGCGGCTCCTGTCGGGTCTGGCGCGGGTCAGTATCGCCCACAGTGCCGCCCGCGAGGTGGCAGAGGGCGCACCGGTGTACGCGCCAGGTGTACTCGGCGTGCGGCCGGCCCCGGGTGATGTGCCCGGCGACAGGGGCGCAGACGAGAAGTCGGACGGTGACGTTGCTGTCGACGGGCAACTCGTGGCCTGTTACACGCCCGACGGGGCCGCTGTCTGTCTCGGCCGACTCGTCGACAATCCGGACAAGGAGAGCGGAACGGTCGTCGACCTGGAGCGGGTACTGGTCTGAGAGGGCGGTCGAGAATCGTCGACTGTCGAGGACTAGTCGATGTGGCCTTCACGGCGCAGTTGGTCGGCGTCACTGCTGTCGTAGCGCCACTCGATGTTGGCCTTCTCGTCTTGCCAGTCCCACGGCTCGACGAGGACAACGTCGCCCTCCTCGATCCAGACCCGGTACTTCATGCGGCCGGGGATGCGCCCCATCCGCGTCTCGCCGTCCTCACAGCGGACACGGACGTGGTTCCCGCCGTCGTGGTGTGTCACGACGGCAAACAACTGGTCGTCGTCTGGCATCCGGAGGTTCCGGCGCCCTGAGTCGTTGCTCACACCGTTATTAGGCGGCCGACACACTAAAGCGACGCGAAGGGAACGTCACCACGGCGCACGGACTGCTCCGCGACCGGCGAGACGGGGCGGTCATCAGTGCGGGTCTCACAGTGACTGTTCAGTCCGGTGCTCGAAGTGTGCGCCCGGAACACTAACGACCGGCGTCATCCCTTGGCGTCGTGCCGTGTCTGCCGGCTAACCCTCGTGCCGGGCGGGAGACACAAGCGGCGTCTCCGGTTGCGCGAGCGGGTCGTGCCCGCGAGCGCGAGGCGCTGTGAGCGCCTGGTTGCCGAGACGGCGTGAACCGTCACGTCAGGTGTCGCGTGCCCGGGTTCGCCGCACTGTCATCGCGCCCGTCCGGGCGTGCTCGGGCGGGGACTGGGGCACGCGTGTGGTGGTACTCGCTACAGCGGTATCAACCGCACGCACCGTCAGGACCGGGAGCGGCCACTCGGACAGTGCGAGCAGCGGGGACTGCCGAGCAGAGCGACGATTTCAGCCGCGCCCGCGAATTGGCCGACAGCGTCGTCGCTCAGAAGTAGTCGACAGCATCGGGGAGTTCGAGTTTCATCCCCTTTCGCTCGCGGATCTGCATAACGGTCTCGCGCTGGAGGTTGTCGGCCATAACCTGGAACCCGGCGTTCTCGGTGTTCCAACTGGCCCGGCCCTCGGTGGCAGAGCGGATATCCGACGAGAACCCGATCATCTCCTCGACGGGGGCGATACCCTCGACGACCTGGAGACCACCCTCCTGGTACATGTCGTCGATGCGGCCACGACGGCCCTGGATTTCGCCGCTTGCCGGCCCCATATGTTCGGCTGGCACGTCGATGCGGACATCCTGAATCGGTTCGAGCAGGCGGACCTCCGCGTCGATGAGTGCGTTGTGCAGCGAGCGCCGGACCGCGGGGATGACCTGTGCCGGACCACGGTGGATGGCGTCCTCGTGGAGACGGGCGTCGAGCAAGCGGACGAGCGCCCCCTCGACCGGTTCGTTGGCCAGCGGACCGTCGTCGAGCGCCTCCTCGAACCCCTCGAGCACGAGCTCCATCGTCTCGTTGAGGTGCTGGATACCCTTTGTGTCGTCGATAACGATGTTCGGCCCGTGGATGTGTTCGACCTCCTGGGAGGTCTCCTTGTCGAGACCAGCGTCTTGGAGCGCCTCCCGGCGCTCTAGTTCGGGCATATCCATCGTCGCCTCGCCTTTTTTCAGCGCGTCGACAACCTCGTCGTCGAGCGTCTCGACGGTCATGTAGAAGCGGTTGTGACGGTTCGGCGAGATGCCCTCCACCTCGCGACTGTCGGTCTGGGGAGCCTCGCGGAAGACGACGATCGGCTCGCCGGTCCGGACCGGGATGCCCTGGTCGCGCTCGATGCGCTGGGAGACCACCTCGAGGTGGAGTTCGCCCTGGCCGGACATCAGGTGTTCACCGGTGTCCTCGTTGATCTCGATGTCGATGGTGGGGTCCTCCTTTGCGACCTGCTGGAGCGTCTCGATGAGTTTGGGCAGGTCGTCCATGTTCTGTGCCTCGACGGACTTGGTGATGACCGGCTCGGAGATGTGCTCGATAGACTCGAAGGGGGTCATCTCGACGCTGGAGACCGTCGACCCGGCGATCGCGTCGTCGAGACCAGTGACCGCGGCGACGTTGCCCGCGGGAACCTCGTCGACCTCCTCGCGCTCGCCGCCCATGAAGATGCCGACACTCTGGAGGCGGTTCTTGCCGACAGTTCCGGAGACGTACAGTTCCTGGCCTTTCTCGAGCGTACCGGAAAACACGCGGCCGGTCGCAATCTCGCCGGCGTGGGGGTCCATCGAGATGTCGGTGACCATGAACACCACGTCCCCGTCGGGGTCGACGTTCTGCATCGTCCCGGCGACGTCGGAGTCGGCGTCACCGCGCCAGATACGAGGAATACGCCGGGGCTGTGCGTCAACGGGGTTGGGGAAGTGCTCGCAGACCATGTCGAGCACGACGTTCGACAGCGGCGTCCGCTCGGCGAGTTCCTCGCGCTTGTTCGCCCGCTCGAGTTCGATGATGTCGGCGAAGTCGATACCGGTGCGCTGCATCGACGGGAACGAGACACCCCAC
>CAYZGA010000100.1:0-8997 GCA_964477945.1 uncultured Halobacteriales archaeon
AGAGACGGGACTCTGCGGTGGGTCGAACTCGCAGGAGCGCCCGAGGCGGGATTTGAACCCGCGTCACGACCGTGACAGGGTCGTATGATGGGCCACTACACCACCCGGGCGCGTAATTTTATGTACCCTGGTTTCGGTCTTAAACCTTTCCAAAGCACACGAGTGTCACGACCGGGTCAGTGGTCGTCCTCGCGCCACTTGTGCTCGCACTCGGTACAGACAAAAAATCGGGTTTCGCTCTCGTCTGCGGCGCGTATCTGCTGCATATACCAGTACGCCTGGTCGTTGTCACACTCGGGACACTGTGCCGTGGTCGTTGGTCGGCCCTGGCCCTGTTCGTCCGTGTCGCTCATGTCGACCACCTCACTCTCCTCCTGACCGGTTGTCGTGACCATCGTGTCCTCTTCGACCGTGTCGCGTGACTTCTCGTACCCACAACTCCCACAGACCCACGTGCCGTCGTCGGTTTTCATCATGGAACCACACTCGTCACAGAACTCCATGCCACGCTGTACGAGACTGTCCGATATTAACCTGTCCGTTGTTGCGGTCTGGCGCTGGTCAGCGGCGGGGGTCGTCACCGGTGTTCGGCACCCAGTTGTCGCAGGCGTCGAGGTCCTCCATGAACTCCTCGTGGTAACCACAGTAGGGGTCGAGGTCACCGGCGACCTCGACGTACTCGAAGTGTGCACAGTTCCCGCAGTACGTGTCGGGCCGACTGTCCGTCCCGTCCAGCACCGTTGCACTCCGGTCCCCTTGGACCGACTGACCGCCGTCACTTGTCGGTTCGGGACCGCCGATAGCCGTCCCCTGCCCGTCCTGGGCGGTCGAACCCGACCCCGACCGCCCGGTGGTATCAGCTCCGCTCGCGGTCTCCGCCGTGAGACTCGTGGTATCATCCGTTTGGGGCGAACCTGGCCCGTCGGCACCGTTTGTCTGGGTGGGGACACCGGCACCCGGGTCAGTTCCGACGACGCCGATACCGCCGAGACCGGGTGTCGACGGTGTCTCGTCGGACGCCGGGTCGGTGGCCGAATCGCGACTGATCAACCGCACCGTTCCTTCGTCGGTTACCTCGACCCGCGCAGTCCCGCCGGGGTCGTTGCGGCGGTTGAACGTCGCAACGGCAACAAACAGACACCAGAACACGACGAGCGTTCCGAGCGCGTAGAGACCGACCGTCGCCACGGCGAGTGCAGGTGAGGCGGAGTCACTGGAGAGCCACCGCGAGGGGTACAGAGAGACAAACAGGAGTACACCGAACACGGCGATGCTCGCGCCGATGGCTGCCGCAGCGCGGGTCTCGTCACTCGCCGGGAGTGCCGCGAAGATGCCGATCATGGCGGCAGGCAACCCAACTCCCGCGAGCACACCACCGACCCGCCGCGCCCCGGTCACGTCGAGACCGACCCAGGACCGGACGCCGGTCGTCGTCAGCAGGATTGCGACCGCACACATCGCCGCCCCGAGCGTGAAAAGCGACACTGCGAGCACCCGTCGTCGGCGATCCACCACCGTCCGCATCCCTTCCTCGTACGCCTCGGACAGGCTTGTCATACGCGTGTGTTCGTCTCACCCACAAAAAACTCCCCGTCAGACGCGTGTCTGACAGCCCGCGGGTAGCGGACCGCGTGCGGGTCCGGTGGCCGCCACACCACGGGGTCGAACCGGGGGTCTCTGACCGCACCCGCCGCGAGAAGCGTTGCGACGACGACTCCGACAGTTGCGAGCGGCCGACGCCGCAGGGAGTCGGGACGCGTGCCTCGACACGACAGACCGAACCGTATCAGCGTTCCCCCACCCCGTGTCCGGGGTCACCCACCAGTCCCGGGGCAGTATCACTCGACGATAGTCTGCTCGAAGGCGTCGGCGTCCTCGCTGTCGAGCACCGTCTGGACGTAGTAACTCTGCAGGGACCCTGCCTCCTCGTACGCGATGTCGGTCATCGGCTTGTCGAACAGTACGCCGCCGTCGTGCATGAGCGTCACGTGGTCGAGGTACGGTTCGAACGCCTCGACGTAGTGCGAGGAGACGACGACGGTGTTGCCCATGTCGGTGTACTCGTCGAGAAACTCGAGCAGCTGTGCCTTCGAGACATCGTCGAGCGCGGCGAGCGGTTCGTCCAGAAACAGGAACTCCGGCTGTTTTATCAGCGCGAGCGTGAGGTCGAGTTTGCGCGCGTACCCGCCGGAGAGGTCCGACGCCTCCCGGCCGAGCTCGTCGTTGAGACGCAACTCGTCGACGACGGTCTGGTTCCACTCCTCGTCGTCGGCCCCGACCATGCTCTGGAACACGTCGATGTTCTCCCGGACCGAGAGGTCGGGGTAGAAGTTCGGTTGCTGGAAACTACACCCGAACACCGCGTCCGGTTTGTCGATGGTCCCACCGTCGGGCCGGGCGAGATCGAGAACGAGTCGTAACAGGGTCGACTTGCCCGACCCGTTCGGTCCCAGCAGGCAGTGGTACTGGCCGGCGTCGATGGACAGCGAGACCCCGTCGAGTGCGACCACCGGGCCGAACTCCTTTCTGACGTCCGTGATGCTGACTGTCGAGTCGCCCGTTGTTGTGCTGTCTGCCATTATGTTGTCCTCCTGAAGTAGACGATAGAGCCCTGCAACGCGATGAGACCGAGCACCTGCAGACCGACGAGTGACAGAATCATGTCGGTGTACATCCCGACCGAGACGTCCTTGAGCATCAGACTCCGGGCGGCGACCATCCCCCAGTGGACCGGGAGCAACTCGGCGATCTGGGGCCGAATCGCCGACACCACGCCGCGCGGGAAGTCGATAGCCGACCCGCCCAGAACGCCGAGCATCAACAGCAGGTTGACGAACTGGCCGCTCCCGCTGAACCGGGAGACCACCGTGACTGCCATCGCGATAGACGCGAGCGACGAGAACGTGAGCAACAGCAACAGCAGTGGTATCGGCGACAGTGTCCCGACATCGTATTTCAGATAGTTCCCCAGTGCCGCGAACATCACGAGCGGGACCGTCATCAGCGCGGTGAGGAACACGAGTTTGGACGCGACCAGCGACTCGAGGGTCGTCTCGACGCGCAACCGGTCGAGGACACTCCCGTCACGTGACAGACTGTACGGGACGTATGTGAACGCGAAGAAGATGAGCATCGCCATCATGAACGTCGGGTAGAGAAACTCGGCGAGACTCCGCTCCTCGTCGACGTGGTCCAGACCGATTGCCTCGCTCTCGATGGTGAAGTTGCCCTCGATACCCCCGCCGGAGTCGCCGTCGAGTCGGCTCTGCACGATATCCTCGAGAAACGGTCTGGCGTCCTGCAGGGGGGCGATGTTGCCATCGACGATGAACCGGAACGTCTCGTTGACCTCCGGCCCTCCCTCGTCGATGTTCGGTGGCACCTCGATGATGAGGTACACCTCCTCGCGTTCCATCATTCTGATCGCCTTCTCGCGGTTGCTCTCGGGGTCGGGTTCGGAGTCGACGACAGTCGGGTTGGCGGCGGTCACCAGAAACGACTCGATATCGCCGATATCTTCATCGGTCACGTTCTCGTTCTGTGCGACCAGCGCCACCGGAACGTTCTCGGGCACCGTCTGCTGGAACACCACAGAGGTCAGGCCGAACGCCGCCGGGATCAACAACAGCAGGAACCCCAGCACCAGCACGTTTCGTTTGCTCCAGTGTACTTCCTTCCGTAGCAGTGGGATGAAAAGCATTTGTGAGATCTCGTGGTCGTGTCAGTTTTCTCCGGGAAGGAGTGCACCGCCGAACATCTCGTCGAAGGCTGTTGCGTCCGTGACGAACTGGTCGGGTCCGTACGGCACCGCCAGGGTGACGTAACTCCCGTTCCGTCGCAGAGCGGCCCGGTCGGCAACCGGTGCCCCGGGATTGCCCTCGGCGGACCCGTCGACCACCCCGTTCAGCGCGCTTTCGAGGTCACCGGCGGCGCCCTCCTCGCCCGCGTCGAACTGTGCCTCGATTGTCCCCGTGTCCCCGGCAGGGTCGTACCCGACCGACAGCACATCGACGCTCTGGCCGGCCATCGCGGCACCGATGTCACCGGCCACGACACCGGCGTACTCGTCGACCGGTTGGCCGCTGACGTTCGTCGACAGCACCACCGCCCCGTCGGCGCGACTGTGTGCTCTCCGGAGCGGGGTCACAGTCGAGTTGTCCACACCCCGGAAGATATCGATCGCGTCGGTGACCGCCGTCTTGTTACCGAAGAGCACCCCGTTGGTGCCGATGGGGGTCATCCACTCGGTGGAGCCGTTCGCCACGAACCCGGACAGGACACGCGTCGCGTTCACCTCCCCGTCCAGCGCTGTCATGTTGTGCACGTCGACGTGCCGGTAGCCCTTGTGGTTCTCGCGGAACCCGATTCCTGCCCCGTCCGTCCGCTCCCGGAACTGGCCGCGAATCAGATTGTCGGTGACGAACCGTTCGCCGGTCATATTCGAGAGCCGGAGGTACGTCGCCACGTAGTTCTCGCTCTCGGAACTGTAGAACGTCGTTGAGGACTCGTAGCTGATGTTGTCCAACTCGATGGCCGACCTGACGTCGGCGGCAGTCCAGCCCTCGGCACCGTCGACTAGGCCGGCAGCGAGCGTCTCGTCGACCAGTGCGCTCGCGGTCCGGTTCCCCGCCACGTCCCAGTCGACGTGTACGAGTCCGTCGGCCCGTCGCGGCACGAGTTCCGTCGGACCCGGGTCTGCCCCGTACCTGTCGACGAACTGTGCAACGTAGGTTGCCGCCTGAATCGGAAGCGTCGGAATGTCGATGTGGAAGTACTTGCCGTTCTGCTCGGCTGCCGACCGCTCGACTGCCCGGGAGTCGTTTATCACACTCGGGTCCTCGATCGCCTCGTCGGGGTTGTACTGCGCGTCCAGCGCGCTGTAGAGGTCGCTGGCGTCACCCGAGTTCGCCATCGTCGCGGTCACGTCGAACGTTATCGTCTCCCGCTCGCGGTCCCTGACATCGTAGGTCAGCGACACGTACTGTGGGTCGATACTCGCGGCTTCGAGCAGAGCCTGCGCGTCGGGGCTGACCACACCGAGCACCTCGGTCAGCGGGATATCGACGATGTTCGGGGTGACAGTTGCCTCCACCGGGCCGGCCGCCGAGTGCTCGTGGGCACCTCGTATCTCGCCGTCGATGGGGTCCCCCTCACCCTGGTAGAGGTCGATAGCGTCGGTCGCGGCCTGTTCGCTCCCGAGAATCACGGTGTTCTCGTCGGGCGTCGCGATCCAGGCTGTCGTGTTGGCACCAACGAACTCGCGGAGAACGCCGGTCACGTCCAACTGGCCCGTCACCCCTTCGACATCGGTCTCGTCTGCCGCCTCGACGATATTCACCTCGCGGATGTCGACGCCGTTGTAGCTGCCCTGTTCGAGTTGGTCCGCGCCGAGTTCCGCCTCGAGCAGGTCGACCATATCGGAGGCCTGACTCCCCTCGCCGAGGTTGACCACCGACCCGGCGTAGTTCGCCTGCCCGTTCTCCGGTCCGCGCAGGAACACCGTGGTGTTCCGGTAGTTGATGTTCTCGGTGTCGAGTGTCTCGGTCAGTACACTGATCTCCGGGGCCGTGCTGTTGTCGACGAACCACCAGCCCACCTCGAGTCCACCGTCGAGCGTGTCGAGTGTGAACTCGTCGTCAGTAATGTTTCCGTCGATGTACAGAATCCCTTCGGAGCCTGCGGGGACCATATCGAGCTGTGCGTTGGTTTCGGTGGTGCCCCCCCCGCCGAGCACAGTCATCGCCGCCACCCCACCGGCGACCACCAGAACGGCGACGACGGCCACGACCAACCGCCTGTCGAACCCGAACACCTCCTCTCCCCCGCTACTTGTCAGGAACCCAGGTGCCATGCTTACGTATGGCGAGCAACGAGAAGGAGCGCAATATACCTTATCATCCATTATGATGGTGATTCGATAGCTTCAGTTGGTCGTTCGTCCGGTTTGCGTCAGGCGAATATAGCGATACGTACGGCCTGGTAGCCGAACACAGTTCCAGCCGGTGTACGGTGCCCGGAACAGACATCTCGCAGCCCTGTCAGTAACTCGACCCGGGCGTCACAGCGCACGAGACCCTCACCGGAGGGACGCGCCCGGTGACGAGCGGGCTGTCCCGGGAGTCGAACACGAGTGGACGGGCTTTTCAGCGAGCGTCGACCAGTGAGAGTCAATGAGCGCTCGCGGAAGCAGACTGGAACTTGCCACACGCGGGTCAGAACTCGCACGCCGGCAGGCGGCCACAGTCACACAGCAGTTGGCGGAGCGCCGTATCGATGCCACCCTGGTCGAGGTGGAGACGACCGGCGACCAGATCCGCGACGAACTCATCCACGAACTCGGCACCACCGGCGCGTTCGTCCGGAGCCTCGACCGGCGGGTGCTCTCCGGTGACCTCGACGGGTCGGTCCACTCGATGAAGGATATGCCAACCGAACAGCCCGACAGGCTGGTCGTGGCGGCTGTGCCCGAGCGTGGTCCACCGGAGGACCTGCTGGTCACACCCGACGGGACCGCCCTCGACGCCCTCGCCGAAGGGGCGACAGTCGGCACGTCCAGCCTGCGCCGGCAGGCACAGCTACTCGCCGTCCGGCCGGACCTCGACGTGGCGGGTCTGCGCGGTAACGTCGACACGCGCGTCGAGAAGCTCCTCGCACCCCGACTCCAGCGGGAACACCAGCGCCGCCTCGATGCCACGGGTGAACTGGACGACGGAGACGAGGAAACAGACACCGACGAGTTCGACCGCACACCCCAGGAGTGGTTCGAGTCGCTCTCGGAGATAGAGCGCCGGGCACTGGAGCGGGATGTGTCAGTCGAGTACGACGCAATCTGTCTGGCGGCGGCAGGGCTGGAACGCAGCGGGCTCCGGCGAGACCTGGAGACAGAGGAACTCGACCCGGGGTCGTTCGTGCCCGCGCCGGCGCAGGGTGCAATCGCGGTGACAGCACTCGACGGCGACACCGCAGCGCGCATCCACGACGCCATCGACCACCCCCGGAGTCGCGTCGAGGTGACCGTCGAGCGGACGGTACTCGCGGAGCTCGGCGGGGGCTGTGTCGCCCCGGTGGGCGTGTACGCCCGCCTGCAGGGATCTGTCGTCACCACGACAGTTCGCGTGCTCTCCCGGGACGGCACCGAGGAGGTCGGCGGGACGCGCGAACTCCCCGTCGCGGACCACGCCGACGCCGCCGCGGGGTTCGCAGCCGACCTCGCAGAGCGGGGTGCGACAGAGCTCGTCGACCGGGCACGGCGCGAGACGCCGGACGACGCGAAACGCGGGTGACTTTCGATGGCCGACGAACCGACAGTTGCGGTGTTCAGACCCGACGACGAGCGGCGCGAACGCGCCGAGACGGTGTTAGAGGATTTCGGCGTCGACCCGCTCGCCGACCCGATGCTCGCGGTGGAACCGACGGGCGAACAGCCTCGCCCGGACGCCGACTACACCGTGCTGACCAGTCGGACGGGGGCGGACCTGCTCGCGCCCGACTGGGAGCCCGGTGGTCGCCTGTGTGCCATCGGCCCGGCAACGGCCGACGCGCTGGTGGATGCGGGGCAGTCGGTCGGTATCGTCCCGGAGACGTACTCCTCGGTGGGGCTGGTCGAGCGTCTCGGCGGAATCGTCGACGGCCAGCGCGTGGAGGTGGCCCGGAGCGACCACGGCTCGGCCGCACTGCTCGACGGGTTGGCGGCGGCGGGTGCGTACGTCCACGAGACGGTGCTGTACCGGCTGGTCAGACCACCCGGCGCGGGCGTCTCGGCGGAACGGGCCGCCGCGGGCGAACTCGACGGTGCGGCCTTTACCTCTTCGCTGACCGTCGAGCACTTTCTGGCCGCCGCCGGGGAGCGTGGTATCCGCGAGGCCGCGCGTGCCGGGCTGGAGACGGCCGTGGTCGGGGCGATCGGCGACCCGACCGCCGAGACTGCCCGCGAGGCGGGTATCGACGTGGACGTCGTCCCGCCGGACGCCGAGTTCGAGGCGCTTGCGCGTGCTGTCGTGGACCGGCTGTGACCGGTCTGCCGGCCGACGGGTGGGCGCGGGTCGCGTCCAGAAGGCCACGGTATTAGTGACCCCGACCCGTAGTGTGGGGTATGACAGGAACAGAGGCCTCGACTCCGACACAGACCCACGACGTGGTGGTCGTCGGCGGCGGGCCGGGCGGACTGACGAGTGCGCTGTACACGACGCGGCTCAACCACGACACCGCGCTGGTCGACCGGGGTGGCGGCCGCGCGGCGATGATGCTCGACACCCACAACGTCATCGGCGTCACCGAGGACGTCCAGGGTGCCGAGTTCCTCAACACGGCACACGAACAGCTCGAGCACTACGGGACCGACATCTACCGGGACACCGTCACCGACATCGAGCGTACCGGCGAATCCTCGCCCCGCTTCGCGGTCGAGACGAGCGGGCAGACCCTGCACGCGGACGCGGTGGTGCTCTCGACCGGGTTCAACGACGTGCGTCCGGACCCGCCGCTGCCACGGACGGGCCGGGGACTGCACTGGTGTCTGCACTGTGACGCGTACATGTTCCGCGACGAACCGGTGTACGTGATGGGCCACGACGAGGGGGCCGCACACGTCGCGATGATCATGCTCAACTTCACCGACGACGTGGACCTGTTGCTCCGCGAGGAGGAGCCGGCCTGGAGCGATGAGACCGACGAACTCCTGCGCGCACACCCCATCGACATCGTCGAGACCGAGATCGACGGCATGTTCAAAGACCCCGACGACCCCTCGTGGCTCGGCGGGTTCGAGTTCGAGGACGGCACGAGCCGCGAGTACAGGGGCGGGTTCGCGATGTACGGCGCGGACTACAACGTCGACCTTGCCGAGGGACTGGGCTGTGAGCGCACTGACGACGGCACACTCGCCGTCGACGACGACGGCCAGACGAGCGTCGAGGGTGTCTACGCTGTCGGTGACATCACCCCCGGCAACAACCAGATTCCCATCGCGATGGGCGAGGGTGCAAAGGCCGGTATCGC
>CAYZGA010000101.1:0-5244 GCA_964477945.1 uncultured Halobacteriales archaeon
GAACCAGGGCGGTGTCGCGGTCATGCTGGTCGGCGAGACACAGGACAAGAACAAAACCGAGGAGGTTGTCAAGGACGCGATGAACCACCCGCTGCTGGATGTCGACTACCGCGGCGCGAGCGGCGGTCTCGTCCACATCACCGGCGGCCCCGACCTCACGCTACAGGAGGCCGAGGGTATCGCACAGAACATCACCGAACGGCTCGACGCGAGTGCGAACGTCATCTGGGGCGCACGCATCGAGGACGAGTACAAGGGCAAGGTACGGGTCATGGCTATCATGACCGGTGTCAAGAGCGCCCAGGTGCTCGGTCCGACCGCACAGAAGCAGGCCGACAAGTCACGACAGGCCATCGAGGGCGACGTCGACGTCGAGACGTTCGACGCCGCCAGCAACGCCGGTGTCGACCGCGACTTCGGCGAAACTGACGGCGGCCGCGACGACGTCGAACAGCAGAACGGTCTCGACGTCATCCGCACGAACTAGTGCCGGTCCGGGCGACCGGATATCCGTTTCTCGTCGCCGTCAGTACCGACCGTCGGCGTCCCGCGTCCCGGGTCCGTGAACCCACAGCGTTATGCCGGCGTGTGACCAAACACAATCTCACAAGGTTATGACAGGCGCACCCGGGACAGCCCTCACTCCGACCGCGATTCGGGAGTACGACAGACAGGCGCCGACAGAGACGGCGACGGCAACGTTCGGTCTCGGCTGTTTCTGGGGGCCGGACGCGGCCTTCGGTGCAGTCGACGGTGTCGTCCGGACGCGGGTCGGGTACGCCGGCGGAACGAAACCCGACCCCTCCTACGAGACGCTCGGCGACCACACCGAGGTGGTCCAGGTCGACTACGACCCCGACCGTGTCTCGTTTGCCGACCTGCTGGAACGGGCGTTCGACGCACACACACCGCTCCAGCAGTCCACGAAACGACAGTACCAGTACATCATCTTCACCGACACCGACGACCAGCGCGCGCAACTCCGGACCTACCTCGACGCGCACGGGTACGACCAGGGGCGCATCGAGACGCGTCTCGAACGGCTCTCGGCGTTTCACCTCGCCGAACCCTACCACCAGAAGTTCAATCTCGGGAGTCAGCGCTGGGTCACCGACGCCTTTGCCGAGGCGGGGTACGACGAGGCGGCCATCCGCGAGTCACCTGCCGCCGCGAAACTCAACGCACACCTCGGTGGGCACGACGTGGACGTCCCGTTCCTGACCGAACACCGGCGACCCGGGGCCACCGACTGACCCGGCCAATCACTTCCAGGGGGTACCGACAACCTCGGCCTGGATTTCGTGGCCGACGCGGAGTCGACAGTCGGACTCGGGGGTCGCGATACACGGCAGGACGTACCCCTCCTCGATTGCGCGGGACTTCAGCGCCCGCGGTGACTCCCGGTGACTGACCTCGCCGTCGAGCAGTTCGGCGGTGCAGGTGCCACAGGCCCCGTACAGACAGCCGTACGGGAGCGCCACGCCGGCCCGTTCGGCGGCATCGACGACGGTCTCTTCACCCGCGACCCGGAGCTGTTCGCTCCGGCCGTCGGGCCAGACGAGTTCGACGGCGTGTGCCTGCCCCTCAGTCGCGGCCATTTACTGCCAGACGTCACTGCTACAGTCGCCGCCCGGCCAGCGAATCTCGTGGGCGCGCGCGGCCCCGCCCGGCGCGTCACCGAAGTCGACGAGGAACTCCTCGTCCAGCTCCATCCGGCCCTGGTCGGGGTAGACGTCGGCTTTGAGCATCAGCGAGCCCTCCTCGGCCATCTCGGGGTAGAACTGGTTGTCCCACGAGGAGAACAGCGAGGTCGTCCAGTAGAGCCGTCTGCCGTCACGGGAGAGCTGGAGCATCTGGGGTGCGCCGCGGATCTCCCGGTCCTGCACGGACTGTCGGTCGCCGAACAGACCGCCGGCCCACACCCGGTCGACCAGTCGCGGGTTGGCCGAGTCGCTCACGTCGTACATCCGGACGTCGCCGTGGAGCCAGTTCGAGAAAAACAGGTACTGGTCGTCGAGCGACAGCAGGATGTCGGTGATGAGCGGTGGCACCGGCATGTCCCAGTCCTCGTGTTCGCGGGCCTCCTGTTCGATTGCGACGTCCCAGTCCCAGCTACCGTCCCCGGCCTCGTAGAACCGGATGATGTTCGAGGACAGCGCCGCCCCGACGTACCCCTGTGTCGACTCGGGGTTGTGGTTCATCCGCACCTCCAGGGGGATCAGGCCCTCCTCGCCGAACTGCAGGGTCTGCTGGTGTTCGCGGTCCTCCCAGGACCAGATGTGGATGCTGTCGCCGTACTCGCCGGCCTCGACATCATCGAGGTCGAACCCCGGGTAGTAGGTGTTCGGCGCGGCCCACTCGCTGGAGACGAGCACGTCGTGACGGGGCTGGTACCAGTAGTCGTAGTTCAGCTCGATCTCGCCGGGTGCGGCCTCCCAGCGGCCGTCGATACTGAAATCCTCCTGGTCGAGTTGCAGGAACCCGCCCGGGAGTTCGCCGTCGGCGTCACCGAGCATACTGATGATGATCTTGCCCCCGGGGACACAGTGGACGGTGTGCGGTGCCGAGAGGTCGTGTTCGAACACCTCCTCGGGTTCGATGACCTTCGTCAGTTCGGGGTCCCGCGGGTCCTCGGCGTCGACGATGTGGATGCGCGAGGAGCGCTGGCCGGGAACGACCATGTACTGCCGGGACAGCCCCTCGGCGTGGCAGGACGACGAGCAGGCGTTCCAGCCAAAGTGGTGGAGCTCGTCACCCTTGTTCGGCATCTCGACGGTGTCGATGAGTTCGCTGTACGTCTCCGACGTGGGGTCGAGGTCGACGACACCGATAAAGTCCGGTCCGTCTGTCTCCATCCCCACCCGGAGTCCCATCACGTAGGCCGTCTCCTCCCGACCGCTCTCGGTCCGCATCGCCGCCGGTGTCGGGTAGCCCGGCCCGTCGGCGTCGTGATGCTCGTGCTCGCGCTGCTCCGCCTGACTCGGCTTGTCTGTACTCATCGAGTGCAGGCAAGGTCTTGAGCGGTTTAGACGTTTGGGGATCTGGAGGTGACCACACACGAGAGTCACCGACACACGGTCGTCGGACCTGACCGGCCCGCCACCTGCCGGGAGTGTTCGAGTGCCTGCCGCGGGTCGACCCGCCGGTTGTCCGGGCCGCCGGGCCGACGCTCACCCCGCAGGCCGATTCCCTGGCCCCTGTGGTCGCAACCACCACGCACAAATCCGGAGCGCACGAACGGGTGTCCGATGACCGACGCCGGGGCAGAAAACGAGACGGCGGTCACGCTCGACGGGCAGGCTACCGAGCGGATGCGCGAGTCGCTGCGGTCGTGGTATCTCGACGACCACCGCGAGTTTCCCTGGCGGGAGACGACCGACCCCTACGAGATTCTGGTCTCCGAGGTGATGAGCCAGCAGACCCAGCTCGGCCGTGTCGTCGAGGCCTGGGAGGCGTTCACGGAGCGGTGGCCGACGGCCGCAGACCTGGCGGCGGCCGACCGGGCCGCGGTGGTCGCGTTCTGGACCGACCACCGCCTCGGGTACAACAACCGCGCCCGCTACCTCCACGAGGCCGCCCAGCAGATACAGGAGCAGTTCGACGGCGAGATTCCTCGCGACCCGGACGACCTGGCAGAACTGATGGGTGTGGGCCCGTACACCGCGAACGCGGTGGCGAGTTTCGCGTTCAACAACGGTCGAGCGGTCGTCGACACCAACGTCAAGCGCGTGCTCTACCGCGCCGTCGAGGGTGTCCGCGAGGCTGGCGAGGACGACCCGCCGTACGAGGCAGTGGCGAGCGCGCTCATGCCGGCAAACGACTCGCGGGTCTGGAACAACGCCATCATGGAACTGGGCGGGACCGTCTGCGAGAAACGACCCCGGTGTGACGAGCAGGGCTGTCCCTGGCGGGGGTCGTGTCACGCCTACGCCACCGGCGATTTCACCGCCCCCGACGTGCCCACGCAACCCGAGTTCGAGGGCTCCCGGCGGCAGTTCCGGGGCCGCATCGTCCGGGCACTCGGCGAACACGGCGAACTCGCCCTCGACGACCTCGGTCCGCGGGTGCGGGTCGACTACGCACCCGACGGGAGCCACGGCAGCGAGTGGCTCCGCGGACTCCTCGCCGACCTCGTCGACGACGGCCTGGTCGAACTCGACGAGACGGCCGACGGTCCCGTCGCCAGACCCCGCGAGTGAGTGTCGACCGATTGACGGCAGTGAACCGACGGCACGTTCCGGGCGGGACCAGTTGTGCTCGTTGTGCTCCCGGACCGCTCTGCTCGTGGCAGCCGGACGGAGAGCGTACAGCCACACCCGGCGGACACCCGGACGGTGACTCTCGCCGTCTCGGAGTGTGTCCCCCGCGGGTTGCACAGGGCTGAACAGGGCGCAACCGATAAGACCCCCGTCGACGAAGTGTAGGTATGGCGAAGTTCACGTTCTTCGAACTCCACGTCGACGACGCATCGTTCTCGGCCGACCAACCGTTCAGCTCCATCACCGGCACCGACGAGGAGTCGGAACCCGACGAGGAGTCTGCCGACGACGAGTTCACCGAGAGTGACGAGCAGGCGGTCGCTGTCGGCGAGTCCGACGACGACGGGCAGGGCGGGTCGGGGGTGCCCACGCGGGGCCTCGCGACGCTCGGTGCGTTGCTCGCGCTCGTGGGTATCGCGGCGGCGGTGAGACGGCTCGCGGGTGGTGACGACCCCGACGTCGAGATAGAGACACCCGAGGACGACGACAGGCCCGTCGGTGTCACCGTCGACGAGTAGGAGCAAGCGTTTTTATCCGTCGGTCACGACCGTTCGGTATGAGTTTGTACCGGAGTGTGCGCGCCGTCACGGGAGCGAGCGGCGACGGGCACGTCGACTGGACGGCAGTCACCGACGCGGCAAAGGCTGTCACCGAACCCGGTAGCGTGGACATCCCGTCCGCCGAGCGCCGGGCCTACGCCGACGACGTTCGTGACGCCCGCGACCGGGTCCGGACGGTAACCACACTCTCCTTCGACCTGCCCGAGCGTGTCGAGATTCAGAACCGTCATCACTGGCTCGACGCCAACGTCGACACCTTCGAGCGGGTGATGGCCCCGCTCGGCGAACAGATGGGCACCATCCCCGGTGTCGCACGGGTGGTCAACACCGGCACGATGGCCGTTACCCTCTCCTTTCTCGCCGAGAACGTCCTCGGGCAGTACGACCCGCTGTTGCTCGCCGACGGCGAGGAACACGCCCTGTAC
>CAYZGA010000101.1:5254-8967 GCA_964477945.1 uncultured Halobacteriales archaeon
GGTCACCCACGCCGCCGAGTTCGGGGCCGCACCGTGGCTCTCGACCCACCTCGAAACCGCGATGGAAGAGGCGATCGAGAACCTCACCGCCGGCAGCATCGACCGCGACTCGCTCGGCCAGCTCGATGCCACGATGACCGCCGTCGAGGGGTACGCCGAACTCGTGATGGACCACGCGTTCGACGAGGAGTACGCCGACCTCCGGCGCAAGATCGAGCAGCGCCGCCAGGGTCGTGGCCCGCTCCAGCAGTTGATCCGTCGCCTGCTCGGTCTGAGTGTCAAGCGCCGCCAGTACGAGCGCGGCAAGGCCTTCTTCGAGGCTGTCGTCGACCGGCAGGGCATGGACGCCGCCGCCCGTGTGTGGGACAGCCCCGAGTCACTCCCGACCGCCGCCGAACTCGACGACCCCGACACCTGGCTCTCCCGGGTCGCCTGATACGGTCGTGCGTGGTTCTTTTCGGTACGCCACCGAAATATCGGGGGTGGAATGGCAGAGACACGTGATTCGTGAGAGGCCGGTGGTAAGGACTCACGCACGACCGTATGAGTCGACCTGCCCGCGCTGTACCGACCACGTCCTGTTGCCCCCGACCGAGAGCACCGGGTGTCTGTCACGCGGGTCGGGAGTCGCGGTCGACGCCGACCTGCACCGGTCTGTCCGACCGATGACGACCCTCGGTCGGTGCCGAACTGCCACGAGACCCGTGTCGGTCGCTCGGACACCTGCTGTCAGCGTCGAATCGTACGGACGCGAGCGGTCCGGCGAACAACAAGGCATATACTGTCTGTCCGCGTACAGACGAGCAGTATGCTCGGCGATATCGGTGGCGTACTCGCGGGTCTGGGTGGCTACGCCGAACCGCTCGGCTGGGCCACGCTCGGACTCTTTCTGGTCGGTATCCTGCTGGAGTACTACGACCGCGAGTACGCGCGGGCCGCGCTCGTCGCGGGGTGGGTCGTGTTCGGCCTGTTCTGGCTCGTGCTGGTCTACCCGTGGTTCACCGTCGACAACAGTTTCATCCGCGGTGTGGGTGCGCTCGTCGCCGCGCCGCTGTCCGCGCTCGTCGCGAAGACCCTCTACGAGGGCCGTGACTCGCTTTTCACCCTCTCGCGGGCCATCGCTATCATGGGGTTCGTCTACGCCCCGTTCGTGACGATCCGACCGCTGCGTCGGTGGCTCACGCTGACCGTGACCAACCACACACACTGGGCGATGGGGTTGCTCGGCTACGACCCCCCGCTCGTGACCCGCCTCTCCGATGTCGGTGTCGAGCGCGAGATCTCCGGAAAGGACCTCGCCTTCGAGAACACGTTCGTGTTCTTCCAGGACGGCGGCGGCACCATCACCTACACAATCATCATCGCCTGCACCGGACTCGGGAGTATGGCGGTCATGATCGGGCTGATCGCGGCGGTGCGTGCACCACTGCGCCGGAAACTCCGCGGTCTCGCCGTCGCGGTGCCGGTCATCTACGTGCTCAACATCGTCCGGAACGTCTTCATCAGTGTGAGTTTCGGTAACCAGTACATGCACCTGTTTCCCGACGCCACGATGTTCCTGTTCGGCCTGGAGAACGAACTCCAGGTGTCGTACATCTGGGCCGACCGCATCCTCGCACAGAGTGCGTCCGTCGTGGCGATGGTCCTCGTTCTCTGGCTGGTGTTGCGCGAGGTACCCGAGGTGATCGGACCGGTCGAGGACGTGCTCTTTCTGCTGACCGGCACCGAGTACGACCTCGCCGGCGCGCTGAACATGGAGTCCGACCAGACCACCGCCGAACCTGCCGACTGACTCTCCCGCGTCTCGTGCGCGCCGCGCCTGCTACGCTGTGACACCTGGAGTCCCAACCACACCTCGCTTTGCTGGTCGCATCTGGTACCGATAGACTTTAGAGTATTGCACAATAATAAAAATACACGATGAAGCAATGTCAACTCCAGGTGCGACGGCTCGCCGGGTCGATGGCGCTGTCGGGACTCGTCCTCGGTGTGCTGGTCTCACAGTGGTTTCTCCTCGTCGTCGGGTTCGTCGCGTTGAACCTGATACAGAGCAGTTTCACCGATGTGTGTCCCGCGGAGAAACTGCTCCCGGGGTGTGAGACAACTGACGGTGCCGCGAGCACCGAACCCGCGTGACTCGCCCGGCTGTTCGGCGGGACCCGAGACGACGACCTGTGGGCGAACCCGGCAAGAGAAGATAACTGTCGGCCCCCGGCGTCGTGTCGCACCGCAACCGGGACGAGAACTCGTGGCCGACACCGGAGTCAGTCCATCTCGTTGTTGGGTTCCGACTCGTCGATAGTGTCCGTGAGTCCATCCCGGGAGACGACATCCGCGACGGCCACCGACACCGACGTTGTGTCGGCGTCGACGTACCGCGAATCCGACGTTGTGTCCTGCCTGTCGACACACTCCTCGACACCGGTCACGTCGAGAAAGAGTGACTGGAAGTGTGACCGGCGCTCGCTCGCCTCGTCCACGCGGTCTGTTCCTCCGTCGGTCGATACACGTCGCCCGTCTACGACGCTCTCGTCTCGGTCACACGTCGCTGTGTCGTTGGTCATCGCTTGTTCCGGACCGTCCATTCTGACACCCCATTGTTACCCCTCAACACGTGTTAACTATTTACATGGTACACAATGTGTTTTATTCGGGGGTCGGGGACAACAGCGGAGAGCGGACAACAGGGACGGCAGTCCGGCGAAACCGACCACCGAAGGTTTGCGCTCGCGCCCGGTCGTAGCGCTGTGTCGTCTGCGCGTGACACGTTCGACGACTGTGGCCGCGAGGCCCACCGAGCGACGACTCAGCGAATTCGCGAGCCGAGCGGTGCGTCCTCGTGGGTCGTCAGCAGGTCGGCCTCGTCGCCGGCGGCGAGCACCATCCCGTTTGACTCGTAGCCGAACAGTTCGGCTTTCTCCATGTTCGCGAGCAGGACCACCCGCGTGCCGGGCAGTGACTCGATGTCGTGAAGTTGGCGAATTCCGGCGACGACCTGGCGCTGTTCGACCCCGATGTCGACCTCGAGGCGGACCAGTTCGTCGGCCCCCTCGATTGGTTCGGCGGTCAGAATCTCGGCGACACGTATATCGAGGTCCTGAAACTCGTCGATGCCGATGCGGTCGGTCGTGACCGGTTCCAGGTCGCTCCCCGTGTCGTCCTCGGCGTCGGATTCGCCCCCCTCGTCGTCGCTGGCGGCGACGCGCTCGCGGAGTTGCTCGTCGAGTTGCTCGACGGTGTCGTCCTCGACCTGCTCGAACAGTTCCTCGGGGTCGCCGAACGTCTCCGCCGGGGGGGCGAGCGCCGCGTCGAGTTCGGCGTCGGCGACCTGTCCGGACTCGCCGAGTTGCTCCCAGAGGCGCTGGGCGGTCTCGGGCATGACCGGGTGCATCAGCACGGCACAGGCCCGGGTCAACTGGACACAGTCGCGGATGACCTGCGCGGCCCGGTCCGGGTCGTCGCCGAGGAGGTTCCAGGGCTCGTTGCGCTGGATGTACTCGTTGCCCACGTCCGCCAGGTCGACCGCCACCTGAGCGATCGTCCGGATATCGAACTCCTGGACGGCCGTCTCGAAGCGCTCGACGGCGTCGGCGATCTGCCCGTGAATCTCGTCGCTCAGGTCGGCGTCCGGTGTGCCGTCGTAGTTGCGGTTCGCGAACAGGAGCGCACGGTAACAGAAGTTACCCAGGTTGCCGACGAGTTCGCCGTTGACC
>CAYZGA010000102.1:0-7103 GCA_964477945.1 uncultured Halobacteriales archaeon
GCGCGGAGCTGACGCACGCCATCGACACGCACGTCCACGCCGACCACGTCTCCGGCGTGCGCGAACTCGCCGGGAGCGGTGTCGACGGTCTCGTCCCGACCGGGGCGACCGACCGCGGTCTCGCCGACCCCGACCAGTTCGGACTGCTCGCCGACGGTGACCGGTTCACGGTCGGGTCGGTCAACATCGAGGCGGTACACACCCCCGGCCACACCACCGAGATGACGGGCCTGCTGGTCGGCGGGGTGCTGCTGTTGACCGGCGACTGCCTGTTCCTGGAGACGGTCGCCCGTCCGGACCTGGAGGCCGGTGCCGACGGTGCACCCGACGCCGCCGGTCAACTGTACGAGTCACTCCACGGACGGGTGTTCGACCTGCCCGATGCGACCCTCATCGGGCCGGGTCACCACGGCGAGCACACCGGGCGAGCAGCCGACAGGAGCTACACCGCACGTCTGGGGGCTGTCCGTGACCGGGACGTGTTCTCGCTGCCTCACGTGGAGTTTGTCGACACAGTCTGCGCGGAGATGCCCCCACGACCCGCCAACTACCGGGAGATAATCGCGACCAACCTCGGCCGGCGCGAGACCGGCGACGACGAGGCGTTCGAACTCGAACTCGGGCCGAACAACTGTGCCGCGGGCGCGTCCACCGCTGACCTGTCCTGATCCGGCGAGCGCACTCCGGACGGCAGTTCGCGGTGTCTGCCCGAGCAACGAGGCCTTTCCTCACTACGCCTGTCACAACCGGTCGAGGAGCTGTCGCCCCTCGATGTAGGGGAGCCCGTTGCGTGTGGCGTATGTCGCCGCGTCACCGGGCACCAGCGCACGACCGGTTTCGTCGTCGAGCATCTCACAGACAACCACCGCCGGTGCAAGGTCGGCCGCCTCCGCCAGCGCGACACCCAACTCGGTGTGGCCCTGTCGGTCGTCGAGCAACCTCCCGGCAGCGCGCAGCAGGTGGACGTGTCCGGGTGCCCGGAACTCATCCGCGAACGATGTCTCGTCGGGAGTCGCGGCGGCGTCTGCGAGTGCCCGAATCGTGCGGGCGCGGTCCTCGTCGGTGATACCCGTCCGGGTGTCGCGGTGGTTCACCGTCAGCGAGAACGACGAGCGGTCGTCGTACGCCAGGTCGTGCCGGTCGGCGGCGGGGTGGTCGAGAGCCGTCTGCCTGAACGGCAGGTCGAAGCTCTCGGCGACCCCGGCCGACAGCGCCACACAGACCAGTCCGCCGGCGTCGTTGCGCAGTCGTGCCACCGCCTCGGAGGTCACCGCACCCGCCGGGTAGACGAGGTCGGTCTCGCCCTCGCGGTCGTCGGCGTCGTGGATGCAGACGGGCCGACCCCGACGGAACGCCTCGACTGCCCGGTCGACTGTTGCCGTTCCCATCGACGGCTCACTCCGTGACACGGATGGTCACCTCCGTCCCGTCCGAGAGGTCGAGCGCCGTTCGGAGTTCCTCGGGCGCGATGAGTTCGAGGTGGTCGTCGCCGTGGTGTGTCCGCTCCGGCGCGATAACGTGACACGGCTCGTACTCGCCGGTCGGCGCGACGAGTGTCGCCGGGTGGCAGTACGCCGGCCCGTAGGTCCGGTCGTCGCTCTCCCAGCCCTCGATGGTGACCGGTTCGAGCGCGTCCAGTCGCGGGCGCTCGCGGACACTGCCCGCGTCCAGGTCGACGTTCAGCGTCCCCGCGAACGGCTCGTAGCCGAGTTTCGCCCGGAACTGCTCCATATAGCCGGACAGGGTGATGTAGTGACGACCCTCACCCATCCCGCTGGTAACCTCCCCCGAGAGCGACACCGTCGGCTCACGCTCGAAGATGCGCCGGTACCGCTCGTATTCGGCCTGGAGACGGCTCTCACCGTCGTCGGTAATCTCGACCCACTGACCGTCGCTCACGATGTCGCGGCCGATGTACCCGCCGGACTCCAGTTCCTGCAACCGGCGCGATGCCGTCTGCGTCGATGCGTCCAGTCGGTCGGCGAGGTCCGCACACGACAACTTCGTCTCGCCTCCGAGCGCTCCGGCGAGCGCGAGGTGTTTCAGCGTCCACACCCCGTCGCTGTCCAGCGCCCGCTGCGTCTCTGACATACTACTGTCTTCGACCACACGCGCTTAAGTATAACGCATCCGTTACGCATCACAGAATCGTTACGAACGCGGCGGGAGTTGGGTTCGCTGTCACTCCCGGACTGTCACACAAGGGGACAGAGCGATTGGCGTGTCTGTTGGTATTACACTGTCGTGTTCGGGTAATCTTAACCGCGTCGGTCGGACGCCGAGTGTCGACTGCCGCCGGAGAGGCGCTCGTCAGCGGAGCAGGTGGCGACGAGACACGGACGGAGACTGCTGGCAGCGAGGGAGAACGCTCTTTCGACTGTGGCTCAAAGTGTGGAGTGTGAGCACGGACAGACAGCGCGCAGACGACGCCGGGCGACGTGTCGAGGTGTACCCGGGCAAGGAGGCAGTGGTGGCGTTCGACCCCGACCTGACCTTCGAGTGTGTCGATGGCTGCACGTGGTGCTGTCACCACGGTGTCCTGCTGTACGAGCAGGACCTGCTGGAGCTGGCCGGGTGTGCGCCGCTCTCCGACGCGACGACACAGTTTCGCGGAAACGACTTCGCCCGCAAGGAGGAGAAGTCACACGAACACACCGGACCGGACGGGCAGGCCTGTTACTTTCTCCAGGAGGACGGGCTCTGCGCGCTGCACGACGAACACGACTGGAAACCCGCCCGCTGTTCGGTGTTCCCGCTCGCTGTCGATGTTCGAGACGGTGACATCCGTGTCTCTGTCAGGGACTCCGCCCACGAGCACTGTGAGGGGTTGAACGTGACCGAGCGCCGCGTCGTCGACCACCTGGACGCCTTTCTCCCGGAGCTGCTGTGGGACCTCGACGACCCCGAGACACGGCGCGAACTCTGAACTGGACCGGTGTACGAGACTTCGCCGCGGGTCCGACCGTACAACGGGCCGCCGAGAGTAAGCATAATGACCTGCCAGCACCAGTGTACTGTGTATGCAAACAGTCGAGAGTCCGGAGCGACGACGCGTGCTGGCGGGACTGTGTGCGGGGCTGGTGGCGACAGGTGTCGGGACTGGACAGGCCGGCGCGGAGAGTCACGAGGCGGTGACGGTCACGCTGGAGAACGAGGGATCGATCGCTTGGACGATAGTGAGTGCGGACGAGACGGTCGGACCGACCGACAGCTCGAATCCGACGCTGACGCTGACCCCCGGAACCCGGTACCAGTTCGAGAACGGCGGCTGGAGCTTCCACCCGCTCGCCTTTCGCGACGCCGAGGACACCCCCCTGCTCAGCCAGGACGAACAGGGCAGTTTCGAGGACGACGACGCCGTCGACTGGGTCGACAACGGTGAGACACTCGCGTTCACGCTCACCGACGACCTCGCCGCCGAACTCGACGACTACGTCTGTACGGTCCACCCGACAATGGAGGGTGCGGTCGAAACCGACGAGACTGACAGCACGGACGACACCGGCGGCGACACGGAAGATGGTGACGGCACGGGTGACACCAGTACCGGTGACACCGGCGGAGGATACTACGGTGGTGGTACAGACGACGGAGGCGACGACGGCGACTCCGAGGACGGCGGGGATGACACGGGCGACGGTAACAGCACCGACGGCACAGACGACGACGGCGACAGCGCCGACGGCGGCGGTCCGGGGTTCGGGCCGCTCGCGGTCCTCGCGGGGCTGGGTGGGGTCGCCGCGTACGCCGCGAGGCAGTTCGGGGTCGGCACCGAAGACGACGCCTGAGGGCGGTCACCAGACAGCTCAGTCCTCGGCGGGAACCGGGTCACCCCCGTCGCGGTCGTCGTGGCGTCCCGACTCGGGAAAGACACCGTCGGGGCCAAGATAGCGGGTCCACAGTACGAGCAGCGAAGGCAACACGAGCACGCTCGCAAAAAAGGCATAGACGATGGTCAGCCCGATGACGATACCGAACTGTCGGAGTGCAGGGAGGATAGCCACCGCGAGCATACTGAACCCGCCGGCGGTGGTAGCAGCGGTGCCGAGCAGTGCCCCACCGGTCCCCGTGACGGTGGTCCGCATCGCCGCCCAGACGTCGCCCTGTCGGCGCAGTTCCTGCTCGTAGCGGTCGCTGATGTGGATACTGTAGTCGATGCCCAGCCCGATTGTCAGCGACGCGATGGTCCCGGTCAGTGCGTTGAACGGCACCCTCGCCAGCCACATCGTCCCGAGAATCCAGGCCACCGAGAGCAACACCGGGAGCAGCGTCACGAACCCGAGCGACGCGGCGCTCCCGGTCAGCCGGTAGGCCACGAGCAGGAACACGAACACCGCCACGAGCGTGACGACGAGACTCTCTGTGACCGTCTGGAACAGGTTCCGCTCTATCTCGGTGTTCACCACGAGGTCACCCGTCGCGACGACGGTCAGGTCACCGTTGCTCACCGCCTCGAGGTGGGCCGCCACCCGTTGCAGGTCTGCGGTGGCGGTCTCCTGGGAGATGCCGCTCCGGATGCCGAGTTGCATCCGTATCGCCTCGTATCTGCCGTTCTCGGCGTAGACAACCTCCGAGGCCGCCGGGTTGAGTTCGGTCATCCCGCTGTACAGTCCGGTCACGTTTGCCGCTGGAACCCCCTCGTACGCGCGGAACCGCTCGCCGAACGCGGTGTCGGGGTTGAGTTCGGCCGTCACCCGCAGCGCTGTGAGCGGCGAGCGCACGTCCGGTTGCCCGTTCGGGAGCAGGTAGACCGTCTCTTGCTCGCTCGCGTTCTCGACGGCGGTGTCCAGCCACCGGAGCACCCTGTCGTCGGTGACGTCACCTCGTATCAGCAGTTCGCCCTCGCGACCGACCTGCTGGAAGTTGCCCTGCAGGTAGCGCAGGTCGTCGGTGACGCTGTACTCGCTGGTCGCCATCGGGCCGGGGAGTTGCTGTGTCCAGTCCGGCGGGTCGTCGGCGAGGAAGTCCTCCTCCTGAAAACTGGTGTTGATCTGTGTCGCCCCGTAGGCACCGACTCCCGAGAGGAGCAGTGCCGCCAGCACCACCGCAACCGGCGCACGCCGGGCGGCGACAGCCCCCGTCTTCAGGAACTGCGACAACTGGGAGCCGTCGGTACCGAACGCCCGCTTGCGGCGGTCGTACCCCCGCGCCGTGAGACTCTCGTCGAGTTCAATCTTCAGTGCCGGGACGAGCGCGCCGAACACGAGCAACGCGGCGGTAATGCTGAAGGCACTGACAAGCCCGAAGTTCCGCAGTGGCTCGATTGGACTGACGAGATTCGAAAGAAACCCGATAGCGGTGGTGGCGGTCACCCAGGCCAGCGCGACCACCACCCCCGCCAGTCCGGTCCGCATCGCCTCCCGGATGCTGGTCTCGCTCGACTGGTTCTCCCGGTGACGCATGAACGCGTGCAACGCGAAGTCGATCGAGAGCCCGATAAGCAACACCGGTACCGATATCAGCAGTTGGTTGAACGGGATTCCGGTCCAGCCCATGAACCCGAACAGCCAGAGCAACACCGCGAGCATCCCAACCACCCCCAGCAGGATGTCGAGCAGGTCCCGGTAGACCACTGTCAGCACGGCAACCACGAACAGGAACGCGACCGGGGCGACCAGCGCCGTGCTGTCGAGCAGTGACTGGTTGATCTCCTCTTCGAGTAGTGCCAGCCCGAACGCGACGTACTCCCGGTCACGACTCTCCGCGAGTTGCCGTATCTCGGCCTGTGCGGCCGTGATGTTGTTGCTGAACCCGTCGGGGTCCTCGAGTGACCCGCCCTCGGTGCGGTGGGTGATGAACGTGTTGTGGGCCGTCGCGGTTGTCGACCCTGGCTCGTAGGACTGTGGCACCAGCGCGAGCGCGTCGCTCTGCCCCTCGGGTCCCAGCACCGCCTGCACCGCCCGCTCGAAGGCCGTCTCGTCCATATCCTCAAGCGCCCAGATCTGACAGGCCAGCGGCGGCGGTTGCTGCTGTGCTCGCGGGTCCTCGGCCCGCTCGCGCGCTGCCAACCCGTCGAGACAACCCTCCGGGGGGAGTTGCTCGACTCCCAGCAGTGTCGAGACGACCGCCGCCTCCTCTGGTGTCGGGTCTGTCAGGTCGACCACCGTCAGCGGCGGCTCCGCACCGCCGAGTAGTGCGACCAACTCGACGACTGTCTCCTGCTCGGCATCGCTGTCGAACCCCAGGTCCGCCGCGAGCCCCGCCACCGTCTCGTTGCTCGCCGCGCTCAGGTTGTCGATGTCGACCTCCGTGTTATTGCCGCCCGCTTCGAGCACCCCGAACAACTCGACGACAGTCTCCTGCTCGGCCTCGAACCCGAGCAACCCGGCGAGGGCGGCCTGCTCGCTGGCGTTCAGTGCCGCCACCTCCTCGGCCCCTATCGACCCCCCGTCGAGTCGGCCGAGCACCCGCTCGATGTGAGACAGCGCGAGCACGTTCCCGATACCGGTTGCCGGCTCGTCGGTGACGAGTAACGGACCGATATCCGGGTGGGACCGCAACTCCTGCTGGAACTCGAGTGACGCGCGCAGTTCCCCGCGCGTGAGTACGTCCTCGCCCTCCCCGCCCTGCCGCACCAACTGCATCGTCGTCCTGTTCTCGCCGCCCTCGGGCAGGAAGTTCTCGCTGACGAACTTCGAGGCGTTCACGGCCGACGATGCCGACTCGAACTGGGAGATGTCTGTTCGCTCCTCGACCAGTACCCCCCCGGCACCGACGAGCACTGTCGCCATCACCAGCACCACGATGACGGCCCGGGTGCGCTCGGTTACGACCGCCGCCCACCGCTCTGCGATGCTCGTCATGACTGCTCGCTGGTGACCCCTGCTCGGTTCACACTGGATATCTGTTGCCTGTCAGAAGACATGTATCTGGTGGTTCCCCCGGCGTCTTGCGCCGCCTCGCGTCTCCTGTGCTGGCGCGTCGCTCACGGTGTTGTGAGCGACAGAATAGTCCCGGCTGGATTCGAACCTCGGTCACTCCACACGTTCCGTTCCCTGGTTCGAATCCAGAAGGTCGATACGTCGCTCACGGTGTTGTGAGCGACAGGATAGTCCCGGCTGGATTCGAACCTCGGTCACTCCACACGTTCCGTTCCCTGGTTC
>CAYZGA010000102.1:7203-8952 GCA_964477945.1 uncultured Halobacteriales archaeon
GATACGTCGCTCACGGTGTTGTGAGCGACAGGATAGTCCCGGCTGGATTCGAACCAGCGTCGCGAGCCGTTTCCCGGAACGAGCGTGACTCGGCTCCGTCCAGAAGCTCGCAGGATTGGCCACTACCCTACGGGACTACACGCATCTGTTCCGTCCGGTTGTACTTATGTGTGTCGTAATCCGCCCGCCGGTGGGTGGTCGGCGTCGCTCGCACGGTCCGAGTCGTGGCGGGGTTTGCTGTCGCAGACTGGCGCAAGGAGGACGGTGTGTCGGTTCGGTCGGGTGCCGGACAACCTGGTGTAAGTTTATATCCTCGGGTCACGAACCTTCGAACATGGAAATACGCGAGGCACACGCACAGGACCGTCCGGCAATCAGGGACGTAGCCCGCCGGTCACTCGAGACGTCGTACTCTCTGGGGCCGCGTGCAATCACCGGTGCTATCCAGGAGTGGTACGACGAGAACCGCCTGCGTGACACACTCTCCGACGAGGACAGGCTGTTGCTAGTCGTCGAGGAAGGCGAACAGGTGGTCGGGTTCTCCGAGAGCGTCGTCTCCGGGGAGCAGACAGCGCAGTTGCTGTGGTTGCACATCGACCCCGATTACCGCGGGTCGGGGTACGGCCAGCAACTGTTCGAAACCACGCGTGACACCCTCGAACAGCGCGGGGTCGACACGCTCCAGGGGCGCGTGCTCGCCGACAACCAGTCGGGCAACGCCTTCTACGAGTCCCAGGGACTTTCGAAGGTTGGCGAGGAGGAGGTCGACATCGACGGGACGAGTTACATCGAACACGTCTACGCCGACGTGGACGAGAGTGGTATCGAGACGCTCGACGTCGACGGTGAGACCGTCTACGTCAGCCACGACAACACCGAGACGGGTTCTATGGCCCCGTTTCGTGTGGTCTACACCGAACCCGACCGTGAGGACATCTACGGCTACTGGTGCTCGCGGTGTCAGGACCTCGTCAACGCTATGGACGCGATGGGCCGTATCCAGTGTGACGGCTGTGGCAACGCCCGCCAGCCGACCCGCTGGGACTCGGCGTACCTCTGATCACGTCGCGCCGCCGCGTGTCGCGGTCCGTCTCCGGTGCCGAGCGAGAGCAGTACCGCCCTGCTGTCTCCGGTCCCCGCCCGACCGAGTGTCGCCAGACACGCCGCCTCTGGCTGGACTCACTATCGTGCTCCCGTGAGTCGGAGAGTCCCGGCGACGGACGGACCGCACGCGTCGGATAGCGACACCCCGTTCCGGCGCGGGGGTCGAAACGTCCGGTATCGGCAATTGTGGCCCGTCTCGGTCCCGTTCGGCGGTGTGTGGGACTCTCTCATCGCCGGTCCGAAGCGGGGGGCTTTTACGCCTGGCCGGGGGAGTAATCGGCACAGTCTAGTGGCGCGACGTGGAAGCGTCACGGCATGACAGTCAGTGTGCTCGTGCCGTCGTCACTGGTCCGCGAGGCAGCAAAGCGCGAGGCGACGCGCAAGTTGGGATACGTGGCCCGTGCGGCCACCGTCTTCCGGGTGGACCGACTCACGGTCTACCCGGACCCCGCGGGCGAGCGTGACCACGACGACGGGTTCGTCGAAACCGTGCTGCGGTACGCCGCGACGCCGCCCGCACTCCGAAAGGAGGTGTGGGACGAGCGGGACGAACTGGAGTACGTCGGCGTCATGCCGCCGCTCCGCGTCCGTTCACAGACCGGCTCCGGACCGAAGCGTTCGGGGTCGTCAAGACAGGGAATCGTG
>CAYZGA010000103.1:0-8930 GCA_964477945.1 uncultured Halobacteriales archaeon
CCTCGACGTAGATGCGCTCGGCGGCGAGACAGAGCTGGCCGGCGTTCGTGAACGCGCCGGTGATTGCGCCACGGACAGCCTCGTCCACGTCCGCGTCCGCGAGCACGAGCAGCGGGTTCTTGCCGCCGAGTTCGAGCGAGCAGTCGATGAGCTGACGACCGGCCTGTTCGGCGACGATACGCCCGGTCTCGGTGCTCCCGGTGAACGTGATGTGGTCGACCCGCTCGACGAGCGCCGAGCCGACCTCGGCACCGTCGCCGGTGACGACCTGACAGACCGCCTCGGGCAGTCCGGCCTCGACGAACAGCTCCCGCAGTCGGAGCGCGGTGTAGGGTGTCCGGTCGTCGGGTTTGATGACGACACCGTTGCCGGCCATCAGCGCCGGGATGGCGTCGACAAAGGCGAGTGCGAGGGGGTAGTTCCACGGCGAGATGACCCCGGCCACGCCAACGGGGTCGTAGGTCACCTCGGCGGTGTTCAGGAACGGGACCAGCGCCCGGCGGCGCTCGTCGGCGAGCAGGCCCGGCCCGGTCTCGGCGTAGTAGCTCGCCCACAGTGGCGGGTCGATTATCTCCTCGACCGCGTCGCGGCGTGCCTTGCCGGTCTCCAGCTGGATGAGGTCGAGCAACTCCGCCTGGTGCTGTTCGACGAGGTCGGCAAACCGGTCGAGCACGGCCGCCCGCTCGCCCACGGGTCTGGCCGCCCACGCCTCGGACGCCTCGCGGGCGCGCTCGACCGCGCGGTGGACTGCCTCCTCGCCGAGTCGCGGAACCGTGCCGATGGGCTCGTCGACCGCCGGTGCCCTGACCGTGAACGGCTCCCGGTCGGACGCGCCGTCCACCCCGGCGGCGAGCCGGTCGATCCCCTCGCGGTCCCAGCCCGTCCCGTCGAACGTCGACGCCGCCGGAACCGCCGTCTGTGTCTCTGATGCCATACCCGTCTTCGGGTGTCGGCTCCCCTTAGTGTTGCGCATCGCCCGGCCTCTCGACAGATTGAACTGAGTCCAGCGGTCACGACGAGTATGGCACGGGCCGAGCAGGGGATCGATGACGTGACACCGCTGTCCGTCGCGGAGGGGGAGACGCTGACCGGCGAGGTCACCGAGCAACTGCGCGAGGCTGTCGTCGCCGACGACTCGTTTTTCGAGCTGTTGCTCGCTGGTATCGTCGCCCGCGGGCACGTCCAGCTCGAGGATGTCCCCGGGACGGGCAAGACCGTCGCCGCACGGGCGCTGGCCGGCGCGCTCGGGGTCTCGTTCAGCCGCATCCAGTTCACGCCCGACCTCCTGCCGGCCGACATCACCGGCTCGCACGTCTACAACGAGGGCGACGGGAGCTTCGAGTTCCAGCAGGGACCGGTGTTCGCGAACGTGGTGCTGGCAGACGAAATCAACCGCGCCCCGCCAAAGACCCAGGCCGCCCTGCTCGAGGCGATGGGCGAGCGCCAGGTCAGCACCGACGGTGACACATACCCGCTCCCGCGTCCGTTCTTCGTCATCGCGACACAGAACCCCATCGAGCAGGAGGGGACCTTCGAACTGCCCGAGGCACAGCGCGACCGGTTCGCGGTCAAGACACGACTCGGCTACCCGGGTCACGACGGCGAGATCGAACTGCTCGACCGCCGCGAGCGCCGCCGCACGCAGTTACCCGAGGTGTCGGCTGTCACCGACCCCGGAACGGTCCGCCGACTGCAGGTGACCGCCGAGGAGGTCGCCGTCGACGACCAGTTGAAGGAGTACGTGGTCGACATCGCGGGGTACACGCGTCGGGACGACCGCGTCGAGGTGGGTGTCTCGCCGCGCGGCATCCAGGCGCTGTTCGAGACGGCCCGCGCGCTCGCGGTTATCCGCGGCCGGGCCTACGTCACCCCGGACGACGTGAAGCGACTCGCCCGACCGGTGTACGGCCACCGCCTCGTGCTCACGACCGACGCCACCATCCGCAACGTCGACCGGGCGGCCATCGTCGGCGAGGCCCTCGGGACGATCCCCGTCCCCGGGATGGACTGACCGAACGCCCGCGACGCGTGCCCGGCGTGCTGTCCCCTTGACCCGCGGTCGAGTGTCTCAGCCGCTCAGGAGCAGGGTCAGCGCGGCGATGCCGACACCCGCGACGAGAATCGCGACCGCGCCGGCGGTCGTCGAGAGCGCGCTCCCCGTGGCGACGGCGAACACGAGCGCGGCCAGCAGGGTCGCGCCGGCGGCGACCACCAGCGTCGCGACGGCGTGCACGGAGGCGAGGCGGCCGAACCCGTCGGGCAGTCCGGCAGACGGTGTCGCCAGTTCGCCCGACGCGACGGTGACGAACTCGCCGAACTCCCAGAGGACCACGGCGAGCGCGACCCCGGCGACGACGACCAGCCCCCGGCCAGCGAGCACCGCGACGACGACGACCAGCACCACCGCGAGTGTCGCGGAGGCGACGCCGGCGAGCGAGTCGTCACCGAGTCGCTGGCCGGCGACGAGTGTCGGCACCGCGAACACCACCGCGCTCGCGAGAAACAGCACCGCGAGCAATCCGGCGAACGCCCCCGGCGAGACGTCCCGCAGGAACGACTCGAACAGGTCCGGCCGGACGACACCGTCGAGCGTACCCCCCACGGGACCGGGGACGACGGTTGCGACGACAGCCGCGAGCGCTGTCACCGCCGCCGGCGGGACGAGCACCTCCGCGACGGCCCGCCGACTGAGACTCCCGACCGACCGGAGCAACCACACCACGACCAGCACACCGGCGAGCAGTGCGGTCGGTGTCGCCACCGCCGCGACCAGCGGCGGCGCGGTGGTCACCTGCAGAACCGAGCGGGCGGGTTCCGACAGCGGCCCCTCGCCGGACGCGAACACGACCAGCACCGCGGATACGGCCACGTACCCCCCGAGCACCTGCCCGCCCCGGTCGGAGACCGCGTCGACCTGCTCCCGTGCCCGCCGGACGCGGTCGAACGCTGTCGAGTCGACGAACACCGCCATCGGCACAGACCGTGCCGCCCGTACCGTGACGGCGAGCGCCGCCGCGTAGACGAGCACCGCGACGACGGTCTGCCGGACCAGCGACCCCGACACCAGCGAGTACGTCACCGCTGGCGGCAGGGCGTCCCAGCCGAGCCCCCACACCCGGGTCCCGGCGAGCAGCGCCACCGCGGCCCCGCCGAGCAGGAGCGTGCCGAGCAGGTACCGCCGGGTCACCTGCCGTCCGGCCCCGTGCCCGTACAGGCGGACGGTGCTCCCGAGCACGGCAAACGGCGCGAGCAGTGCCGCCGACCCCACCGCGAGCGCGGCCAGCAGCGACTGGAATCCACTCGCGGACTGCCCCATGAGGACGGTCGTCACCGCCGCGAACACGAACGCGGTGACCCAGAGCAGCGCCACCCCGGCCGCCCCCCGCTCGCCGTCCGCGGCCAGTCTGACCCCCAGCGCGCCGACCGCGCCGGTCCCACAGAGGGCCGCCAGCGCACCCGCACCGTAGCCGAGTGCGAGCCCCAGCGCGACCAGTCCCGCCGAGACGAGTGTGCACAGCACGGCACCCGGGACGTCGGGGAGCAACCCCGCTGTCGTCGCGTCCGTGTCGACGCGCTCGCCGCCGGTCCCCCGGGGCGGTCGACCGGCAGGTTGCGGACCGACACCCCGCCGGTTGCCGGCACCGGGACGCCCCGACGGAGACCCGCGTGTGCCTCGACCTGTGCCACGCCCACCTGCCGCCTGTCGCGGCGCTCCGGGTGAGGACTGCTGGCCCGCCCGCTGTCCGGGGCGACGACCCGACCCGTCCCGCCGGTCTGCCGACTGCCGGGACCGGCCACCGTTCGACCGGGGCTGTCGGTCCGCCGGTTGCCCGGGGCGGTCGTCACCGGACTCGCGTCGTCGGTCGTCACGGTCGGGTGCTCCCATCGGGTCACACCCCCGGGAGCGTCTGGTTCTCGCAGGCCACCGCCAGCGGGCGGGTGGGGTCCCAGTCGATGACCGTCACGCCCTGCTGTCGGAGCGACTCGATGCGCGTCGCCCGGCGGAGGCGGGCGGCCTGTCCGGCGATGCCGTCGGCGGTGACGTGCTCGAACCCCGGGTTCGCGTGGCGCGGGTCACGCTCGACAGTCTGCCCGGTGACCCGGACGGTCACGTCGGGGCTTATCACCACCGGCGGGTGCTCGCGGTCGAGATGCCGACACAGGCCGTGTCCCGGCGCGTCGAGCAGCGGCGTGACACAGACGAACTGCGCCGTCGAGGCGCTCCAGCCGGCGAGGCTGTCGACGAACCCGCCGACGCTGACACCCGTCTCCGCGTCCAGTTCCGCCGTCCTCGGGCTCCCGCTCCGGAGGTGGCCGTCGTCGTGCTCCTGTCGGAGCTTGCCCGCCACGGTGTGCGGGTCCGCGCTCCGCACCCGGTCGTCGACCGCCCGCAGCAGGTCGAGCGCGTGCCGGACCTGCGTGTCACCCCGGCCGTGGTCGATCCGCCGGGCCGGGAACGCGCGCTCCGGTTTCGGGGCCAGTCCGGGGGCGGCGACGCCGACGCGGTGGCCCCGCCCGACCAGCCCCGCGAGCAACTGGTAGGTGGCGTACGCCGCGAGCAGTGCACCGGTTGGTTCGCCCGGCCCGGCGCTGACCCGGGCGCTCGCCCGGGCGTCTGTCACCAGCGTCATCTCCGCCGACCGGCGCTCCCGGTAGGTCACCGTCGACAGCTCCCCCCGCTTGGCCAACTCGCGCCAGTGGACCCGCGAGGGCGGGTCACCCCGGCGGTACTCCCGGGTGGCGTGGAACTCGACACCCTCGCCGCCGGCCGCCGACAGCAGGTCGCCGACGAACCCGCTCCCCGTCGCCTCGACCGGGATGTCGTCGGCCGTCACGGCACACCGCAGCCCCGTGTCGCCGTCGACCGGCACCGACTCCTGGACCCACATCGACCCGAGCACCGTCCGCGAGCGGACCGCCGGCGGGTCGAACGTGTACTGCCCGCGGCGGGCGACCACCTCGTACTCCAGTGTCGCCGTCGCGCCGGGTTCGAGCGGGCCGCTCGCCCGGGGTGCCCCCGCGACGACACCCAGCTCCGACGGGACGCTGTCGACCACCCGCAGGTCCGCGAGCGTGCTGTCGCCGCTGTTCTCGACGGTGACCGTCACGCTGACCCGCTCGGCCGGCCGCGGCTGTGCCGGTGTTATCTCCCGGGAGACGGTGAGGTTGTCACCCGGCGGGTCCGGTTCCCCCGCCAGCCCCGCGAGCAGGAACACGAGCGGCAGCACCGCCGCGGCGAACGCGACGGGGTTGAACGTGACCAGCCCCGCCGCGACCAGCACCCCGAACAGCGCGACGAACCCCCCGAACCGCGCCGTGTAGGTCGTCTGCCCGCTCTCCTTGCTGTTCTCGCTCATTTTTCGGTGCCTCGTTCTGTCTCACTGTCCCCCTCGTCGCGGCCCGTCGACGGTGTCCGGTAGGTCAGGTACCCGTCGGCGTGTGCCTCGATGGCGTCGAGGGTCCGCTCGACCCGGCGGTCGAGCGTGCGCTGTGGCGCGAGCCACGCCAGCGCGCGCTCCCGGACGGTGAACGTCGGCGCGTCGTCGGTCGTGGCGAGAAACGCCGCCGCGACGCGGTCGTCTGTCCAGCCACCCGTCTCCACCGCGCGCTCCGCGGTCGCCTCGTCACAGTCGTTCGCCGTCGCGTACACGTCCCTCGCGGTCGCCGCAACCTCGTCGAGCAGGTCGAACAGTTCGCTCCGTGTCCGCTGTCTGAACCGCCGGCGCGTGTTGCGCCTGCCTACCGAGCGTCCCTGTCCGGTCGCCTGGCCGCTCCCGCGCGACTGCGGTTGCCCGGCCCGTCGCTGTCCGTCGCCCGTCTGCCGGGGTCCGGACGGTTGTTGCTGTGGACCGCGCCGGTCGTCACGCTGTGGCGCGGGACCGACCGGCGGCTGCCCGTCTGCCCGTGCCGGTCGTCGCGGCCCCGGACCTGCCGGTTGCGGACTCCCGGAGCGGTCTGTCCCCGTAGGTCGGGTCGTCTCCCTCGCCCGCCGGCCGTACGCGGCGACGTGCCAGCCGGTCCGGTCGAGTTGGTCGACACCGTCCCTGACCCGCCGGTAGGTCTCCGCGAACGGCACGCCCGGTGCCGGCACCGTCGCGTCGTGTGCGGTCTCCGGCGGGTCCGGGAGCAGGTCCGACCGGTCGAGTGATGCCCCGCCCGTGCGGCGCATCTGGTAGGCGGCCAGCACCGCCACCACCGCGCCGAGCAGGAGTCCGGTCTGTGCCGCGGCGTCGGCGTCGGTCAGCGTGTCGAACGGTCCAAAGCCGGGAACGACCCCCGGCAGGAACAGCAACACTCCCCCGACTGCCCCGCTCGTCACTCCGACGGCGAGCAGGACCCGCTCACGTGTCAGTGTCACTGTCCCCCTCCCGGATGCGCTCGCGGGCGCTCTCGGCGTCGTCGACGTACTCCTCGGCGTCGGCCGGCCCGTACTCCACGTCCTGGAACGCCCGCCGGAGTCTGCGCACCGCGCCCGCGGGCAACCCCTTCTCCAGTGCGCGCCGCTCTATCTCCGCCGGCGTCAGTGTCCGCGCCCGACCCCGACCGACGACGCGCCCGACGAGCCACTGCCAGTACCGGCGCAACCGCTCGTAGGCCGACACCGGTCCCGTGTCACCGGCCGACGTGGTCGGTGACACTCGCTCCTCTCTGGTCGACTCCTCGCTCCCGGTATCCGTCTCGTCGTCGCGGAGCCGCGACGGGAGTCCGAGGAGCCACGACAGTCCGGCCCGGAACCGCCCGACGAGCCACAGCGGGCCTGCGAGCAGCAGCGAGAGCCAGGGTTGCCCGCGAGCCCACCCGACCCCACGGGCGAGACCACCGGCGAGTCGCCTCCCGCCGGCGACCAGCACAGCACCCAGCCAGTCGACCCCCCGGGCGAGTCCGCGCCACGCCCGCCGGAGGGACCTGGCGACCGGCAGGCGACGCAGGAACGCGACAACCCGGCGACCGGCCCGGTCGAGCGCGCTGCCCGCGGCGACCAGCGCGCCCACCACCCGGTTGCGGGCCTGCCGGCGCGTCTCGCGGTTGCGCCGCGCCCAGACCGCGACCCCGACGAGCGGGAACGCCAGCGCGAGCACCACCCCGCCGAGATGCAGGTAGATCCCCGAAACCCCCACCGAGACGGTCCCGTACTCCGCGCTGGCGGTGGCAGTCGCGCTGTTCGACCACGGCAGACCGAACGACATCGTCCCGTTGGTGTCGGTCCGGCCGGCGGCCACCTGCTCGTCGCCGCTGGTGACCGACACCGGCACGCCGTCGAGCGGTCGCTCGTCGGTGCTGTCGACGGCGCGGACCGTGACGGTCGCGCCCGTGCCGGGCAGCGCGAGCAGCCCCGTCTCCACGTCGGCCGCCAGTTCACCGATCTCGACTGTGGTGTCGTTCTCGATCTCGCCGCGCGAGACAACGAGCGGGAGCCTCCCTCCCGGTGTCGCGTCCGCCGGGATGTCGACCTCGACTGTGCCGTTGCCGTCGGTGACGCCCGCGAGTCGGCCGTCCAGTGTGGCGTTCACCCCGGGCAGCGGGTTACCGGCGACGCTGAACTGGACCGTCGCGGTGTCGCCCGGGAGCGCGACACCCCGGACCCGGGTGTCGATGTCCGTCGAGACGTTGTAGACGACAGAGGAGTTCTGTGGCGGGTCACCCGTCCGAAAACCGGTTGCCGGCGCGCCGAAACGTGTCGAGCGCGGTGGACCGGCGAGTCCGCCGCTTGCCTCCGGCGGTGGCCGTGCAGTCACCCGCATCGACGTCGTGTAGGGCACCCGTGCGACGAGTTGCCCGTTCGGTTCGGTCCTGCCGATCTGCTCGCCGTCGACGCTGACCACCGCGAACGGAACCGGCCGACCGTTCTTCCGGACCGTCACGACCACCAGTCCGCCGGGTGTCGGCTCCGGGCTGACCGTGATGTTGTACGGCGGGCGCGGAACCGTCGTCTCACCCTCGCTGGTCTGTTCGCCACCCCCGAGAAGACCCCCGCCGATGAGGTCGCTGACGAACCCCGGGAGCGGAATCCCGCCGCCACCGCCGCCACCCCCACCAGCGCCGCCGCCACTGTCCGCACTGCTACTGTTGTTCACCGGACCGCCGAACCCCCGGTCGCCGCCTGTGCCGGTGTTCCCCCCGGGATCGATATCGAGCAGACTCCCGGTGTCGATTGTCGCGGCCGCGAGTGCGCCGGCCAGCAGCACCAGCATCGTGACGACGATAACTGCCGTCTGGAATCTGCGCGACTGCCCACCGATGTCGATACCGTCACTCACTGAGAGTCACCGCTGCATCTGTGCGTGTTTGTTCGTCCGACCACATAACGACACCGCCGTCCGCTCCGGTTCCCTGTGGCTGTGCCCGCCTGTCGATTGGGGTTGCGTCGGTCGCCCTCGTCGGCGCAGTCGAAGGAGTTTCAGCCCGTCGGCACCAAGATACGATCACTAATCTGAATATCTCGGTAGTCACCCCCCCGACGTGGTCTCTGTCCGGTGGTGTCCGAATCGCCGGTACAATTCCCCCGAAGGTTTAAGTAGGGGCAGCACTAACTAAAAGGTGACGAAGACGTTTTTCCGGGCACCCGCCCGGCGACCACGCAATGACCGACACGACCACGAGACGCTACACACGCGACCGCACCGACGAGAAAGAACAGGCCGACGAGGAGGAGTCGACGGCCGACGAGCGTGCTGTCTGTCCCGAGTGTGGGGGCAACCTCGCATCGGACACCGAGCACGGGGAGACAGTCTGCGAGGACTGCGGACTCGTCGTCGAGGAGGACGAGATCGACCCCGGGCCGGAGTGGCGCGCCTTCGACGCCCGCGAGAAAGACGAGAAATCGCGTGTCGGCGCCCCGACAACGAACATGATGCACGACAAGGGGCTGTCGACGAACATCGGCTGGCAGGACAAGGACGCATACGGCAACACCCTCTCCAGTCGCCAGC
>CAYZGA010000104.1:0-8858 GCA_964477945.1 uncultured Halobacteriales archaeon
CGGGCAACCTCCGACCAGTTGATTTCGGAGTGGGCCTCCATCTGTGCTTTCAGGTTCTCGTCGACGTTGACGGTGACTGTCGGCATCGGTTTCTCCCGTATGGTTATTCGTTGCGCAGTTATTTATGGATGTTGCTCATCCTGTGTACCCTGTTTTTCAGCAGATTATGTGTGGCGAAACTTCGATATCACCGGGTGGGTTACCACCCTCGTCGCCGGTATCCGGCGCAAGCGGACGGCACTGCTGGCCCGGCCCGACTGCGGGCCGTCACCCGAGCCTGTATGTCCACCGAGCGGTACGTCACAGGCAAGGATGGACGACGCGGGGGAGGGGTTGCGGGCGACCCGGCGACAGGTGCTGGGGGCCACGGCGGGCGCACTCGCCGTCGGGGCGCTCCCGGGGCGCAGCAGTGCCCAACAGGCCAGCGGGCCCACCGTCTACGTCGGGTGACGGGAACACTCGACAGCGCCCGACAGTCCGCGGACGTAGCGAGTACGACCGCGCACTCGCGCGTCACGAGCGGGCCATCGCCACCGCGGAGGAGGCCCGCGCCATCGCCCGCGAGGACGCGCCGGACCGCGTTCCCGACGCCGAGGCCGTACTCAACGACGCGACGGCGCTCCGCGAGACCATACAGGCCAAGCGTGACGCCCGCAAGCGGACCACCGACGCGCTCGACACCGCCGAGGGAGCGCTCGACGATGCCGCTGCAGCACTAGATGGCGGCAGTCCCGAGGCGGTGCTGGACCGCCTCGACGGTGTGGCGGAGTCCCTCGACACGGCGAGCGCGTCCATCGAGGACCACGAGTTTCCGACGCTCGCCGAGCGCGTCGCCACCCTCGAACAGCGCCAGGAACGACTCCGGCAGGCCGCCCGAGAGGCACGGACGTGGGTGCCGGCGGAGATTCCGGGTGTGACGAGACACTCGCTCTCCACCGATATCGAGAGGCGCGGCGAACTCGGATGGGGCGGTAACGCCGACGTGTACCACGCCACGGCGGCCACCGACCGCGGACCCGTCGACCTGGCGCTGAAACAACTCCGGATGGGCGGCGGTTGCGTAGCTCAGAACCGCCGATACCTGTCGTCGTGGACGGGAGTCCCTCGATGGTCCCGATGCATCCGGGCTGTCTCTGTGGAGTCGGTCGGGGCTCGACGGCTGGGGGACGCGCACGACGGGTGAGGTTCCGGGCGCGACAGACACGGGACAGCCGACGGTATTTTGAGCCGACAGTCCGTAGCGCCGGTGTGACCCAGTTCGAGTCAGTGCTGATATACGACGGCGAGTGTCCGTACTGTTCGGTGACAGCACAGGCGCTCGAACGACTCGACGACATCGGTGCAGTCTCGTGGTACGACGAGCGCGCGCAGTCGTTTCTGCGCGCGCAGTTCGGCGCGACGCCGTTCGCGATGGTCCTCGTCGACGCGGGCGAGAACCAGGTGTACGCGGGCCAGTCGGCCGCCAAGGAGCTGAGCCGGCGTGCGGGGATGCCGAAACTCGTCGGCTCGCTCGTCCGTGACAGCTACGAGACCATCGCCCGTGTCGTCGGCGTGGCTAGTGGCCGCGGCCGTGACCCCGACGACGTGCACGACCGGTACGAGTTGACGGCCGACGGTGCCGACCAGTTCGAGATGCTCGCGACGACTGCCACCGGCGGTGAACTGGCAGAGACGCACTGACCGTCCGCCGCTCCGCGAGCGGGTCGTGGAAACCGGCCGTCCAGACGGGGTCCACGCGGCCCCGTTCCGGACCCGCGCACTCCCCGAGTGGTATACCTGCGCGGCCCGGTCAGGTCGGGTCTATTCCGACCACCGTCGTCTCGGAGACGGTTGCACCGTCGGCACGCTCGCCGACGACCACCAGTTCGTACTCGCCACCGACGTACGTGGTCTCGTCCGGGTTTGGGTCAATCGTAACCGTGGGGACGGCAGTCGGCACGGTGCTCCCCCAGTCGAGTTCGAACCGTCCCTCGGACGCGACAGCGTCTGTCGTCTCCCCGCCGTCGGGGTCGGGCGCGGTTACCTTCCAGTCGGTCCACAGTTTCTCGACGGTCACCGTCGCCACGTTCGACCCGTCGATACCGAGACTGAACTCGCCCTCGGGCGGTGCTGTGTCGCCGGACACGGTCACCTCGGGTGGCCCGAGGACAGTCACCTCGACCGTATCGGTGAACCCGCCGTCGTCGGCCTCCAGTGTCACCGTTCCTGTCTGTGCGCCGGTTATCTCGGCGGCGCCCTCGTCGATGTCGACCACCGCAGGGTCACCGGCGGTCACGCTCAGACTCACCCCCTCGGTGACGTCCTCGGTGCTCCCGTCCTCGAACACGGCGGCCGCGGAGTACGGGACCGACACACCCCCTGTCACGGTGGCTGACTGCTCCTGGCCGTCGACGGCGAAACTCAGTCCGGTCTGTGTCAGCGGGTCGACGGTCACCGCGACGGTGTCGGTGAACCCGTCGTCGTCGGCCTGTACCGTCACCGTCCCCACCTGCGCGCCGGTTATCTCGGCGGCGCTCTCGTCGATGTCGACCACCGCAGGGTCACTCGCGGTCAGACTCACCCCGTTGGTGACGTCCTCGGTGCCCCCGTCCTCGAACTCGGCGGTCGCCGTGTACGGAACGGTCGCGTTTTCGTCGACGGTGGTCGACTGCTCCTGTCCGTCGACGGCGAACAACAGGCCCGACTGTGCGGGCACGTCCACCGACACCGTGGTGCTCAGTCCGACAATCTGTGCGCTGTCGGTGGTGCCGTCGAGCAACAGCGCGTGGAGACTGTACGCGCCGGCGTCGAGTCCGTCGAGACTCCCCTCCCACGTGCTGTCGTCGACGCTGCTCAGGTCGAACGCCGTCGCGCTCTCGTCCCCGGCCCAGGCGACCACGCTGGCGGCCTCGACTGCCGGCGGGTCCTGTGCCTGTTCCAGCTCGCTCACGCTGACGGTCACCGTCGGCGTCGGTCCCGACACCGTCGAGGCTGTGCCCTCGTAGGCCTGCACGCACAGCGGCTGGAGCGCGCGCGGTTCCTCCTGCTCGGCACTGACGTTGGCGAGCACGTACGAACCCGGAGCGAGTCGGTCCCCGTCCCCACCCGCACTCAGGTCGAACTCGTGGTTCCCGTTGCTGCCGAACCCTGCCCACTCGCGGACCCGCGACTCGCTGTCGTCGACGATGGCGAGCGCCGTGAAGGTCACGTTGTCGTCGGTGTACGCGTCGACGAACAGCGTCCCCTCGACATCGGCCCGCCCGAACGTGTCGAACGGGAACTCGATGCCGTCTGCCTCGATGGTCCCCGGGGCCGTCTCTATCTCCGGGTCCACCTCGTTGAACCCCCAGTTCGGGTACAGGTCCGCCGGAACGGGACGACTGTCCGCTCCGAGATGTCGTGACTGCTCTGGATGCACGCTCTGTGCGGACTGTGGAGAGGGGGTCACTTAATCTCCCGGAGACAGAACGCCAGCGTCGAGGACGGGTCACGTGTCACCGCTCTGACGCCGGTACCGGGTGGTGGATTGGGGGTGCGAGGGTGGCCGGTACCGCGTCGAGACAGTCGACCCCCGGCGGAACCGCCGGGTGGTCGCGAGCGGGGTGACCAGTCACCCGAGCAGTTTTTTCGTCCGCCAGTGTCGGTACCGGAAAATTGGCTCGAACCCGACGACACCGAACGGCCCGACGGCCCTGCCGAGACGGCCGAGCGGGAACTGGTACTCGATGGAGTCGCGAACGAGCGTCTCCTCGCCGTCGGCAAAAAAGGAGTGGGTGTGCTCCCAGTGCTCGAAGGGGCCCTCCCGCATCACGTCCCGGAAGTACGCGCTCGTGCCGTCGTGTCCCCGCTCGACGATCTCCGAGGTCCACTCCTGTCGGGGACCGACCCCGAACGGTTGGACAGAGACATCGAGTGTCGACCCGGTCCCCAGCACCTCGGGGTCGGGTTCGCCGTCCGGTCCCCGGACCGACTCGATGCGAAGTCCCATCCAGTCGGGTGTCAGGTCGACCAGTCCGCGCTCGGTCGAGTGAAACGCCCACACCTCCGCGAGCGGTGCTGCGACCCGGTCCGACCGCTCGTACATCGCCATGCACGTTGGTCGGCGCGTACGAACAAAATGCCGTCGTTCGCTCCCGTGGCTGCCCGACAGTCCGGAGGGCGTCACAGGAAGGGGACGGCAGGCAACTGTTCGTGGCCGCTCAGACCAGTTCGTACGAGCGTTCCTCGAACTGGTCCTCCTCGAAGACGAACACGCGGCCCTCGACGAGGTCTCGCTCCAGCGTGACACGGGTCCGGAGCGACCCGCCGTGGACCGTCACACCGGGAAACAGCGTCGCCGTCTCACCATCGTCGAGGACGACCCGACCGACCCCCGAGGACGCCAGAATCTCGTCGTCGGTCCGGCGCTCGTTGACGTACACGAGCACCCCGCGGGTCTCCGAGGCGTCGGTCACGAGCACGTGTGTCTGCTTGCCCGGCGCGGTCTGGTGGGGTGCCTCGACACGCTCCGGAACCCCTCGGTAGAACACCTCCCGACCGTCGGTGTACTCCACGACGATACCGCCGTCCACGAGGTCGACCCCGACGGTGTCCGGCGGCACCTCCGAGTGCTCCATACCCGGGCTACACGCGGCGACCACAAACCCCGTTCGGTCGCGGCTGACCCCTCCAGTCGACCACCCGGACCGCCTGGTCCGCCGGTGCCGTCATCGTCTGTGACGGGTCCCTCGCGGAGACACGACCGGGCCGTTCGTGAGCAAAGTATAAGCCGACATGTCGAGAACACCAGACACGAAACCGATGGACACAGCAGACAGACGGGAGTTGCTCGCGGCGGCCGCGACTGCCGGACTCGCGGTCCCGGTCGGGGCCCGGGGGGAGATACGGCAGGACACCGACACGACCCTGGCCGGAGCGCGAGAGGGGACACGGCAGGGCGAGAACCTCGACCCGACACACGTGTTCACCGCCACCGGGACCGGGGGCTTTCTCGCTATCAACACCGACGACCCGTACAGCGACGGCTACCCGCTCCCCGGTGGTGACGAGGAACCGCCGGTCGTCATCGAGGGGCTGGTCTACCCCGACGGCACGTGGGAGGCAGCGACTGTCGAGTTCAGAACGTTCGACCCCGGTGAGTTCGGCCTGCCGCCGGTCGACCTCGATGTGGAGATAAACGTCCCCGGAGGACTCTCGGGTGTTCTCGACCGCGAGGCGGGGCTGATGACCGTCGAAGGGGGTCTGGAGATATTCCTCGCGCTCAGCGAGTTCGACAACATCGACGAGGACCTCTCGGTGGCGCTCGACATCCAGGACGGGACGACCCTGCAGAGCAACAGCATGGTCGGTGACGCCGAGGGACTCGACACGCAGGTGGCGTCGGTGGTGCTCGTGGACAACGCGTACACCGTTCCGGCGACGGACACCGTCGTGTTCGGTATCGATATCGACGAGGTGCTCGGTCTCCCGTCGGAGGACCCCGGCGACAACTGGTTCGAACTCGGGTTCGACATCGTGTTCGAGGCGTTCGTCACACGGCCACCGCCGGTCGTCGGCGAGACACCCCCGACGAGTGTCGGTGACGGCCAGCAGTACGACGACATCGACGGCGACGGCGAGGTGACCGTCGCCGACGTGCAGGCGCTTTTCGACAATCTCGACAGCGATGTCATTCAGAACAACGCGGCCGCGTTCGACTTCTCGGGCACCGACTCCGGACGTGTCACCGTGTTCGACGTGCAGGCGCTTTTCGCCCGACTCTGAGTGCACTCCCACCCGGGAGGCTGTCGGCGAGCCGTCTGTGACGGTCACTCGGCACCCCGGTCGGGAACCGTGTGACCGTCGTCGGTGTCGAACGAGCGGTCACCGCCGAGGGTGGTAGCGGCCCACTTGAGCTGCTAGAGTCCGGTGGTGTGCTGGAACGGGGTCTCGCTCGCGACGAGTTCGTCGATGTCCCGGGCTGTCTGACCAACCGTGGTGAGGTCCTCGACGGTCTCCTGCTTGGACAGAGAACGGGACAGTCGCCGGACGTGAACTCAGTCCGCCGGACTGGAGCCCGGACTGTCCTGCTCGACCGGCGACGTGCGGAGAACGTTGAACTGTCCCGCGGTCAGTCCGAGCAGGAGACCGGTGAAGTGCGCGACGAGGGCGGCCCCCGCGGACGCGGTCACGTAGGTCAGGGCCAGGGAGAGCACCACGAACAGGAGGTAGGTCGCCCACCGGGGTATCTCGGCGATGGCCCCGAGTCCTGCGACGACGCGGTTGCCCGCGAGCAGGTAGCCGAGCAGCGCGAACACCGCGCCGCTCGACCCGAGAACACCCGCCGAGGCCGCTGCGTCCACGAACGGTATCCCGGCGACGACATCGCTCAACAGCACCTGCGAGACGCCCGCGATTGCGCCGGTGAGCAGAAAGAACACGTGAAATCGCAGGCGCGTCGTCGCGGCGGCGACGGCGAACCCGAACGCGACGAGCGCGACGGCGTTTGCAACCAGGTGGTCGATGCTCGCGTGGGCGTACACGCTCGTGACGACTGTCCACGGGCGGTCGACGACCGGTTCCGAGAGCACGAACAACCCCGCCATGGCGTCTACTGCGCCCGCGACCGTCTGGACGAGAAAGACCACCGCGAACACCACGAGCAGGTCGAGCAGCGGGGACCCGAGACGCTCTGTCATCGCTCCTGTCTACTCGCCCGAGAAACATAATAGCCCCGGAACTGCCGGAACGAAACGCATAATTCCCCCACCCGCGTTTGCTCAGATACGATGAACTCAGACCAGTGGATAGCCATCTTCCTCGTTGTCCTCATGGTGGTATCCGGTGTCGCGTACGGTGCTGTCGCGGTCCTGTGAGGTGGGGGGTCGCCGGTTCGAACCCGGACCGCGTGTTGTCGACACCCCCCGGTACCCCTGCCTGTCTCCGTTCTGTCCGGTCGTAACCACCAAGACTGTCGAGACCAACGTGATTGCACTGATGGGTGTCCCCGAACGACTCGCAGACGAACTCCCGTTCGACCCCGAAACCACCACCGTCGACGACGGAGGCGTGCTCGAACTGCTGGAACCGGTGATGCAGGAGTGGTGGGTCGAGCAGTTCGGCGAGTTCGTCCCGGAGAACGGGGGCTTTTTTACCCCGCCACAGAAGGAGGCGATTCCGCTCATCCACGAGGGGACGAACGCGCTCGTCTGCTCGCCGACCGGCACAGGAAAGACACTGGCGGCCTTCTCGGGCATCATCAACGAGCTGTTCCGTCGTGCCCGCGTGGACACGGGTGACCCGGACACGCGCGCCGAGAGCTCCGGTGGTGCGGACAGTACCGGCCCCGACGAGACAGCCGTGGACGGACTGGCAAACAGCGTCTACTGTCTGTACGTGTCGCCGCTGAAGTCACTCGCGAACGACATCCACCGGAACCTGGCGGTGCCGTTGTCGGAGATCACCGGGAAACTGGACGAGCGCGGCGAGACGGTCGAGATCCGTCACGCCATCCGCCACGGTGACACCCCGGACAGCGAGCGCCAGCGGATGCTCGAGGAGACGCCACACATCCTCAACACGACACCGGAGACGCTCGCCATCCTCCTGAACTCACCGAAGTTCCGCGAGAAACTCCGCACCGTCGAGTACGTCGTCGTCGACGAGATACACAGCCTCGCGGAGAACAAGCGCGGCACGCACCTGGCCGTCTCGCTGGAGCGACTGGAGGCGCTCGCCAACGGCTCACCCACCCGTATCGGCTGTTCGGCGACAGTCGAACCGCTCGACACGATGGCCGAGTTTCTCGTCGGCCGCGAACTCGACGAGGACCACGTCAGGAGCGGCGACGCGACAACCGGCACCGGAGACGGGACAATCAGCGCCGGAAGCGCGACAACCGGCGACGGAAAGAGCATTAGCGAAGGAGACAGGACCGCACCCGGACAGCCCCGGGAGTACGAACTCGTCGACACGCGCTTTGCAAGGGAGTTCGACATCGAGCTCACCTGTCCGACCGACGACCTGATCAACACAGCCGCGAGCACCGTCAACGACCGGTTCTACCGGGAGTTACACGAGCAGATACAGGCGCACACCAACAGCCTGGTGTTCACCAACACGCGCTCGGGCGCGGAGCGGGTGTTGCACAACCTTCGCGAGCGGTTCGACGCCTACGACGAGGACAACTCCGGCTGTCACCACGGGAGCCTCTCGAAGGAACAGCGCGAGCGCATCGAGCGGGCGCTGAAAGCCGGCGAGGTGGATGTCGTGACGACATCGACGTCGCTGGAGCTCGGTATCGACATGCCACACCTGGACCTCGTGGTGCAGGTGGGGTCACCGAAGTCGGTGGCGTCGTTGCTCCAGCGGGTCGGCCGGGCCGGCCACCAGGTCGGTGAGACGGTGACCGGACGGGTCGTCGCGCTCGACCGGGACGAACTCGTCGAGTGTGCCGTGATGCTCCGCAAGGCTGAGGAGGGTTTCGTCGACCGGGTGTTCATCCCCGAGAACGCGCAGGACGTCGCCACACAGCAGGTCTACGGGATGGCGATAAACGGTCCCCGACCCGAGCGCGAGGTCAGGGCCATCCTCCAGCGGGCCTACCCCTACCGGGGGTACACCGACCGGGAGTGGGAACAGCTCGTGCGGTACCTCACCGCCGACTACCCGGGGATGGAGGAGAAAAACGTCTACGCGAAGGTCTGGCGGGACAGAAACGACCCGCCCGACGGCGAGCACCACTACGAGGAGTACCGGGTCGGCGAGCGGCTGATGGGAAAGCGCGGCCGACTGGCCCGGGTCATCTACATGACCAACATCGGGACGATACCGGACTCGTTCACCTGCGATGTCTACACCCGCTCGGGTGACGAGTGGGTCGGCCAGCTCGACGAGGAGTA
>CAYZGA010000105.1:0-8841 GCA_964477945.1 uncultured Halobacteriales archaeon
ACGGCTGTGGCGGCTGTCGCGGCCCGCAGGAGACCACCGGCGGGGTGATGTGTCCGACCTACCGCGCCGCCGAGGAGGAGATAACGAGCACGCGCGGCCGGGCGAACGCGCTCCGGCGGGCGATGACCGGTGACCTGCCGGCCGACCCCACCGGTGACGAGTTCGCCGGGGAGGTGATGGACCTGTGTATCGGCTGCAAGGGCTGTGCCCACGACTGCCCGAGCGGGGTGGACATGGCCAAACTGAAAGCCGAGCTCCAGCACCAGCGCAACCAGGCGGGCGAGGCGACGCTGCGTGACCGACTGTTCGCCGAGGTGGACCGCGTGAGCGCCGTCGGGAGCGCGCTCGCGCCGCTACCCAGACTGCTCCAGCGACTCCCCGGGAGCGGTGTTATCGCGGAGAAGCTGTTCGGTATCGCCCGGGAGCGCGACCTGCCGACCTTTCGCCGCGAGACACTGGTCGACTGGCTCAGCGAGCGCGACCCTGCGGTCACGCAGGAGGCGGCAACACACCGGGTGTTGCTGTTCCCCGACACGTTCACAAACTACAGCAACCCCGAGATCGGGCGGGCGGCGGTGCGGGTACTCGAGGCGGCGGGTGTCCACATCGGCCTGGCCGAGGACGTGACCGCCAGCGGTCGGGCGTCGTTCTCGAAGGGGTTTCTGGACGTGGCCCGGGAGCGTGCAGAGCAGAACGTCGCGGCGCTCGCGGACCGCGTGGCCGACGGCTGGGAGGTGGTCGTCGTCGAGCCGTCGGACGCGGTCATGCTCCAGTCGGACTACCGGGACCTGCTCGCCGGGCCGGCCGTCGAGCGGGTCGCCGACGCCACGTACGGGGTCTGTGAGTTTCTCGACCGTCACAGACTCGGTACGGCGGTCGACTTCGACGGCGACGGACAACTCGTCTACCACGGTCACTGCCACCAGCACGCCACGGCACGGGACCACCACGCTGTCGGTGTCCTGCGACGGGCGGGCTACACGGTCGAGCCACTCGACTCGGGGTGTTGCGGGATGGCCGGCAGTTTCGGGTACGAGGCCGAGCACTACTCGATGAGCAGTGCCATCGCCAGTCTGCTCGACGACCAGGTCCAGGACACCACCGGGGCCGTTGTCGCCCCCGGCGCGTCCTGCCGGACACAGATCGACGACCTCGTCACGGACGAGCGCCCCCCACACCCGGTCGAACTGCTCGAGACCGCGCTGCCCGGGTAGTACCGCCACGTCCGGGTCCGTGCCGACATCGCGCCACCGCGAGACTGCGCGACCTGTGGGTACACACAGGGTTTTTCTGCCAGCCCCGGGTGATGATATACAAATGCGATGGGCGGGGTCGAGGGTTACGCTCGGTGAGTTCTCTCCCGCAGGAACCGATTCGGTGTCGGTGTGCGGGGCGACAGTGTTTCGCGGTTCCGTTCCCGGTAGCCTACCGGCGGGGGTGAGTGGTGCGGAGATCGGACTGGTGGCGCTGTTGCTCGCGCTCCTGGGCGCGTCACTCGGGGTCCTCCAGCACCGGTTCGGCGACAAGACACGCAACGAACCGGGGGGACCCGCGTCTCCCGTTGCCGGACGAGACACGAACGCCGAGCGGTGTACCGACCCGGTGCCGTCACCGTCGGTTGGCGAGGCAGGTGGGACTCCCGCACGATCAAGGAATGACACACTGTCGACCGGGAGCGGTGGTGACTCGTCCAACACGAGGTCCGCCACCGACGACGCGTCGGACGGTACTACGACGGCGGTCCAGACGGACGACCGTCGTGTCGACCCGGACTCGCCGGTGGAACCGGACGGTGACGAGGCGCGCGTGCTCGCACTTCTGGACACGAGCGGTGGCCGCGTGAAACAGTCGCGCATCGTCACCGAAACCGGGTGGTCGAAGGCGAAGGTCAGTATGCTGCTCTCCGAGATGCACGACCGTGACCTGATTACCAAACTCCGCCTCGGCCGGGAGAACGTTATCTATCTCGACGGCGAGGAGCCGGAGATCGCGCTGCCGCTGTCCGACGAGCGTCGCGAGTGACCCGCCGGCGACGCGCCGTTTGCGTGTGTCGTGTCCTGTCCGACACCGTGCGAGTGGCGGTGTATCGGGGCGGCCGAGAGCGTGCCCGAGGGGTCAGGTGGCTGCACGGCGGTATCGTGAGTGCATGACCTGCTCGACGGCCGCAGTCGGACACGGGGTGACCGACCCGTTCCCGGTCGGCAGACGCGTGTCACCCTCCGCGACCGCCGACCGGGTTGCGGAGTCGGCAACCGGTCCAATCAACTTATACCCGACAGTCCAACAACAGTACGTATGGACCGGACACGGGCAGTTTTGCTCGGACTCGCCGGCGGGTTGTTCGTCCTCGCGGTGTTGCTCGTGCTCCCGTTTCTGGAGTTTTTCCTGCTCGCGGTGTTGCTCGCGTACCCGCTCCGGCCACTCCAGCGGCGGTTCGAGGACCGCGTCGGTCCGAAACGGACCGCCGCGGGACTGGTACTCGCCGCGGTGCTCGCTATCGTCCTGCCGACACTGTACCTCCTCCGGGTGGTCGTTCGGGAGGTGTCGTCGTTTCTCGACCGTATCAGGAGCGGCGACATCACCTTCGCACAACTGGAGACCGAGATACAGAACCTCACCGGTCAGGAGGTCGACGTGCGCCAGGGGGTACAGACCGCAGTCGAGGAGAGCGGTATCAGCACGGTCGACGGGGCACTGGGTATCTTCCAGCGGGTCACGTCCCTGCTCATCGGGCTGGCGCTGACAATGTTTCTCCTGTACTACTTTCTCAAGGACGCCGGCCAGTTCAACCGGTGGCTCCGCGCGACAGCGCCGCTCCCGGACCACGTCCACGACGAACTCCGGAGCGAACTCGACGACGTGATGTGGGCGGTGCTCGCCAGCCACGTGTTCATCGCGGTCGTCCAGGGTGTCGTCGCCGGTCTGGGACTGATCGTGTTCGGCGTGCCCAACGCCGTCTTCTGGACGGCGCTCATGGTGGTGCTCGCGGTGCTGCCGATAATCGGCTCGTTTCTCGTCTGGGGCCCGGCGTCGCTGTACCTGTTCACCACCGGACAGCCTCTCGCCGGCGGTATCCTGTTCGTGTACGGGCTGATCGTCGTGAGCCTCTGTGACGACTTTCTCCGCCCGATAGTTATCGACCGCTACACCGAGACCCGCATCAACCCTGGCGCGATCGTTCTCGGTATCCTCGGTGGTGTCTACCTGCTCGGGTTCATCGGCATCTTCTTTGGGCCGGTCATCATCGGACTGCTCAGGTCGGTACTGGACGTGTACCGGCGCGAGTACTTCGCGGGTGCCGAGTACTCCCCCGAGACGGCGGGCGACGCGGACCCGGCCGCCGACGGCACCGAAACGACGGACCCACCCCCCGAAGGACCGACCGGGGGCGCGGGACCGGCAGACGAGTACACCGGCGACGGACAGCCGACCCCGGGTGGCCAGCCACCCGACCCACACGCCGGGGAGAACCCGGGCGAGCGGTGACCGCCTCGCTGAGACGAGCAACGCGACACGTGTCCGGTGACCGGAGCCCGGATACGGTGTGGCGTCGCGAACGGGACTGCCGGTTGTCCACGCACGCCGGCCGCGCAACATCCGCCACCGCCGGGAGATTTATACCTGTGGGTGTGCCTAACAGTACCGTATCCGATGTTCGAACCGTTCTCCCGTGGGTACTACCTGGGACGACTGTACATCGAACCGAGCACGGACGAGCAGACGACGATGTGCAAGCGCCAGCACGAGCAACTCAACGAGCAGGTGTACGCAACAGGTGAGGGGGTCGCGCGGGTAGACAGGCCGCTGGTCGTGAAACTCGGTGACAGCCACCTCCCGGTGCACGGCGAGGAGGGGGTGCCGGCGGACACGCTGTCGGTCCCGGAGCGGGTGCTCGACAGAGCATCGGTCCGGAACCCGCCGACGCTCCGCGAGGTGTTGCTGGCGAAAGGCGACCGCGCCTCGCAGTTGCTCGCGTACGCCGCGGGCAGTGTCGGTCGGTGACGTCGCCCCCAGCCGCGGGTTTTTGCTCTTCCGTCCCGAGGTAGGCGTATGAGCGTGTACCTCGGTGTCGTCCGGACCGGTGACCGGTGGCTCGCCGTCGGGTTCGACCGGTCCGAGTTCGACCACGCGGCGACGTTCCCCGAGGTGGGTGACCTCTGGTACCGCTACGAGGAGCGGGCGGAGCGGGTGCTCGTCGGTGTTCCGATGGGGTTGAACGAGGGGGGCGACGACCGGGAGTGTGACCTGGCCGCCCGGCAGGTGCTCGGCCCGCGACGCGAGACGGTGTTCTCACCGCCGGTCAGGGAGGCGACACGCAAGCGCCGGTACGCGGCCGCGAAGCGGGTCCACGAGCGGACGGCGGGCGGAAACCTTTCAGAGCGGGCGTTCGCCAGCAGCGACGCCATCGCGGCCGTCGACGAACTCGTCAGGAACGTGCCCGAGGCGCGGGCGGCGGTTGCCGGCTCCCACCCCGAGGTCTGCTTCCGCGCGTTCGCCGGGACACCGCTCCAGCACCCGGCGGAGACAGCCGGTGGCTACGCCGAGCGGATGCGGGCGCTCGCGACGTTCGACACGGACGCGCCACCCGTCGTCCAGCGGGCCGCCGAGGCGCTCGGCGGGAGTGACCCGACCGTCCACGACGTGCTCGATGCCGTCGCGCTGGCCTACACCGCCCGACCCGGGCCGGGTGTGCTCCGCTCGCTCCCGCCCGACCCGCCCCGCGACCCGCAGGGACTCCCGATGGCGATTCACTACCGCGCGTCCGAGCCGCTGGGGGCCGACCGGTGACGCTCTCGCTGCCCGACCCCGATGCAGGGACTGTCACCCGCGACAGACTCGACATCATCGACGGGCTCCCGACCGGCGCGCCCGAACCGCTCCCGGTGGTCGTCGCCCGCGGCGAGCGCGACGGGCCGACACTCTGGGTCACCGGCGCACTGCACGGTGACGAGGTAACCGGACTGGCGGTCTGTCAGGATATCGTCCACGAGGGACTCCCCGGGTTGCTGGCCGGACGGGTCGTCTCCGTCCCGGCACTGAACCCCGCCGGGTTGCGCCGCGGCACCCGCCGCTCGTACTACGACGACGAGGACCCCAACCGGCAGTTCCCCGGTGTCGCGTACGTGACCGCCGACGCCGCCCCCGGGGACGCCGTCGACAACCCCCGCCCGCCCTCACAGCAGGAACTGGTCTGTCGCCGCCTGTTCGACCTGTTCGCCGACGACGCCGACGTCCTGCTCGATATGCACACCGCGACGGTCGACTCACATCCCTTTGTCATCCGTGACCGGGTGCTGTACGACCGCGGACTCCGCGACCGGGAGGCGGCGCTGGCGCTCGCCGACGATGTCGACGCGCTCGCCGCGGCGACCGGTCTGCCGGTCGTCTCGGAGTACCCGCCGGCGGAGTACCTCGACGAGGGGCTCCACCGCTCGACCGCCGGGGCGGCGCTCAACCAGGCCGGTGTGCCGGCGCTGACGGTCGAACTCGGCACACACAGCGTCGTCGACGACCGCCTCCACAGACAGGGGGTCGCCGCGGCCGACCGCGTCATGGCACACCTCGGGATGGTCGATGACCCTGCGGCTGCGTTTCCCGACGCGCTCGGCACGTTTCCGGAGCCGGTCGACCCGCCGACACCGGGACCGGTCCGCCGGCACGTCGGCCCACACGCCCCGCCGAACGGCGCGGGTATCGTCCGTCACGAGGTGTCCGCCGGCGACGTCGTCAGCGAGGGCGACCCGGTCGCGCGGGTCGTCGACCCGACCGGCGACCCGGCGACCGAGCGGGTGCTGACCGCCGACCACGACGGCTGGGTGCTGTGTCGAACCCCCGGTGTCGCCGCCTACGAGCACACACCCGTTACCTGGCTCGCCGTCGCCGACGAGGGCCCGCTGGTCGGCACACCCGGAGACGACGCCGACTGACCCCGGCGAGGGAAACGGGCGGTCGCTTCCGGGAGCGGAGACGTGTCGAGACGAGGGCGGGTGGTCGTGTCCGGAGAGGGGTTGTCAGTCAGCCGTTCCGGGCCGAACGCGGGAGAGGAGAGCGGGGAGGCGGTCACGCTCGACAACCCGGTCGGCGAGCGCGACGCTCACCCAGCCGAGTCCGACGCCGATGACGACGTCGGTGGCCCAGTGAATCCCGAGATACATCGTCGAGACGACGACACTGACCGCGAGCACGGCCGCCACCACGAACCACCGCCGGTACACGTCCCGGGTCCGGTAGGCGAGCAGGAGTGCCGTGACCGACAGCGACGTGTGCAGCGAGGGAAAGACGTTGGTGTGGTGGTTGACCTCCCTCGTGAGGAGTTGGTACTCGGGTGTCGGCGCGTACAGCAGCGGGTCGACCAGTTCCGGCAGGACGTTCCGGGGACCGTACGCGATAAACAGCGCGTAACAGACAAGACCGAGCGTGTAGTTGAACAGGTACGCCCAGACGAGCGTCCGGAACGAGTCGAGTTCGTCGAGTGCGACGTACGCCACCACCGGAAACACGAGCAGGAAGACGTAGCCGTACACGTACACCGACGAGAAGTACGTCGTGACGGCGGGGTTGCCGACCGACTGGACCTGTGCCACGAAGGCCCCTTCAATCTGGTAGAGCGTGTCGGTAATCTCGATACCGACGACCCAGGAGAGTTGTGGAACGGCGTCACGGGCGACGCTGTTGATACCGAGCACCACGAGCAACAGGAGCAGCGCCGGCCCACCGGTCCGGACACGGTCCCGCCACGAGGAGCGGAACCGCCGGAGTCGGGCCGGCCCGACCATCGTCACCACGCCGAGACAGAGCAACCCGGCGACGACAACCGTGACCCGGGTGAGGACCCCGTACATCAGCCCTCACCGACGGCAATCAGGCTGCCGTCACCGTCGTACTGGTAGCCGATCTCGGCCAGTCGCTCGCGCGCCCGCTCGGCATCGATGCGGCCGTCGCTCCCGAGAAAGGGCAGCGCCGGGTCCTCGCCGCTCCACGCGAGCGCGTCGGGGACCCACCCCTCGGCGGTCAGCGGTGTCGTCAGCGGTCGGGCCGCGCCGTCGAACAGCTCCGCCGCGACCCACGCCCTGTCGACGAGCCGCGAGACCAGCCGCCGGAACAGGCTGTTGCTCAGCGGCGCGCGCCGCGTGTTGTACGCGACCTGATAGAACCTGCTACTCTGGGTCGTTCGCACCTGCTGTTCGCCGGGGTCGGCGGCCTCGTGCCAGACCGGGGAGAGCGTCACGTCGGCCTCACCCGTCTCGACCCACTCCCGGGCCGCGGCGTCCGAGGGGGCGACAGTCAACCGGAGGCGCGCCGCGGGCGGGCGCAGACTCCCCACATCGTCTGCGGTGAGCGAGAAGTGCTCGGGGTCGCGCTCGAGAACGAGTTCCTCGTTCTCGGCCCGGTCGGCAAACTCGTAGGGACCGGAGCCGACCGGCGGGACGTTGTCGTCGACGACAGCCTCGGTTGTCTGTTCGCTGCGGAGGATTCCACCGATGTCCACCCGTCCGGTCCGGTCGCGCCACACGTGCTCGGGGAGCACCGGCACCGTGAGCGCCCGCCGGGCGACGGGTCGACTGCCACCGACCGACAGCGTCACCGTCCGGTCGTCGCGTGTCTCGGCGGACTCGACGAGGCTGGCTCGTGCGCGGAACCGCGCGGCCGGCGCCGGCGACTCGAACCCCCCGAGCGAGGTGTCCGCGAGCAACCGGTAGGTGAACGCCACGTCCCCGGCAGTCACCGGTTCGCCGTCGTGCCAGACCGCCTCGCGCAGACTGACCGTCACCGTTCTGTCCCCCCACTCTACCGTCTCGGCGAGCCAGGGCCGGTACGCGCCGTCGGTGACGACCACCAGCGGGTCGTACAGCAATCCCGTGACCGCGTCACTCTGCCGGTACTCGACCGAGAGCGGGTTCAGGTTCACCGTCGGCAACCCGTGCCCGAGCACAACTCGGAGTTCGGAGTCGTCGTCCGAGTCGAAGGTCAGTCCGAGGAGGTCACTCCCCCGGTCGAACCGCCGCCCCGCGACCCCCGACACGCGGTCCGGGCGAATCAACCGGTGGTCGACAGGGACACAGAGCGGTGTGACCGGTTGCTCACGGCGGGTCCACCGGAGCACATCGGCCACCGTGCTGGCACGGTCGGTCCCGGTCTCGGTCCGTTGTTGTTCGAGCAGGTCGTCGAGTTTGAGGTCGGTCACCCCGTACGGGTTCTGCCAGCCCCCTTCGGGGCTGAACGCCGAGTGGAACATCCCGTACAGGTGGTCGGGGTCGCTCCCGTCGGGGTGGGGACCGACGGCGATATCGAACGACTGGTTCACGAGAAACTCCAGCCAGAACTCCTGCAACGAGAAGTAATCGATCGACGTCGCAACCCCGACCGCGTCGAGATGTGACCGGAGACGGCGGGCGATTCTGACCGACGCCTCGTCGATATCGGCCGGGACCGCCGCGATGGACAGTGACATTTGGTTGTCGTTGTGCCGACCGAGGATACTCCGTACCCGGCGGCTACAGCCTGCCGTCGCGGCAGTCGCGGCTGCGGCTCCCAGCAACTGCCGCCGCGAGACACTCCCCTTCTCGTTCCGACTCACACCTTCGGGTCTTCTCGCGTGTGCTCATAAATGCGTTTGTCTCCCGAGACGGCGCGTCCCGGTATCTCTGCCCTGCGGTCGCGCCATCCCCGGTACCGACGGGACACGGAACCGGTGACCGAGACCACAGAGACCGTTCCTGTCGAATCGAAAGGGTATAGCGTTGACCTCCCGTATGAACGTTTCGTCCGAGTTCCAGCGGAGCAACCGGCGGTGTTTAGTTAAGAATGAAAAGTGAGGCGTGGTGAGTTTCTGATGCTCTA
>CAYZGA010000106.1:0-4138 GCA_964477945.1 uncultured Halobacteriales archaeon
GTGGAAGATGCGCTCGCGCAACTCGTCGCGGAGATACTCCGGGTAGGTGGTGTGGATGGCCGTTGCCTCCCAGATCATCCCGTCGAGGTGGACCGGTACCTCGGGGATATCCCCGTTTCGCATCGCCTCCTCGAGAACGAGCATGATCTCCTGTGACCGACCGACCGCGAACGCGGGCACGAGAACGTCACCGCCGCGTTCGAGCGTGTTGCGGATGGTGTGTTTGAGTTTGCGCTCGGAGTCCTCTTGGTCGGTCTGGTAGTCGTTGCGACCGCCGTAGGTGGACTCGAGCACCAGCGTCTCCACCCGCGGGAAGTCGTTGACCGCACCGTTGAACAGCCGCGTGTCCCGGTAGTGGATATCACCGGAGAAGGCGACGTTGTAGAGCCCGTCGCCGACGTGGAAGTGGGCGATCGAGGAGCCGAGGATGTGACCGGCGTTGTGCAGTGTGAGTTTGATGTCGGGCGCGATGTCGGTGACGTTGCCGTACTCCAGCGGGACGGTGTGTTTGATGCTCTCGCGGACCATCGCGGAGTCGTACGGTGGGGCACGACCCTCCTTTGCGGCGACATCGAGGTAGTCCAGTGTGAGCAGTCCCATCAGGTCACGGGTCGGCTCTGTCGTGTAGATGGGACCGTCGTAGCCGTACTTGAACAGCAACGGGACGAGCGCGGAGTGGTCGAGGTGGGCGTGGGTCAACACGACAGCGTCGAGCGTGTTCGCCCCCGCACCGAGCGCCTCGGGCACCTGCAGGTACGGCACCTCGTCCTCGGCACCGGGCTTGTCGCCGCAGTCGATCAGCACCCGTGTCTCGGGTGTCGAGAGAACAAACGCCGCCCGGCCGACCTCGCGACAGCACCCGAGGGTGGTGATACGCACCCACTGGTCGTCGGACATCTCCTCGCGGTGTATCTGCCGGCCGATGCGCTCGAGGATGTCCCGGCGCTCGTCGCGCTCCTGTTTGAGGAAGTTGCGAACGTTCTCGACTGTCGCGGACTCGATCGGCGGTGTCCGGACTACCTCGGGTGTCCAGCCCACCTCGCGGGTGATCTCTCGCAGTGTCGCGCCGTGACGACCGATGACAATCCCCGGTTTCTCGGCCTCGACGACCACCTCGCCCGTGTCGATGTGGAAGTCCAGATCTGTCACACCGGCGTCCTCGGGGACCACGTCGAGGATGTCCTCCCGGGCCTGCTCCGGGCGGGACAGCACCGCGGGGTCCGGCCGGACTGTGATTCGCTTGCGCAACTTCGAGGCCAACCGCCGCACGAGGTCACCGTCGCTCGCGAACCGTTTCGGGTCGCGTGTGTAGATGACCAACTCCGGCCCCTCGTAGCGAACCTCGGTGATGGTGATGTCGCTCGGAATCTCCTGTTCGACCGTCTCTCGCATCGCTTCGAGTTGCTTCTCTACTGCGCTCATAGCTGGACCACGTGTCGTTGCCTTTGGTAGTTCAATAACCCCAGGCTCGTCGGTATGGATAGTGAACTCCTCATAGGCGTCAGTTCCGGACGAGCGGCCCGGAAAACTGGTCTGTGTCTATCTACCGCCCAGGATTATATAAGCCTTCGCAAAGACCGGATACCGACCGGGCACCTGTGGTCACAGTCGTTGTGGCCCGTGAACCGTGCTGGTCCGCATCCGTGACCGCGACACGGGAGTCTCAGGCAGGCGTCGCAGACGTTACCGTTGCAGTTCCAGAGCGGGTGATACGTGGCCGAAGTCTTATTTTGGCGTGCGGGTGACGGTGTAGTGGATGCCCTGGCAACCGACGGTGTACTCCCTGCTCGCGTTCGGGGCGGCCGGCATCTCGGCGTCGGTCGCCGCTCGCATCTGGGAGTACAGGGACGAGCGAGGGGCACCCCTGTTCATCGGGCTGTTGCTCGCGGCAACTGGCTGGTCGGCAGCTTACGGTATCCAACTGGGGTTCACCACAGAGGGGGCACAGCTGATCTGGCAGCGGATGGCGGTGGCTATCGGCGGCTCTATCCCGACGCTCTGGGTGCTGTTCGCGTTCACCTACGTCGGCCGCGACGGGTGGCTCACCCCGGCCGTCCGGGCGGCACTGCTCGCACAGCCGGTTACCTTCGCTCTCCTCTCGCTCACGAACCCCCGCCACGGGCTCATCTGGGACTCGCTGGTCCTGGAGGAGACAGTCGTCGGACCGGCACTGGTGCCGACCTTCGGTGAAGCGATGTTCTTGCACTTCGGGTACTCGTATCTGGCTATCCTCGCCGGACTCGGCGCGCTGTTCTACGTGTTCATGCGCGACCCGACCATCTACCGGACACAGACGGCACTGCTGATAGGCGGTGCGATTGTCCCGATGAGTGTCAACATGGCCTACGCGTTCGGGCTCTCCTGGGGCCCGTTCCCGGCACTCGACCCGACCCCGTTCAGTTTCGTCATCACCGGCACGCTCGTCGGACTCGCCTTCTTCAGGTTCGACCTGCTCACCCGGGCACCCGTCGCCCGCCAGCACGTGCTCAACGAGATGGGTGACGGACTGCTCGTGCTCGATACCGACGGCCGGGTGGTCGACGCAAACGGCGTCGCACAGCAGGTACTCGACGCGGACACGCTCGCCGGCCACACGGTCGGTGACCTGTTCGCGCGCACGGCGCTGGCCGACACCGCCGCGGACCCACCGGACAGCTCGGGGGCCGGGCCGACACTCGCCAGCCTCGACGGCTGTACGCTCACCACCACCGTCGACGGGAGCGAGGAGGCCTACGACCTGCAGTGTGCCGCGCTGACCGACAGCACCGGCGACGACATCGGCGAGGTGCTCTCTTTCAGGAACGTCACCGACCGGAACCGCTACGAGCAGCGTCTCGAGGTGACCCAGCGCGTGCTCCGGCACAACCTCCGGAACGATATGTCGGTGATACGGGCACACGCGGAGCGGCTCGCACAGAACGGCCACGCGCCGGAGGCCGAGCGCATCGTCGACACCACCGACCAGCTCATCGAACTGAGTGACAAGACCCGGCTCATCACACGGCTCGACCGTCGCCAGAACGATACCCGGGTTCCGGTCGACGTCGAGCGGCGACTCAAGGACATCACAGAGCGCCTGGGCGAGTGCTACCCGGACGCGACGGTCGACTGTGAGGTGCCTGCGGGGGTGCAGGCGTCGCTCCCCGACCCGGCGCTTTTCGACATCCCCGTCGAGAATCTCGTCGAGAACGCTATCGTTCACAGTGACGCGCCCGACCCGGTGGTGCGGGTCGACGCCCGACGGGCTGGCTCCTCGGTACGCCTCCGTATCGAGGACGAGGGGCCGGCAATCCCGGAGATGGAACTCGAAGCACTCGAGGCCGGGACCGAGGAACCGCTCCAGCACGGCAGCAGTATCGGACTCTGGCTCGCACACTGGAGTGTCAGGACCGCCGATGGCAACCTCGCGTTCGACACCGGCGACGACGGTAACGTGGTCACCGTCGAGTTTCCCGCGGCCCGGACAGAACAGCGGGCAACCGGCGGCGGGTAGCCGTTATCCGGCGGCCCCACCGCCCGGCTCGCGTGCGCTCGACTGCTGTCTGTCGGTGGCGACAGGTCAGTCGACCTGCCCGAGGTCGTCCCAGAGCTGGGTGAACCGGCCGGGCAGGTTCTCCTTGCGGTAGATCCGGACATCGTACTCGTCGTCCTCGAGCGAGATGACGGTGCTCTCGAAGTTACACTCGTAGCGCTGGAACTCGTTGCCGTCGCTGTCGACCTCGGTGTTGCTGGTGACCAGTTCCTGCTCTTCGAGCTGGTCGAGCCGGCGGTACACTGTCGGTAACGAGATGTCACACGCCTCGGCGAGCCCCTTTGCCGGCCGTGGCTCGTCGCTCAGGGTCGCCAGAATGTCACGGGCGTAATCGTCCCCCATCGTGTCGAGAATCTCCTCGACTGACCGGCTCTCGTCCACGGCTGGATAGACTATCTCCGCAGATATAAGGGTTTCACACAGCCGAGTGACACGAGCCGGCGCGGCCGAGTGCAACCGTTCCGGGACGACGGAGCGCAGTCGGGCGATTCCGGTACGCCAGGGAGGCTATCGCGGCGGGCGAGGCAATCCAGTCCTCGCGGTGTCAGATGCACTCCGGCGAGGCAATCCAGTCCTCGCGGTGTCAGATGCACTCCGGCGAGGCAA
>CAYZGA010000106.1:4238-8687 GCA_964477945.1 uncultured Halobacteriales archaeon
CGGTGTCAGATGCACTCCGGCGAGGCAAGCCAGTCCTCACGGTGTCAGGCGCTCGGCGGCGAGCCAGGAGAGTTCGTCGCCGGCGAGCGCGAACACCATCTGCTTGCGGACGCCGTGGGCGAGCCGGACATCCAGCGCGAGGTCACGTGGCGCGAACACGTGGTCGCCAGGCAGGACCCGCACCAGCCGCTCGGAGTGACCGAGATTCTCGACCGAGTCCACCTCGGCGTAGGTGCGGAAGTCGGCACCGAACTTGAATCCGGTCTTCGGGACGACACCAGCAGTCCGGAGCGCGCTGTAGACGCGCAGTCGGCGGTCGAAGCGGTCCCCCTCGACGGCTCTGCCGCGCTCGCGGATGTGGTCGCCGGTCCCGTCCAGCGAGAGCAACCCCCGGTCGGCGAGGTGTGCCGCCTCGACGAGCGAGAGCTGGACCGGACCGTCGGGGTCGAGTCGCTGCCCGTAGAACCCGCGCTCGTAGAGCGCGGTCGGCGGGTCGGCCACCAGCACCCGGTCCGAGAGGAGTCGCCCCCGGACCTGCGGGATATTGTGGTCGGTCGCGCCGTCGACGGGCGGGACACCCAGTTCGAGGTAGGTCACCTCGCTCTCCTCGTCGACCACAGCGAGCACCGCTGTCGCGTCGTCGCTCTCGGCCCGCCCGATTAGTTCCCGGAGTGACTCCGTGGGGACCGACTCGCGCTCGCTGACTGCCTGTACCCGGTAGGCGACCGCGTCGTCCCACGGCCCCTGCCCGCGCGGGTAGACGACGAACTCACCGCCCGTGTCGGCGTCTGTCCCGGCGGGCGAGAGGTAGAACCCCCGGTCGCGCAGGTCCTTGTAGACGAAGAAGGCAACCTCGGAGACGGCCGCGGAGGCGAGCAGGGCGCCGAAACCGAGCCGTCTGTCCCGGCCGTCCCGGCGGTCTGTGACCTGCTCGATGTCGCCCCGGAACAGGAGGTGCGCGGCCTCAACCGGCGCGAGTTCGATCTCACCCCCGCTGGGCCGGCCGTACCCCCGGGAGTCGTAGAACCGCTCGCGGGCCTCGCTCCCGGCCCGGAGTCGCTGTCCGTCGAAGGTTACCTCCATGTCTCTCCGGGGGGTCCCGACCGGCAAAAGCAACCCGGTCGGCACCGGCCCACCGTCTGCTGTCGGCCCTGACCTGTCGGGGACACGGGCCGCTGTTGCTCGACGGGGTCATCAGTCGGGGACCACCTGTCACGAGGTGCCCGACCCATCAGGTGCCGGGACACGTCGCGCGTGTCGGCAACGGAGCGACGGGGACTGGGTTCAGTCCGCCGGGGTCAGGAGCAGATCCGGGTCGGCGACGGTCAGCGTCGCGAGTTCCTCGTACTCCAGTGGACGGACGTGAACGGGCACCTCGCCGGCCTCGCGTGCCGGGTCGAACAGCGTGTCGACGCCCCGGTCGGTGAGATACACCGGGACCAGCACCGCAGTCTCGTCACCGGTCGCCTCGAAGACAGACAGGAGGAAGGTCAACTCACCCTCGCCGTGCCGGAAGACCCGGGACCGGTCGAACTCGTGTGTCGCCACCAGCGAGCGTACCTCGTCGTACTCGCTATCCGGGGCGAGCACACTCAGTCCAAAGTACGCGGTCTTGTCGACAGGGGTGACATCTCCGGGGTGGACCACCGTCGCCGCCCAGCCACGGTCGCGGTAGCCGTCGGCCATCTCCTCTGCCGTGTCGACGAGTCGCCACCACTCCGCCGACGCCTCCTCGGGGAGTCCCCCGCTCTCGGGTTCGCTCATGTACACCGCAGGATGCCGGGCGAACAAAAATCCGGTGGTCCGGTCACGCGGGTCGTGGTGTCTGTCCCCCGGTTGTCGGTGTCAGTTCCCGTCGTCGACGAGGTGACACGAGACCGGGCCGGTGGGGTGGTCGGTCTCGCAGACGGACTCGTATCGCTCGCGCAGGATATCACCGGCCTGCGCCCAGTCACCGGTGGCAACCGCCTGGAGCGCATCGTGGACCTGCTGGCGCTCCCGTTCGGGCAACTCGGTGTCGATGAGCCGGTCGTACAGGCGGTCGGCCACGCGGTCGTCACCGGGGTCGGTGTCCATCTCCGTCGCGAGCGAGTTGCGGACCGTCTCGACTGCGAGTTCGCGGTCGGCGATGCGGTTGCGGACATCGGTGATACTGCGAAACGCCCCCTGGTCGATGTCCAGGTCGTCCGGCGGGATAACCGACGGACACCGGGTGCGGAAGCGACAGCCCGACGGCGGGTCACGCGGCGAGGGAACGTCACCGGCAAGCGGGTCGATATCCCGCTCGCGTTCCGCCACGTCGACGCGAGGCACACTCTCCAGCAGTGCCTTGCTGTAGGGGTGCTGTGGATTCTCGAACAGCTGCTCGGCGGGGGCCACCTCGACGATCTCGCCGAGGTACATCACGGCGATTCGGTCACAGATGTAACGGATGACCCCGAGGTCGTGGCTGATGAACAGGTAGGTGAGACCGAACTCGGACTGCAGGTCGTCGAGCAGGTTGAGAATCTGGGCCTGCACGCTGACATCGAGCGCGCTGGTCGGCTCGTCGAGCACCACGAAGTCCGGGTCCAATGCGAGCGCGCGGGCGATACCGATGCGCTGGAGCTGACCGCCGGAGAACTCGCTGGGGTAGCGGTCGAGCTGGTCGGTCGAGAGACCGACACGCTCCATCAGTTCCTCGACACGTTCTCGCCTGCGCTCGGCCACGTCACCCTCGTCGTCCCAGGGCCAGTCGTGAATCTCCAGGGGCTGACGGATGCTCTGGACGACCGGCATACGCGGGTCCAGACTGGAAAAGGGGTCCTGGAACAGTATCTGTGCGTTGCGGCGAAACTCGGTAAGGTCGTCGCGCTCGCCGAGCGGTTCGCCCTCGAAGACGACCGACCCGGCCGTTGGCTCCTGCAGACGCAGGATGTTCTTGCCGACGGTCGACTTGCCACAGCCCGACTCCCCGACCAGCCCCAGCGTCTCGCCACGGCGGATGTCGAAGTTGACTCCGTCGACCGCGCGAACCGCACGCTGCTCGTCGCCGAGTATCCGGTCCAGCAGCGAGAGCCCGTCGTCGAAGTACTTTTTCAGGTTCTGCACCGACATGAGCACCTCGTCGGCTGCGGTGTCGTCCGACGCCGTGAGGTCGTAACCCGGTGTGTCACTGCTCATCGGGACACCTCCGGGGACCGGCCGGGTCCAGTACGCCTTCGAGAGCGCGTCGGGACCCGCGTGTCACGACTCATCGAAGTACCCCTCGGGGAGCGCGTCGCCTGGCTGGTACGGTTCGCGCGCGAGATAGCAACGCGAGCGGTGGCTGTCCGACCCGTCGGCGTCGAACTCGGGGGGTTTCTCGAGACACTCGTGCATGGCTTTCGGGCAGCGGTCGGCAAAGTAACACCGGTCGTCCATCTCCTCGTCGAGCAGACTCGGCACGTTGCCCTCGATGGGCTGGAGGCGTCCACCGGTATCGTCGAGCGAGGGACTGCTGCCGAGCAACCCCTTCGTGTACGGGTGGCTGGGCCGCTCGAAGATGTCCGCCAGTGTCCCGCGCTCGACGAGTTCGCCGGCGTACATCACGCCGACGTGGTCGCACATCCGCGCGATGACACCCAGGTTGTGCGTGATGAGCACCGTCGTCATACCGTACTCCGCCTGGAGGTCACCGAGCGTGTTCAGTATCTGTGCCTGGATGGTGACATCGAGTGCCGTCGTCGGCTCGTCGGCGACGAGCACCGACGGTTCGGTTGCGAGCGCCTGTGCGATCATCGCCCGCTGGAGCATCCCGCCGGAGAACTGGTACGGGTACTCGGTGGCGCGCTCGGCGGGGTCGGGGATGCCGACCGTGTCGAGCAGCTCCACGGCACGGTTCCGGGCCTCGTCGCTGACGTAGTCGACGTTCGGCAGGACCGACGTCGTGAGGAACTTCCCCAGTCCGAACCCCTGGGTGCGCGAGCGCAGCGCCCGCGGGTTCGCCTCCGCGCGCTGCTGGACCTCGACGGCCTCGGCGATCTGTGTCCCGACGGTGATCGACGGGTTGAAACTGCTCGTGGGGTCCTGGAATATCATCGCAAAGTCCGTGCCACGGAGCGCCCGGCGCGCGCTCTCGTCGAGTTGCCTGAGATCGACCATCTCGCCGTCGACCGCGTCGGGGTCGTCCTCGCGGACCCGCTCGGCGAGGTCGGCGTCCCGGAACCACACCGAGCCGTCCGTGATCCGGCCGGGCGACTCCACGAGGTCCACCAGCGAGAGGGCGGTGACGGACTTGCCCGACCCCGACTCGCCGACGATACCGAACACCTCGCCCTGGTCCACCTCGAAGGAGACACTCTCGACGGCGTTTACCTGCCCCTCCTCGGTGAAAAACCGGGTCGTCAGGTCCTCGACGCGCAACAGTGGGTCGGTCATCTCAGATACCCCCGCTCTCGCCCTGGATACCGGGGTCCAGCGCGTCCCTGA
>CAYZGA010000107.1:0-711 GCA_964477945.1 uncultured Halobacteriales archaeon
ACCTCTGACTGGCGTCAGTCAGTCAGGTCGTAGTATGTCGACCGGACCGTCACCGGCGCAACGTCGGCCACGTCGGCGACCTCCTGCTGGGTGAGGTCGTACTCGGAGTCCCGTGCGGCGGTGTAGAGGCAGGCAGCCGCGACGCCACCGGGGTTACGGCCGGTGTCGATACCGGTCTCGCGGGCCTCGACCGCGAGTTCGCGCGCCCGCCGTTCGACGCTGTCCGGGGCGTCCAGCTTCGACGCGAACCGTGCGAGATACTCCCGGGGGTGGATCGGACCCGTCGGCAGTCCGAGTTCGCGGTTCATCGCGGTGTAGGCCACGTCGAGTTCGTCGCGGGTGGCCTTCGCGGCCTCGGTTATCTCCGGGAGCGTCCGCGAGACGCTGTCGGTCCGGCAGGTGGCGTACACCGCCGCCGCGGCGAACCCCTCGATGGACCGGCCCTGCAGCAGGTCCGCCTCCTGTGCGGACTCGAACAGCACACAGGACCGGTCCCGGACGTGTGTCGGCAGGTCGAGCGTGCTCACGAGCTGGCGTATCTCGGTAAAGGCGTAGATACGGTTGCGCTCTGCCTTGCTGCGCACCTGGCTGCGCTTGTGCTGGCGGCGCATCCGCGCGAGCTGCCGGCGCTTGCGACCCTTCACCCGCGTCGACCGACCGATCTCCGTCGAGAGCCCGCGGTCGTGGCGCGACCGCGTCAGCGGTGCCCCC
>CAYZGA010000107.1:721-1885 GCA_964477945.1 uncultured Halobacteriales archaeon
GTCGTCCTCGAAGGAACGCCACTCCGGTCCCGGGTCGATCGCGTGCTCGTCGACCACTAGCCCACACTGCGTACAAACCGTCTCGCAGTCGTCTGCCCGCAACCGACCGTCACACTCTGGACAGGCCTGAACTGTCGTCGTTGCCATCACCTCATCGTTCGAGCCGAGAGCACATTTAAAGAGACGAAGGTAGCGGCAAATGTTACTTGTTCCCGCCGCAGTTACCTACCGGTAACCGGTAGGTTCTATAGCCAGAGCGCACGGCCGGACCATCCAGACAGAGCGCCCGAGAGCCCGGTAGCAGGTCCACACTGCCCCGGTGGTGCCGGTTAGAACCGCTCGTGCTGTTCTCACACGAACTGAACTTTTTAGTACGATGGCCGAACTACAGACACACGATGGGGCTGTCGGAACTCGCCGCGGGGCTCGAGGTGACCGAGCATCAGGAGGAGCGCGGCGTCGCGACTGTCGACACGACCGACGCGGATCTCGCCGAGCGCCTCGAACCGTTTGCCGGTGAGTTACCGTGCGAACCCGCGGCGGCGGCGACGGTGCTGGAACGGTACGCCGAGGGTGCATCAATCGGCACAGCAGCCCACACCGCCGGTATCGCGCCGGTGACCGCGGCAAGGACGCTACATCTGCTCGGCGAGTCTGTCTCGCCGCTCGGACCGACCGGACGGAAGATCGTCCGTGACTGGATCGCCGGCGAACTCTCCCGCTCAGAGGCGCTCGAACTCACCGGCGTCGGTGAAACCGAGTTCGCCCTGGCAACGTACGTGGAGACACACGAACCCGTCGAGGCGGCCTGCGCGGCCGTCGAGGGGGTGCTCGCGGCCGACCGACTGACCGACGAGTCGCCGCTCGCCGAGGCGACCGGTGACGCCACCGATTTCCTGTGACGGCGGCCACCGACTATCAAGTTCTTTGCATCTCGGGTAAACGCGGGACGTGGCTCGTCGCGCCGTCTGTGCCCTCGCGGTCCGTCTCGCACTCACGGCCGTTGCGGGAGCAGTCGCCGCGCCGCCGACGAACGTGTGTGCCGTCTGACAGGGTAAGCTCGACGGCGCGTCGACCCCGGGAACGCTGGATATCTATCCCGACGACGAGGGCAGTACCCGCTGGGTCGAGCGCGTTCCGGTGACCCGGGACACCGCCCGGGAG
>CAYZGA010000107.1:1985-8610 GCA_964477945.1 uncultured Halobacteriales archaeon
GGCGTTTCCTTGCCCGTCTGCGCTCGGCCGACCCCCGGTGGTTTGCCCGGGTGTTGTCCTCCTCGCCGGGTTGGTCGTCGGGACCGGCGTGGTTCCGGCACTCGCGCTCGCACTCGTCGGGCCGACGCTCGCGCTCGCCGTCTCCGTGTACCTGCACGGCAGGTGGGTGTTTCTGGTCGGCCTGCTGTTTGTCTCCTCTGCCGTGGGTATCGTGGTGGCCGGCTACCCGCTCTCGGTACTCGGCCGGTTGTTCGCGACTGGGGCCCGTAGTGAGCGCCGTCGATGTGGGCTGTCACCGGCGCACGCGAACGGTAACGCTCTTTCGCGTACGGTCCCAAATCCGGACAATGGAAATCGAACCGCGGGTCTGCAAGCACTGTTCCGACGGCGAGCACGAGAGCGAGTACAAGGAGGCCGTCACCCGCGACCTGTCGCCGGAGAGTGTGGAGGTTCTCGCCGGTTGCGGCACTGAGGGGTCCGAACCGCCGTCCGGTCGGCCGCCGGGTCCTGACGGGGTCTGACCGTGGACAAGAGTGCGTTCCGACCGGTTGCGGTGTTTGTGCTCGTCGTGGTGCTCCTGACGAGTGCCGTCAGTGGCACACTCGAACAGGGGACAACCCTCCCGACGGTGTACGCCGACGCCGTCTACAACGGGGGGATGTCGCTGGTGCTCGCCTCGCTGCTGGTGCTTTTCGAGTCGTTCTCGTACGCGTCCTACCGCCAGCGGAACCCACCGCTCGACATTCTCTCCGACGCGCTTCTTGTGTTCGCTGCCGCGGCTGTGGTGACCGGTGTTGCCGTCGCCGGACTGAACGCTGCCGGACTCGGCGGACTCGGCGGCGATATCGGAGGACTCTCTCTCGACGTGAGCTCAGTTCTCAGTGGACTGCTCGCGTTCGCCGCCGGTGTCTACGTCTTCTACACCCGCAATCGTGAGTCCTACCGTGTTCCACAGCCCGACAGGTCCGGGTGACCACACCACACGAGTTGCGGTTGTTCGTCTCGACTCTCGTCTGACTGCTCGGTCGTGGCCGATCACGACTGCGCTGGTGAGACGGACCCAAGATAGATACTCGCCGCCGGTGTAGGGAGACTATGCTGTCGGATATCGAGAACGTGCGCAAGCTGACCGAACTGCTCGGTGACGAGGGGTTCGTCGAGGCACTGACCAACGCCGAGACGCTCGTCGAGGATGTCAGCGAGACGCTGGACCGTGTCGAGGATGTCGAGGACGACGCGCAGGAGGCCGTGCAGGAGGCGAACGCGGCACTGAACGCGGTCGACTACCGTCTCCGGAAGTTCGACGAGACGATTCGGCTCATCGAGGCGAAGTTCGAGGCGGGGTTCAGTATCGGCTTTTTCTTTTTTGCGTTCCAGCAGTGGACCGCCGGGTCACTGTTTCTCGGGGCTGGTCTCGCCCTGATGGGGCTGCTCGGGGTCTCGTCGCTGGCAGTGACCATCGCCACGATGCCGCAGGTCCGGCGACTCCGGCAACTGGGACAGTATCTGACGGACCGAGTTGACGACGAGGAACCGTCTGTCGAGGTTGAGGTGGCCGACGCCGAGAACCGGTCGGACCGACCGTCCGATCCCCGTGTCGACTGGCGGACCACCGACGAGACTGCCCGGGACGATACGTCGACACCCTCTGCCGACCAACACGAGAGCACTAACCAACAGTCTACAGAGAGATAGGCCGAGTGCCTCGGGGTCGTTCGGAAGACTGCGTCTTCCGTGATGAACGTTGGACAACCTCAAACGAACTTGCGAGCGGGCAATGCCCGCGAGCAACTGACGAGAGATTCCGTCTCTCGAACCACTTGACCCCGAGGGTGAAGACCGTCACGATAGTCGTGTTTAGTTAAGCGAGTTCCACCGGACGGCAAAGGCTCGTAACCACGTTTCAGCAGTGGTTGGTTGGACATGGCTCAAACAGTTCGAGAATCGAGAACTTTGTCGTTTTACCTCACGAAGTATACGTTCGACACTGTTCCGATTCCCGTAACGCTCGAGCTGAAATCGGAGTCCTGCTCGGTAAAGTGCTGATTCGAGATGTGGTGCGGCATCGACGAGAAAGAGTGCGTCGTCGACATCGTGTTTCTCTCGGGGCTCGCGGAGAAAGATCTCAGTGAGTGCGGTCGTGGTGGAAAAAATAGCCGGACGTGAAGCAGTTTGTTTGTCTCGGGATTGACAGCGGCGTACAGCCAGTATTGCTGGTCGTTGATTCGAATCACGGTTTCGTCAACCGCGACTTTATTCGGTGATGTACCGCTGACGGGCTGTAAGTCGGCTTTCTGTACCCAGTCGTGGACAGCTTTCCGAGAGCGCTGGACACCAAACGTCTCACGTTCTTTGACGGTATTCGAGAGTGAGAGTCCAGCTAAATGCAACCGAATACCCAGCTCCATCAGCCGATGCGGTGTCCGCTCGCACTCCACAAACAACAGGTCGATCCACTCGCTACACCCGCTGAGGCGTGTGATTCCTGCCATAGAGCATCAGAAACTCACCACGCCTCACTTTTGAACTAAACACCGCCAGCTAATCGAGTGACCGAGGAACCACTACACTCGCCACGAGTTACCCGGACAACTGCGTGCCGGTCCACGGGTCACGCCGCCAGATACTATCACAAGTACTATACATTATTCGAGTGTTAGGTCTGTCAGTCCAGGTCCTCGGCCAGTTCGTCGGCCAGACCGGTGTAACTGGCGGGTGTCAGCCCGAGCAGTTCCTCGCGCACCGCCTCGGAGACCTCGAGGTCCGCGAACAGCTCCCGGAAGTCCGCGAGTGTCACCGTCCGCCCGCGGGTGAGTGTCTTCACGCGCTCGTAGGCGTCCTCGTGGCCCTCGCGGCGGAGAATCGTCTGGACAGCCTCACCGAGTATCTCCGGGGTCTCGGCGAGGTCCCCACGCATCACCTGCTCGTTGGGTGTCACCTTCTCCAGTCCGGTCTCGAGTTTCCGGTAGCCGAGCAGACAGTGGGCGAGCGCCGCCCCAACGTTCCGTTTCACCGTCGAGTCCGAGAGGTCCCGCTGGAGCCGCGAGCTGGTGAGGTAGTCCCCGAGAAACGTCAGGTCGCTGTTGGCCTTCGAGAGGTTCCCCTCGCAGTTCTCGAAGTCGATGGGGTTGACCTTGTGGGGCATCGTCGAGGACCCGGTTTCGCCGTCGACGGTCTCCTGACCGAGGTAACCGTCGGAGATGTACAGCCAGCAGTCCAGCGCGAGGTCGAGCAGGACCTGATTGACACGGCGGAGCGCGTCGAACAGCGCCGCGAGGTCGTCGGACGGGTTCACCTGCGTGGTCACCGGTTCGTACTCGAACCCGAGGTCCGTGACGAACTCGCGGGCGAAGGCCCGCCAGTCCACGTCGGGGTAGGCGGCCACGTGGGCGGCGTAGGTCCCGCTCGCGCCGGCGAGTTTGCCCGACAGCCCCTCGACCGCCCGGTCGAGTGCCCCAAGTGCCCGCCCGAGCCGCGAGGCGTACACCGCGAGTTCCTTGCCGAAGGTGGTCGGCGTGGCCGGCTGGCCGTGTGTCCGGGCCAGCATCGGCAGGTCACTGTGTTCCCGGGCCATCGCTGTCAGGCGCTCGCACAGCGCCCGCAGGCGGGGCCGGAGCACCGTCTCGACGGCTGGCCGGAGCAACAACCGGTATGCGAGGTTGGTGACGTCCTCGCTGGTCAGCCCGAAGTGGACCCACTCGCCGCCGACCCCCGCCGGCAGGCGGTCCCGGAGAAAGTACTCGACGGCTTTCACGTCGTGGTTGGTCGCCGGGCGGGTCTCGTCACCCTCTGTCTCCAGTGTCTTGACAGTCCGGGCGTCCTCGCTGTCGAACTCGCGGTAGACGCGGCGCAGTGACTCCCGCTCCGCGTCGTCGAGCGAGAGCGGCGTCGCCGGGAGCGCCGCCAGCGCGAGCAGGTACTCGACCTCGACCTCGAGGCGGGCCCGCATCAGCGCCCGCTCGCTGGCGTACGCCCGTAGCGGTTCGGTTGCCCCGGCGTAGCGCCCGTCCAGCGGCGACACGGCCGAGAGCGGGTCTGTCTCCATACCGGTTGTTTCCCGGGCAGTGTAACAAGCGTGTCGCTCGTCCGGTCGGTGCGCTCAGTCGAGGTGGCGAGCGGCACTGCCGCGTCCCCCTGTACTCCCGCCGACAGCGGTTACTCGCCGTCGACGATGGCGGCGAGACCGTCCCGCAGGTCGACGGTCGGGTCGTAGGCGAGGTCCTCGCGGGCGCGTGAGATGTCTGCGCCGGAGTGGCGGATATCGCCCGGCCGTGGCTCGTCGTGAACGGGGTCGAGGTCGGTCCCGAGAACGTCGTTCAGCGCGTCGACGAGGTCAAGCACCGAGACGCGGCCGCCGGAACCGACGTTGTAGACATCGGCGGGCGTCTCGCACTCGGCCGCCCGCACCGCCGCGTCGACGACGTCGTCGACGAACACGAAGTCACGGGTCTGTCGCCCGTCGCCGTAGACAACGGGTTGCTCGCCCGCCCGCATCAGGCGGAGAAACGCCGGGACGACCGCCGCGTAGGGACCGTCGGCGTCCTGGCCGGGACCGAAGACGTTGAAAAAGCGCAGAGCAATAGCGTCGAGGTCGGTCCCGCGGACGAGTCCCTCGCCGTAGCGCTTCGAGAGTGCGTACGGCGACTCGGGCGACAGCGGCGCGTCCTCGGGTGTCGGCACGGGAACGTCGGAGCCGTAGACCGCCGCCGACGAGGCAAAGACGACCCGGGCGTCGCGCTCGCGTGCGACGGTGAACACCGTGGCCGTGCCGGTGCAGTTGATGTCCGTCGTCTCCGCCGGGTTCTCGACACTGCCGGGGACACTCGTTCGTGCCGCGAGGTGGAACACACAGTCGACAGCATCGGCGGCCCGCTCGACGGTCTCGCGGTCGCGCACGTCGCCCTCGACGAAACTGAACCGCTGGCTCTCCCAGACCCCGTCGAGAGTGTCACGGTCCCCCGTCGAGAGGTTGTCGAGACCGCGCACCCTGTAGCCTCGTTCGAGCAACCCGTCGACGAGGTGTGCCCCGATGAACCCCGCCGCGCCGGTCACGAGCGCCGTCTCCATGCCCGACCAGACACAATCGCACGGATTGAACCTGTTGGTTCGGTCCCGGTCAGGGTGTGGCCGGACCGCCGGGAGAGCTAAATCCCGCCAGGGCAAACACCGGGTGTGCTCGTCGTCGCAACCGAGGACTTCGAGGTGTACCACGAGCTCGTCACGGACCTGCGCGAGCGTGACGTGCCGTTCACGACCGTCGAATCTGGGGCGGAACTCCCGTCCGACGCGGAGGTGGTGGTGACAGCCGAGGGGGAACAGGTCGACACACCCGGGGGGATGACCGTCGTCGAGGCGACACCGGGCGACCCGCGGGCGGCCGTCGAGGCGGCAGTCACGGCGCTGCGGGGTGCGAGCGGCCGGACCGTGGTGGGTATCGACCCCGGCGAGCGACCCGGTGTCGCCGTGCTCCGGGGGGACGTGGTCGTGGCGACGTTCCAGGTCGCACCCGACGAGGTTGCGGCGGTGGTCCACCGGGAGACAGCCGACGCCGCCGACCCGCTGGTCCGTATCGGTGACGGCGCGCGACTGGTCGGGGCACGTATCGTCGACGACCTCACGGTACCGGTCGAACTCGTCGACGAGACCGGGACGACCCCGTACCTCGGTGCCGGCACGCGCGGTCTGGGCGACGTTATCGCTGCTGTCAACATCGCCCGCATCGAGGGCGAGCGCGTCGAGTCACGCGAGGTCGACCCGACCGCGGGCGAGTTGACCCGCATCCAGGACCGCTCGCGCGAGGCGGGCGAGACCAACCGTGCTATCGACGCCGAACTCGCCCGCCGGGTCGCACACGGCGACCTCAGTATCGGCGAGGCGCTCGACGAACACCGGGGCTGATACCGCGAGCGGGGCGGACAGGGAACCTCGCCGAGGTGTCCGCTCGGGCCGTCGCGTGTCTGACTCCGCCGCGGGTGTGGACGGGCCGACAACGGGTTTAATACCGGTCCGGACCACCTCCCAGTCATGACGAACACACCAGTCGTCGTGGAGGCGGTGCGGACACCGCAGGGAAAGGAGGACGGCGCGCTCGCGGGGGTTCGGAGCGAGGACCTCTCGGCTCCGCTCGTCGACGAGATGCTCGACCGGACGGGGCTGACCGGCGAGACCGTCGACGACCTGCTCTGGGGCTGTGCCCAGCAACGCAGCGAACAGGGCAACAACGTGGCACGTGTCATCTCGTTGCTCTCGGACCTGGGCGAACCGACGCCGGCCTCGACAATCAACCGGTGGTGTGCGTCATCGGCGGAGGCCATCATGCGGGGTCGTGACGCCATCGCGGCGGGACAGCGCAACTGTGTCATCGCGGGCGGTGTCGAGTCGATGAGTCGCGTCGAGATGGGCGAGAACATGGGTAACATCCACCCCGGCATGAGCGAGGAGTACAATATCTTCGACCTGCAGATGGGGATGACCGCCGAGAAGGTCTCAGAGCAACACGACATCAGCCGCGAGCAACAGGACGAGTACGCGGCCCGGAGCCAGCAGCGGGCCGCGGCGGCCACCGAGTCCGGCCGGTTCGCCGAGGAGATCGTCCCGATCGAGACCGACGAGGGCACCGTCGAGA
>CAYZGA010000108.1:0-8576 GCA_964477945.1 uncultured Halobacteriales archaeon
GGTCCAGCACCGTCTCGATGTCGCCCCGTGACAGCTGTCTGGCGCTGGTGATGTGGTCGTGGTCCATCTGGTCGTAGGCTGGACGTGCACGCGCTTGACACTGTCGAACGACCGTGTCGCCACCCGGCCGTGGGTCACGCCGGAGCGACCCCCGACGGTCGGGTAGGGCACGGCGTGGGTTCAAGTACGTTGGGGAGCCACCTCGCGTATGCTCGCAATAGCAGGCGGGAAGGGTGGCTGTGGCAAGACCACGACAGCGCTGGGTCTCGCGCGGACCCTGTCGCGGCGCGGGAGGGAGCCGCTCGTGGTCGACGCGGACTGTGATATGCCCGACCTCCACCACGTCGCGGGTATCGAGCGCGACGAGGGGGTAGACGCGCTCGCACGGGGTGCCCCGCTCTCGCGGGTCTGCCGGTACCCGTCGGCGATGCCCGGTGTCGCGCTGGTCACCGCCGGTCGACCGGAGCGCACCGCACCTGCGCTCCGGGCGGCCCGTGACTGGGAGGGACCGGTGCTGGTCGACTGCCCGGCGGGCATCGGTCCCGACGCGACGCGCCCGCTCCGTCACGCCCGGGCGACGCTGGTCGTCTCGACCGACCGGCCACAGTGTCTCGACGACACCCGACGAACCCTGACCGCCGCGCGCCAGCTCGACGCCTCGCCGGTCGGCGCACTCGTCCGGACCGCCGGTCGCCCCGCCGAGACAGCCGGTCGCATCGCCGGCTGTCCCGTGCTCGCGGCGGTGCCCGCCGTCGACGACCCGTTTGCTGCCTCGCCGCTGTCGCGTGCCTGGAGCCGTGTGGCCGACCAACTACTCGACCGGTCCGCCCCGTCGGGCACCCCCGACCCGGACCGCGGGTGCCGGTCGACCGGACACGACCCCGGCGACACCGACGACTGCCGGCACCAACAGACCGGCGAGCGCGACGCCGGTGCCGGCAGAGCGACAGACGCTCCGCGATGTCGGTGAACGGAACGTTTTTGCGCCGGCCACGACTCGAACAGGTATGCACCTCGTCGCGCTCAACACATCATCGAACGGCGAGGAGAGCGCCCTGCCGGTGCCGGATTTCGTTCCCAGCGGGGTGCCGGTCTGGCTGCTCGAGGTGGTCGCGGCGGCGCTCGTGGTCGTGCTGGCGTGGCTCGCGGCACGACTCGCCGTGCGCCTGTTCAGTCGCCGCATCGCGCAGTACTTCACCCGGCAGAGCCTCAGCCGTGTCGCGCTCGGCATCATCCGCGCCAGCATCTACACCTTCGGACTGCTGACTATCCTGCGCATCTACGGGCTGGACCTGGGCAACATCGCGCTCTCGGTGACGGTCTTCTCCGCGGTGGTCGGTGTCATCCTCGCACCAATCGTCGGGAGTGTCATAAGCGGCGTCTTTCTGCTCGCCGACCAGCCCTACGAGATCGGCGACATGATAGAGCTCCCGGACCGGGACGCAAAGGGCTTCGTCGACGACATCACGCTCCGGTACACGAAGCTGATCACACTCGACAACAGTTTCATGGTGGTACCGAACGGCGAGATGCGGTCGCGGGACGTCATCAACCACTCGGCGGACGACACCCGGATTCGACTGACACTCGACGTGCTCGTCACCTACGAGAGCAACATCGAGCGGGCACGGGAGTTGATGGAGGCGAGTGCCCGGGGTGTCGACAGTGTCATCAGCGGCGGTCCGAGTATCCGCGTCGGCGAGGCGCGGTATCCAGCCGGTCCGGACTGTCTCATCGGCACGTTTGCCGACAGCGGGGTCCTCCTGCGACTGCGCTACTGGGTGGACGAACCGTACCGGATGCAGACGGTCCGGTCCCGGGTGCAGACGCGCGTCTGGGCGGCCCTCGAAGACGAGGAGAACATCGAAATCGCCTACCCGCACTCGCATCTGGTGTTCGACGACACCAGCGGCGAACTCCACGTTGCCGGCGGCGAGCAGCAGGCACCCGAGCGGCCATCCGGCTACTCCGAGGACTGACCGGCTACTTGCGCTTCCGGTCCCCCTCCATCCCCTCGCGAAACTCCTGTGCCGTCCGGCGCAACAGCAGGTAGACAAAGAAAATAAAGAGCAGAATCAACGCGAGAACGGCGGCGACGATAGTCGTGGTACTCATACCGTCAGGTTCGGCTGGCAGTACAAAAGGGGTTTCGTCGGCACCGGCGGCTACGACTCCCGGGAGTCCGAGGTGAGCGTGGCAGGCAGTCTCGCCGCCGACCTGAGCAGGCCGCCGACCCCGCGCAGAAGGTCCACGCCGGTGGCCACCGCGGCGCGCGGCCCGTACCGGAGGGTGTGTCGGGTCGGTTCGTCGAGAGCGCTGACCGCGTCGACGTGGAGTTCGTAGTGGTCGAGGTACACCCGGACGTGGAACTCGCCACCGTCGTCGAGGACGCGCCGGTAGTCGGCCCACTGCCCGTGGATGGTCCCGACGTGGCGCCGGTAGCCCGCCTCGGTCGGCCGGTCGACGGCGTCTTTTGCCACCGTCACCGGTCCCTCGTCGCGTGCCGCGAGTTCCGCCACCCGCCACGGGTCGTGGGTCACACCACACTCGCAAGGACCGTCCAGGTAGTCAGTCCGGCGGGCACACGCCCGGCACGGCGCGACACAGGACCACTCGTGGTCCGTGCCACACTCCCCACAGGTCCGCTGGAGCAGGTATATCGCAGCCCCACACTCCCGGCAGGCGTAGTCTGGTGGCTCCTGGGCCATATGTCTGGTACATCACAGCGAGTGATAGCTCTGTCGGGCGACCGCCCGCGGCGTCGGCAGGACTCCGTCGGAGTCGGTGGCCGCCGTTGGCGCGGTCCTGGCTCGTGCACAGGGACGCAGTCGGTACCGGAGTGACCGACGTCAGTCGTCACCGGGCGAGACGACACCGGGGTCCGCATCCGGCGGTTCCTCGGTCCCGCCGGCGGGCAGCACACCGGCCCGGGCGAGCAGGAGGACCACCGCGGGCATGAACACGAACGCGCTGAGCAGTGCGAGCCCCATCGCGAGCGCGATTGCCAGCCCGAAGTTCGACAGCACCGGGAACTCCGAGACCACCAGCACGCCAAACCCGAACATGGTGGTCGCGCCGGAGCCGAGCACCGGCCGGGCTTTCGCGGTAATCGCCGTCTGTATCGCCTCGTCCGGGGCGACCCCGGAGACTGCGAGTTCCTCGCGGAACCGCTCGTAGACGTGGATTCCGTAGGTGATACCCACCCCGAACACGATAGAGGCTGTCGTCACCGTCAGCGGGTTCCACGGCACGCCGAGCAGGAACATCCCACCGGCGACCAGCGCCATCGTGCTCGCCGCGACCGAACCGACCAGCACGAGCGACTCCCGGGCCGACCGGAGCGCCAGCCCGAGAAAGACCAGTCCGGCACCGAAACTCAGGAGCGTCGTCCGGGTCAGCCCCGCGGTGACGCTCTCGATGACGTTCCGGTTGATGACGATGTTCCCCGTGATGCGCGCGTCCATCCCGCCGAGTGTCTCGTTTGCGGTCTCCCGTGTCGTCTCGATAACAGCCTCCTCCTGGTCACCGTCGAGCTCCTCGACGTACAACTGGACCAGGAGGCGGTCAGGTGTCTCCTCGAACGGCTGTGCGCCGACCGGGGGCACGTCGGTCTGCTGGAGCTGGTCGAACCGCTGCTGGCGGAGTTCGGGGTCGGTCGGGAACGTCGCCTCACCGGTCTGCTGGCGGCTCTGCATCTCGACGGCACTGACCGGTGATAGTGACGTGACGACGTGGTCTGTTTGCTCGATCTCGGTCTCGAACTCGCTCACCGCCGCGAGCTGTGTCCCGTTGTTGTAGATGTCCTCACCCTCGACGACCGCGTAGAGAACGTTCGGACTCCCGACAGTGGACTCGAGGTCCTCGAGGTCGCCTTTCTCCTCGATGTCGGGCCAGTAGTCGAACATGTCGTTTTGGGTCTCGACCATCGGGTAGGCGGCGAACCCGCCGGCGATGACGAGTCCGAACACCAGCAGCACCGCGAGCGGTCGCGCGGTGATGACACCACCGAGCGCGTCGGTACCCCGCTCCAGAGTTCCGGGGCCGTCCTCGTCGGTGTCTGTCGTGTCGGTCGACGTGGTCGTGCCGTCGTCGAAGATGCGCAACAGCGCGACAAGAAGTGTCAGTGAGAGAACCATCGACACCAGCACGCTGAACGCGGCGGTCACACCGAACTGCCGGACCGGTGGCACCGACGCCGCCAGTAGCGAGCCGAGTCCGACGAGTGTCGTCCCGAGCGCGAGTGTCAGCGACCGTCCGGCGGTGCGGGCCGCGACACCGGCCGCGTCGACCGGTCCACGACCGTTCTCCCGTTCCTCGACGTAGCGGGTCTGTATCTGGAGCCCGTAGTCGATACCCAGCCCCAGGGCCACCGGCATCACGCCGAGCATGATAGCGTTGAAGTCGAACCCGACAAAGCCCATCATCCCGACCATCACGAGCAGGGCAACGAGTGTCGTCCCGAGCGGAATCAGTACCCGGCGGGTCTTCCGGAGGCGACCGCGCATCACCAGCGTCATCGTGGTCAGGATGACCGCGAACGCGAGCGCGAACAGCGTCACCATCTCGGGCAACATCAACCCGAAGGCGGCCTCCTCGAAGATGGGACCGCCGGTGATGGTGACCGTGCTCCCCTCGGGGAACGTCACCGAGTCGGTCGCCGCCTCGATCTGGTTCTCGACGAGTTCGGTCTCGCTCGGTGGCATGAACCCGTACAGGTCGTTGCTGTCGTCGGGGACCTCGGCGCTCCCGTACTGGATCTGGACGAGTGCCGTGTCGTTTTCCTCGCCGTATGTCGGCACGAGGTTGGCGAGAATCTGCTCGTTTGTCTCGCTCGAGGACTCCACCGCCGAGAGCCCCGCGACCGCCTCACCCCGGGTCTCCGGGAGACTCCCGTTCTGTGCGAGCAGTTGCGTGTAACTGGTCACCGACGCGGCCGCGTCGACATCTGTCTGGTACTGCTGTGTCAGGTTGTCGACGGCCCGGATCGTCTCCGGGTCGAAGATGTCTGTGTCACCCTCTGTCTCGACAACTGCGAACACGACGTTTCCGGTGTCGAAGTCGTTCTGGAGCCCCTCCCAGTTCTGGATAGTGTCGGAGTCGTCCTCAAGGTACAGCTCCATCCCCATGCTCATCTGGACGCCGAGCACTCCGACGCCGGCGACGGCGACCAGCAGGAGGACGGCCACCAGCACGACCCTGGTGTGTGTCGCCGCCCCTCTGCCGATGCGCTCCAGCACCGAACCGACCCTGTCGCTCGACTCCTCGCTCATCTGTTCCTCCGTGCCCGCGAGCGCGTGTCTGTGAGATGCTGCATACTCTGTGAACGGGACGGACGGGTATAATAGTTTGTATTTACTGCAATACTACCTTGCGGTAAAGAGCAGAAACACTCCCAAATCCGATCTACGACAGATTTTTGTACGATAGCGTTGTACATCAGTGTATGTACAAAGAAATACTGGTGCCAACGGACGGCAGCGAACCGGCACAGACAGCAATCGACCACGCCGTAACACTCGCAGGGCTCTGTGATGCCCGGGTGCACGGGTTGTTCGTGACCGACAGCGGGACCGTGGAGAAAGTCGACGGGAAGTACCCGAAACCGGCCGAGGAGGTAGAGAGCGCCGGTCGGGAGGCGGTCGCGAAACTCGAACGGCGGGCGGCAGCAAACGGGGTCGATGTCGAGACGAGTATTGTCGGCGGCACCGCCCACGAGGAGATCGTCCGGTACGCCGAGGCCAACGACATCGACGTTATCGTGATGGGCACCCGTGGCCGGCAGGGTGTCGAGCGGTACCTGCTCGGCTCCGTCACCGAGCGGGTTGTCCGGACAGCCGAGCAGGCGGTGCTGACCGTCGACGAGGCGACACCCGCACACCCCGCGGACTGAGACCGCCGGACACTCGCGTCCGGTGCTCTCCGGGGAGTCACCGGGCCCGGGTCACAGCCGGGACTCGTTGTGGGGTTGTCGAACCCGGGTCGCGTCCGGGACTCACTGGGAGGTCGTCGAACCCGGGTCACGACTGGCCGTTCGGTTACTTCCCCAACGTGGCCGGTCACGGAACCGACAGCGTTTGGACGGACACGACCGAACGAGCGGCCGTGTCCAGGTACGAGGCGGTGCTGTTCGACATGGACGGGGTGACAGTGGAGACAGCGGCGGCCTGGCGAACCATCGAGCGGACGGTGGTGCTCCCCGCCGCGACGGCGGGGTCGGTGCCTGCCGACGCGATCCGCGCGCTGAGTGTCGACGACGCCTACGACCGACTCGTGACGATGCCGGATGTCGAGGTGGTCGTCGACAGGGCGACCTTCGAGAGCCTGTACACCGACCACGCCACCGACGTGTACCGGAACCGTGCCAGTCTGCTGCCGGGCTACGACGACCTGCTCGCCACCCTCGGTCGGGAGGGCGTCGCAGTCGGACTCGTCTCCGCGTCACGGCGGGCGTGGGTGGAGATGGTCCTCGACCGGTTCGACCTGCGGGGCGCGTACGACGTGGTGGTCTCGGCATCGGACGTCGATGGACCCGCGAAACCGGCACCGGGAATCTACCGCGCGGCTGCGGCGCGTCTCGGTGTCTCGCCGGGAAACTGTCTCGCTGTCGAGGACTCCACGCACGGGGTCGCGGCGGCCACCCGCGCCGGGATGACCTGTCTCGCCCTGCGCGGCGACGGCAACGCGGACAGCGACCTCTCGGGGGCCGATGCGGTGGTTGACTCGCCCGCCGACCTCCGGGCGACGCTCCGTGACCGACTCGCCTGAGTCGGTACCGGAAGATGGCGAGGACCGCGTCAGTACCGGAGGGTGACGAGGACCGGTCGGTGGTCCGACGGGGGCCGGTCCTCCGCACCCGGCGGGACACAGGTCACGACCCGCTCGACATCGAGTCCGTCGGTCACGAGCACGTGGTCGATGTTCTTCGGGTCGTCCCCGGCGGTGAACCCGGTGTACGTCTCGGTCGGTCCCGTCCGCGTGTCTGCCATCGTCGCCGCGTCCCGGAGGGACCGCCAGCCGTCCCGGTCAGCGGTTGCCCGCTCGTGGGCTGGTGACCCGGGACGACAGTTGAAATCCCCCGCGACGACCGCCTCCTCACCGGGGAGGTCGTCGAGCCGGTCACGGACGAGCGCCACACCCTCCCGGCGGGCGCGGGCACCCTCGTGGTCGAGGTGGAGGCTCAGCACGGTGACTGTCGGCCCGTCGGTCGGTTGCAGTGTCGCGTGGGTGACCAGTCGTTGGTATGTGGCGTCCCAGCCCGGGCGACCCGGCCCGGTCTCCGGCGGGACCAGCCAGAACTGCCCGCTGTCCAGCAGGTCGAACGCGTCGTCGCGGTACGCGATTGGGGTGTGTTGCTGGTCGCCGTCGGTCGCGACCCACGAGAACGCCGGGAGTGCCGCACGGAGTGCCGGGAGCTGGCTCAGCCAGACCTCCTGAAGCGCGAGAACGTCGGGGGAGAGCCGCTCCAGTTCGGCGACAACGGCCGGCCGGCGGCGCTCCCAGCCGTGTCCCGGCGGGTTGGCACCCTCGTAGAGCACGTTGTACGTGACGACACGACAGTCCGCCGGCGCGGGAACGGGGTCTGGAACTGGCACTGCTCGTACTGTCGGACGTCGACCGCAAAAGCGTCCCGACCCGGACGCAGCCGCCCGGACCGTGTGGTCGTCGACACTGTCCGATATGCCCACTCCGGCGGACGACAGCGTGGTGTCGTGAACCTGCCTCGGGGTCAACTGGTTCGAGAGACTCCGCCTTCCGAACGACCCCAGGGCAGTCGCCTCTGCTGCCTGTTCAATCAGTTTACTTTCGAGGGCGACGGTACCCGGAGTCTCTTCGAGACAGCCCTGCAGTAGCTTGACGGTGTCCCGAACACCGTCACGACACGCCGGTCTCTCGCTCACCTGCCAGGGACCCACGAGCGACGCTACCTGAGAATCTCCTCAATACGCTCGACCGGGGCGTCGTATCCGGGTTTTGCTCGCCAGTCATCCAGCCACCCGTTCGCGGTGCTGGCGTCGATCTCGCCCCAGTGGATGCCGACAACGAGGAGTCCGACCCCGTCACCGGGACGCCTCGCTCCGTCGCCATCTCGCGGGCGGCGAGGTCGTCGGTCGCAAGCGTTCCCTCGCGTGCTATCGCGCCGAGCAGCGCCTCCGCCTCACCGCTGTCGAGGCGGTCCCGGATCCCCGCGTCTCCGGTGGACTGTTCCTCGACGCCGAGCAGCGTGATGTCGTCGCCGATTCGAGCGAGTGCGTCGTCGAGAAAGTCGTAGTCGCGGGCGTCGAGGCGGGCGACAGACTCCGCTGGGCCGTCGACGAGGACGGGTTGCTCTCGGTCGAACCGCCCGTTCAGCCCGTCCCGACGTAGCTGCCCAGTTCAGTGACGACTTCGTCGACGACATCGCCCGTCACGGTTGCGACGTGCTTGTCGATAAACTCGTCTTTGAGCGTCACCGGGTTCCACGGGGAGACGACCGAGCGCCTCGGGAGTGACCCCGCAGTGAACACATCGTCCGCAAGCACGACCACGGTCTCGGTCCGTCGTCGTCACGACTGCAGCGACGTACTCCTCGCCGTGAA
>CAYZGA010000109.1:0-8550 GCA_964477945.1 uncultured Halobacteriales archaeon
ATACCGTGTATATCGGTGGCTTGACCGACGTACTCGAAACCCACTGGTCGGTCGAGACGAACGCCAAGACACATAACTTCTGGGCGTTCAAGCAGTTCACCGAGCGACTGGCCTGCACCGCCGAGGAATACGGCATCTCGGTTGAGGTCAGGTCGGAAGCGTGGACGAGCCAAGAGTGCCCACAGTGCGGGTCAACAGACCGAACGACACGACACCAAGACACGCTCACCTGCCTGTGTGGGTTCGACGGGCACGCCGACCTTACGGCGTTCGCAAGACGCGAAGCGTCTTGCGTGCCCACGAGAACTGCATAGCAGTTCTCGGGACGTCAGCAACGTTCCTGAAGCGGCAGACAGAGCAAGCAGTCAGGCCGATGGCACGGCCCGTGCGGTTTGAGTGGGACGACCACGACTGGTCGGAGTCACCATGCTCTCGCGAAAGTCCTGAAAAACAGCGCACAGACCCGAGTACCACCGGTACCGGTGGGAATGTTGCCTCCGGGGACTCTCAGGCAGTCTGAGACTCCCACGCCGGAGAGGAAACCCCGTCGTCGTCGGGCTATGCCCGACTGCTTAAGCGACGTAGTCCCTCTCCGTTCACGACGGGGAGGATGTCATTCACCCGCGAACATCCACTTCTGCAGAATAGAGGCCATCCGCGTCAGCGACACCACGAACGCTATCAGCACGAACACGATCTGGAACGGCTCGACCGGGTAGACGAAGAAGGCGATACCGAAAAGCACCAGACACGTCGACAGCGCCGCGGCGTCGTACCGGTCGAGCGGTGGCAGGTACACGCCTGCCGGTACGCCCGACACCGGAATATGCGTGGCGTCTGCGCCGCCGGGTCGCACCCACCCGGTGACGACAACGAGCGCACCGGAGCCCACGGGGCCTGTCCGGTGGCGTCGGTTGCCGACTGTGTCGCCGGTGGCGTGTCACTCGCTTCCGATATCGACCACCAGCACCGGCTGGTCGCTGCGCCCGACGGTCACGGGGGCGAGTCCCGCGTCCCCGATACGTCTGCGGGCGAGGCCAGCGACGGGAGCCGTACTCCTGCGCTCGGGATTTCTCCGCGTGAACGCGGAGCAGGATGTCAGCGCCGCTGGAGATTGATAAAGTACGACTCGGTGTATCTGTTTCCGTCCGTGTCGGTCCAGATGGTGTGCAACACAAAGAAGTCGTTTCGGGGGTTGCGCCGGAAGTCCCGGAAACTGACCGTCGCCTCGCTGCCGGTCTGTCCCTCGGCGGCCAGCGTCGGCCCGTTGACCGGGACGAAATCGTCCGGAATGTCGAATCCGGTTTCGCTACCGTCGAAACTGAACGTGCCCGACCGCGGAACCACGACGTTCCCCTCGGCTCCCGTGTAGTAGAACGGGACACGGATCTCCTGCAGTTCGACCTCGGTCGAGCGCTGGTTCCGGAAGCGAATATCCGCTCCGGTGTTGGCCCGGGTCACCTCGGCAATTGCGATCTGGTCGGCCCCAGGACCGGGATTCACCGGGACGAACTCGCCGCCACCGCCACCACCACCACCGCCACCGCCGGGTCCGGCGACAACCTCGAGACCGATACTCGCCTGCTCGGCGGCCACCGGGTCCGGTCCGGGTCTGATGTCGGCTGTGGCGGTCACCGTCTGGCTACCGCCCGACGACGGCGCGGTGTATCGCACCGAGACCCGCCCGTCTGTCCCGGTGGTGGCGCTGGTCCGGGAGAGACTCCCGCCCGAGGCGTCCAGGGTGACCGGGACACCCGCCCGGGGATTGTTGAACCGGTCGCGGACCTCGAAGACGAGTCGTTCACTCCCGCCCGGAGCCAGCGAGCGGTCCCCGCCGGCGATATCGGTCAGGTACTGGGGCGCGGTTCTGACCGGCTCGTCGCCGACGGCGACCCGCGCCACCTGCAGTTCGTACTCCGTGTCACCCGCGAGTGTCACCGTCAGGCTGTCGTCGCTCACCGTAACGCCGCTCTCGTTGCCGACGATGTTGCCGCCGTTGCGCTCGAACTCGCCGGCGAGTACCCGCTCCCACCCGGACTCCGGGACGCGGGTCGGGAGCGAGAGCGTCAGCGGGCCACCGTCGGCACTGCTCACGGGGACCGCCTGTGCGGGCGCACTCTCCGCGCTGACCGGAACCGTGACTGTTCCCGTGCTGGTACGGTCGTACTCCCCCTGGACGGCGACAAGCGAGATACTGTTGCCCTCGATGAACCGCTCCTGTGCGAGGATTGCCCGCTCGCTGCGCTGGTTGTACAGTAGACCGTTCTCGTACACTGTCCGCGGTGCGGCCCTGTGCTCGTTGTACTCCGGCTCGTAGACGAGTCGCCGGGTCGTGCCGCGTATCACCGCCTCTGTCGGCGCGTAGTTGTCGACACCGCCGATGTCGACGTTTCGCAGTTCGAACCGGGCGGGGTCCGTTGTCCGGAGTTGACCCGAGGGGTCCGGCGGGTTTATCAGAAACGGCCGTGTCGGGTAGCCGGTCCCGAGTTCGACTGTGCGCGATCGACTCTCGCCGTCGCGTCCCACACGGTGGATCTCCCCCGAGAGGTCCTGCATATCGGCGATGGCACGCTCGTTGTGCTCGACCTCGATCGCCCGGTTCCAGTCCGGCACCAGTCCCACCTGGACCGCGGCAACCAGCAACACGACGATACCGAACAACAGCAGGAACCCTACCAGCGTCGACTGTCCACGGGTGTCCTGCCCACCGGTGGCGGTGTGGTCGTTCCGTGCCTGTTCCCGGCGTCTCCAACTGCCGCTTTCGTGGTGTGTCCGTTTGTCTCTCATGATACGAATGTGAACGTGAGTGCTGCGAGCACGAGCAGTACGACCGTGTACTTGAGCCCGGTCGCAACCTGGTTGTCTGTCAGAACGCCTGATACGAGCCCGGTTCCGAGCGCCTGCACCACGGCCGCGTGGAAAAAGAGGAGCCGGTACGTGTCGACCGGAACGTCCGTGATGAGTTGCTCTGTCGCCGCGTCCTCGTCTGCCGATGCGAGGATATCCGCGACCACTGTGAGATAGCTCCGGTCGAGGACGACAATAACACCCAGGAAGATGAGATAGCCAACCAGCACCACCACGACATACGAGTTCATCTCCTGTTTGCGTCGCCTGACCAACCGGAACCGGTTGCGGGTGTCCTCGGCCGCGATTCGGAGCACCCGCGAGAGGTCCGTCGTCGAGCGTCGTCCCTCGGCGAGCAGTTTAATCGTCCGTGAAACCACCGGCACGTCGACCCGGTTGGCGAACCGCAACAGCGCGTTCGAGGGGTCACGGTTCCACCGGATATCGTTTTGCAAAATGCCGAGCTGGCGGGAGTAGTAGCCGCTCGCCGTTCGTGAGACGACGCCCAGTCCGTCGACCAGCGAAATGCCCATCGTGTTCGCCGACGCGAGCACGTACAGCGTGTTGGGAAACCGGTCGACAACGATGCGCCGTCGCCGGTTCTGCCGCTCGTGGAGCAGTGCTATCGGCGTCGTGAGACCCAGAAGCGGCACGATAACCCCGGCGTTCGTTGCCGACACCGGCGACCCGCGCCAGCCGTCGACGGTCAGTGGTACCAGCCCTTGGTCGACGGCAAGTCCCAGATACACGGCCACGAGCGGCACCGTGACCAGCAGTGTCCGGGCCGGACTGGTGCCGATGAACCCGAACGGGTTCCGGAGGCGATTTTTGAGCTGCTTGCGCCGGTAGAACCTGTGAAACGCCGCGGACTCCTCGTCGTCCGCGTCGGTCGCCTGCGGTGTGTGACCCGGCGCGTCCGCCGAGAGTGTCATCCTCCGGTCGACGTACGGGTCGAGCAGCCCCGACAGGAGCACCGCGAACCCGACAAACGCGAGCGGCATGACGGCGTAGATGAACAGACTCAGCTGGAACAGAACCGGGTCACCGAGCAGGCTGATGACGATCAGAATAACGACAAAGAGCAACGGCGCAGCGACAAAGCCGACGACAAACACCTCACCGAGCAGCGCCAGCGTGTTCAACAGGTCCTCCTGGTCTTCGCTCGCGCGCTGGAAGTATCGCTCGCTCTGGTCGTCCAGAAACCGGGTCATATCGCCGCCCGCCTCCAGCAGACTGAGCAGGTCGTCGACAAACCGTTCGATGTTCTCGCTCGGCGTCAGCGACCGGACGTTGCGCAGACTCGTGTACAGGTCGTTTCCGTACAGTTCCATGTCCCGCCGGACCACGTCGAACTCGCGGGCGACCTCGCCGTATGCGTCGTCGGCTGCGGCCAACCGCTCGACTATCTCCGCGTAGTTCATCCCGCTCTCCGAGAGCGCGTACATGAACACCACCGCGTCCGGAAAGACGAGGTTGAGACGCCGCTTGCGGCGACCGACCCGGTAGCCGGGGTAGTACGTGCCGACCACCCAGGTCACCACACCGCACGCGCCACCGCCCACGAGAGCCGCCAGGACGAGCGCAGCCGTTGTTCCCGCCCCGACATCGACCAGCGGAACCCCCAGTCCGGTTCCCGAGAGCGCCCAGGCGACTCCCGCCCCGAGCAAACTACCGAACACCGCGACGACCACCGCGAGATACACCAGTCGCGTCAGATAGCGGTCGTACGAGATACCCAACCGCGCCTGGTCGAGCGTTCGCTGGAACTCGCGGTACTTTTGCTTTCGCTGCATGAAATACGCCCGGACGAACCCGTAGACGCGCCGTCGCGCCCGTCTCTGGTCGCCGCGGAGCCCGTCTGCTCTCCCGACCTGTTTCATCTCCGCCGACTCGATGACCGTCTCCCCGACGGTCACCTCGGACTGGTGGGCAACCGTCGGGGCAGTGTCGTCGAGCAGTTCCTGAAGCGCGGTGTGCTGTGCCTCCGGGGTGACACTCCACAGTCGCTCGCTCCCGCGGGCGTCGGCCCCGTCCTCTCCCGTTTCCGCCTCGGTCTGTTCACCTGTGTCCGCCTCGCCTGTGCCGCCGGGTGTGTCGTCAGCCTCGACGGAGCGCCCCTGTCCGCTGGTGTCCTGTCCGGTCTGGGCGTCGTCCTCGCTGTCCGACGCGGTCATAGGTCTACGGGGAGGTCCGTTGGAGAGAGGCTGTCGGCTGCTACCTTCGAGCGGACGTACTCCGGGTCTCGCGCGTGCATCTGGATGGTCGCGGCGACATCGGTGTAGTCCGCGAGGTCGCTGTCGAGCAGATACCGGAGTATCCGCTCGCGGTGGTCGAGTTCGCTCGCCAACCGCTCCTCGCTCCAGCCCCGCTCGTTTGCGACCTCCTCGAGGGCGCGTGACTCACCGACCTGCTCTGCGGCGTCGGTGACCGCGTTCCGCTCGAACACCGTTCGCGGTTCGACCGCGGTACCGTCGTCACCGACCCCTAACTCCGTTATTGTCCGGTTGCGGCGCACCCGGCTCCCGTCGAAAAACGCCTGACGCTGTATCGAAACGATATCGAGTTCGCGCAACATCTGCACGGGAATCGAGAGCGGTGGGTTCGCGAGTCGACTCAACGCGCCGTCGACCGAGTCCGAGTGGAAGGTCGTGTACGCGCTGTGACCGGTGTTTATCGCCTGGAAGAAGGTTAGCGCCACGTTCGGATCGGTGCGAACCTCGCCGACGAGCAGGTACTCCGGTCGCTGGCGCAACGACGCCTGCAGGAGGTCGTACATCTCTACCGCCCCCTCACCGGTTGCGCTCGCCGACTCCCGTGTGGTCGACTGTATCCAGTTCTCGTGCGGGAGTGTCACCTCGAGTGTGTCCTCGATCGAAACAACCTTCGCGTCCGGCGGAATAAAAAACGAGACGGCGTTCATCGACGTTGTCTTGCCTGACCCCGTTCCGCCGGCGAACAACAGCGACTTGCCGTTCTCGACAGCCAGCCAGAGATACGCCATCTGCTCGACACTGAACGTTCCGGACCTGATGAGATCGACCGGCGTGAGCGGTACGTCCGAGAACCGTCGGATCGTGAAATTCGACCCCCGGTTGGCGACATCCCCGCCCAGGGTGAGCTGGATGCGGGACCCGTCCGGGAGCGTCCCGTCGACAAGCGGGTTCGAGACCGATATCTGCTTGTCGGCCATCCCGGCCAGCCGCGTCGTTACCGCGTTGAGCCGCGCCGGAGTGAAGACGATGTTCGTCTCCAGGTCACGGTACCCCTCGTGGAACACGTACACCGGTACGTTCTCGCCGTCACAGGAGATATCCTCGATACGACTGTCTTGCATCAGTGGGTCTATCTTTCCGTAATCGAGAAAATCTCTCACCAGATAGTACAGCATCTTGTGGACGGTTCCGGGCGCCGCCGTGGCGGCGTACTCGTTAACCACCTCCCGCAACTGGTCGACAAAGACACCGATGCGGTCCTTTTCCGTCTCGATGTCCGCGTACATCAGCTCCGACCGGAGCACCTGCACGAGCACCTCGCGGAGCTCACGCTCGAACTCGTTCAACTCCGGCTCGGTGACATGGTAGCGACGCCGGCGCTCCGCCGGGTCGTAGAGGATGGTCACGTGCGCGAACGGTCGTTTCACCCAGTAGTGCTCTTCCACCCGGTACCCCTCTATCACCGAGAGGTCGAACCAGCGGTCCTCGATGAACTCCGACGAGGGGAGTTCCTCGATGACATCCGCCGACCTGCCACGGCCCAGTACGCCCCGAAGTCGGCTGAACAACCCACCGGTCTGTGCTGCTCGCTGTTCGGGCTGTAACTCCGATAGCACCGCTCCACCTTCCGGTGTCTCCTCATCCACGGCTGTAAAGTAACTCTCGACCGCGTCGAGTAACCCCCTCCGGAGGTCGACGCGGTCCGCTGTGTCGGGGGTCTCGTCCTGCCGACCCGAGGAGTCGCCCGTCTGGACTGCCGAGCCCCCGTCTGTCTGTTCTGCGCCATCGGATGTCATCGGTCCGGTATCGTCTGATACCATTCTGGAGAAATCCGTGTCTTTCGTATGCCACTCCGTATTAAAAGTACACACCTATCGGCAAATGACCCCGGTACGTTGGTCCGGCCTACTTCTGCTCGGCAGTGTTGCTCTCGCTCTCTTTCAGCCCTTCCAGTTCCTTCTCGACGTTTGGCCCGGTGGTCTCGGTCTCGAGTTCGTCGAGTTCGGCGTCAAGGTCCTCGCCGGACTGCTCCGTGTTACTCGTCTTGTCCGTCTCGGTTTCGGTGCTCGTGTCCGTGCCCACCTCGGATTTGAGCGTCTCGAGTTCGGTGTCGACCGCGCTGTCGGTCGATATGTCCTCCAGTTCGCGGTCGAGTTCGCTCTTGTCCGAGATGGCGTTTTCGAGTGCGCCGGTTTCTCGCAGTTCGTCCAGTGCCGCCGACCGGGCCTCCATCTCCTCGGTCTGCTCCTCGGCGCGCTGTATCGTCCGTGAGACGTTCTCCATCTCGTCGCCCGCCCCGGTGACCGCCTCACTGACGCGCGTGCTCGCCTCGGCCGCCTCGTAGCGGGCCTTCATCGTCTCCTTTTTCGTCCGGAACTGCTCGATCTGTTGCTGGAGCTGGTTTTTCTGCTCGACGAGGTTGTCCTGTTTCTTCTGGAGGTCGTTGATCTGCTGTTCCAGCCCCTCTATCTGGTTCATCTTCTGTTTTTTCTTCTCCAGGGCTCGCCGTGCGAGGTCGTCACGGCCCTGTTCGACCGCCGCGCGGGCCTGTTCGTTGTGCTTCTCGACGTTCTCCTCGAGACGGCGCTTCTGTATCTCGAGGCGCTTCTTCTGGGTGGTCAGGTCCGCGATCCCCTGTTTCACGCTCTGGAGTTCGTCCTGCAACTGCTCGTAGGAGTAGTCGAGTTGCTCGGTCGGGTCCTCTGCCCTGTCGAGCAGGGCGCTTATCTTCGACCGAACGATGTTCGAGGTGCGCGCGAGTATTCCCATACACACACTCATGAACCGACGAGACTTAAAATTCTTACATCGTTCTCTCGATATATGCGTCTCAGACTCGACGGCCCACGCGAACTGGCGGCGACACGCGACGGAACAGACGGGCAGGCGGTGGTCGTCGCCTGCCCGCCACACCCGCAGGCTGGCGGCGACCGGACCGACAGTCGACTCCGGGCGGTCAGTGACGCGCTTCCGGATGACGTCGACTGCCTCCGTTTCGACTACGGTCCTTGGGACGGGGGAGTCGGTGAACAGGAGGACGCCTGGACGGCGCTCGGGTGGGCGCGCCGCGAGTACGACCGTGTCGGCCTGTTCGGGTTCAGTTTCGGCGCGGCGGTCTCGCTGGCCGCGATGGCCGACCGGTCACCGGCGACCGAACCCGCGGCGGTGTCGGCGCTCGCACCCGCCCTCGGGAGCGTCGGCGAGCGCGTCCTGACGGGACTTGACAGCCTCGACTGTCCCGTACAGGTTGTCTACGGTGAACGCGACGACACTGCGGACTGGAAACCGGTTGTCGAGCGTGCCCGGGAACGTGCCCACACCGTCGATGCGTTTCCCGCCAACCACTTTTTCGTCGGCCAGCGCGCGCGAATCGGCGAGTGTGTGGCCGACTTTCTCGGCCCGGTGCTTCTCGGGACGCTGTAACCACGCGCCCGTTCAGATGACGCGGTTCTGGAGGTAGTCGAGGTGTTTCGCGTTGTAGACGATCTTC
>CAYZGA010000110.1:0-8454 GCA_964477945.1 uncultured Halobacteriales archaeon
TCATGGCTGTCTGTTGTGCGCACCTGCGCAAAAACCGACCGGTCACGACTGCCGGGCGGCCGCTCTCGTCAACAGGTACGCCGGCGGTCCGGAGCGTTCACCGATGAGCTGTGACGCGTACGCGGACGACCCCGAACCCGACCCGACGGATATCTTCGACGCTCCCGGAACCGATGACCGCCGTGGAGCTCTCCGAGGCGACCGACATCCCGAAAACCCGAACTGCTGACAGACGCCGGACTGCTCGTTATCATCTACTCGCTGTACAGCTGAGTTCGGCGACTGCCGCCTCGACGTCCTCGCGGGGCACGGGTGAGATCCAGTCGTCCGCGACCCACCGGTAGCTGACGGTCCCGCTCTCGTCGACGACGAAGACGGCCCGCCAGGGGGTCGACGTGCCGGCCATCCCCTCGCGGTCGGTCAGCAGGCCGAACGCGCGGGCGGCCTCGCCATCCGTGTCGGAGAACAGCCGAAACGGGCTGTCGAGATACCTGAGAAAGGCGTTCTGCGCGTACGGGCCGTCGCGGCTCACCCCGACGACCGGTACGTCGAACGCCGCCCAGTCGGCCCTGTCGTAGCGTTTCCACCAGTTCTCTGCGACCGCGCTGAACGCGAACCCGAAGAACACGACCACACCGCCCCCGTCCAGCACGTCGGTGAGTCGCCGGGACCGGAACGTCTCGCCGGTACACAGGAGCGCCTCGAACTCCGGCACGCTGTCGCCCACGCTCGGTGGCATACCCGGAGATGGTGGCCCGCGGTCAAATAGGTCACCGTCTGAGCGGTGCGCCAACAGCACGCGACCCACGAGAGACCGGCAGGTGCGGGAGAGCACCCCCGTGGATTCAAACCCGAGCACGCCCCACCACACGTATGAGCGAGGCCGGAGACGCGGCTGCTCGTGAGGAGGAGTGGCGACAGTACTTCGGGTTCGACCGGCCCTACGAGAACCAGCGCGACGCGATCGAGCGCGCGATTGCGGTGGGCGAGGAGCACGGCTACCTGGCGATGGAGGGTCCCTGCGGAACGGGCAAGACGATGGCCGCACTGACCGCGGCGGCGACACTCGTCCGGGAGGGGAGCTACGAGAACGCCGTGGTCGTGACGCCGGTCAAGCAACAGCGCCAGCAGTTCGTCGAGGACCTCCGGACGCTCAACGCCGGACTGTCCGACCCGCTCCCCGGTGTCGCGCTCGTCGGCAAACGGGACCTCTGTCCGTACGGTCGCGAGGGGACGTTCCCCGAGGGGGCGGGTGTCCACGAGCGCTGCGAGGAGCTCCGCGAGACCACCGCCGACCTGGTCGACGGCGAGACCACGGGTGGTCAGCCCGTTGCCGAGGTTGCCGTGGGGGGTGCAGCGGGCGAGGCGGTCTGGTGGGACCCCGAACGGGCGAGTGGGCTCGTCCGCGAGGCTCGCCCCGACGCGGGCCAGCAGCGCATCGCGGGCGACCAACTGGCGACGGCGGGCGCGGAGAGCCCGTACCCGCCGGCACAGCCGGCCGCCGAGACCGACTCCGGGGACCGGCTGTACTGCCCGTTCGAGGCCGACTGGTACGCCCGCAACCGTGGCTCGCCCGTCGGGTTCGACATCGGCGAGCACAGCGTCGTGACCGCCGACGAGTACCTGCCGGCGGCAACCGAGCGAGGGACCTGTCCCCACCGCGTGATGAGCGTCCTGCTCGAGGAGGCACAGGTCGTCGTCGGCAACTACAACCACCTGTTCGACCCCGACTCGCGCCGGCTCCTCGGATCGGTGCTGGGCGAGGAGACGTTTCTCGTCGTCGACGAGGCCCACCGCCTGGAGGAACGGGTCCGGGAGTTGCTCTCCGACCGGGTCGGAACGGAGACGCTGAAACGCGCCCGCAACGACCTCCGGACAGTGCTGACCCGGGCACGGGAGACCGACGACGCGAGGGCGGCGGTGCGTGCCGAGTTGACCGAGCACGAGGTGCCGCTCGCGGCACTCGAACGGGCGCGAACCTTCTACGACGACCTGCTCTCGTGGCTGGACGGGCGCATCGAGGAGGCGCTCGAGGAAGAGGCCGCGGGGTGGCGAACCGGTGACGGCCCGGAGCGTGACATCGAGGTCCCGCTGCGGGACCCCGAGACCGTCGAGCGCGACGAGCTGACCGCGTGGGCCGAGTCGGCAGGGTACACCGGCGACTTGTGGCGGCACCTGTCGACGGTCGGCGGCGCGACCGAGCAGGCCACCGAGGCGCTCGGTCTCGACCGGACACCGGTCTGTACCGCCGTCGGCGCGGTGATGGAGCGCTGGTGGCGCAGCGACCACGCCCGGTATTTGCGCGAACTCGAACTGGAGCACGCCCCCTCGCGCCGGGACGGCTGGGAGGGCCAGTACACCGCCGGGCTGGTGCTGTTCGAGTGTATGCCCGGCGAGTCACTCCGGGAGATATTCGACGACCTCGGCGGTGGGGTACTGATGAGCGCGACGCTCGAACCGCTCGATGTCTTCACCGAGGTGTCGGGGCTGGCGGCGCTCGACGAGGACCGCACCGTCCGCGAGCGGACCTATGGGCTGCCCTTTCCCGAGGCGAACCGGGCGAGCTGGCTCGTCGACGTGACAGCCTTCACCGCGCACAACCGCGGCGACCCCGCGGCAAACGAGACCCCGGAGACGTGGAACCGCACCCGCGACGAGTACGCCCACGTCCTGCGGACGCTCGCACGCTCGCCGGGCAACGTGCTCCTCGCCATGCCCAGCTACCGCGAGGCCGCGTGGGCCGGCACGTACCTCGACGGTGTGGTCGAGAAGCCGGTGCTCGTGGACACGAGCAGTTCCTTCGAGGAGACCGAACAGCTCAAATCGGCGTTTGTCGCCGGCGACGGGAAGGTGCTGGTCACGAGCGCCCGGGGGACCCTCACCGAGGGGGTCGACTACGACGGCGACAAGCTGCACTGCTGTGCGGTGGTCGGGGTGCCGCTGGTGAACATCGGCGCGCCGCGGGTGCGGGCGGTCCGGCGGGCCTACGGCGACGCGTTCGACGCGGACAGCGCCTTCGAGTACGCGCTGACAGTGCCGGCGGTGCGTCGCGCCCGACAGACGCTCGGGCGTGTCATCCGCGGCACCGACGAGGTGGGGATTCGCGCACTCGTCGGTGGCCGGTACGTCGAGGGGGCACGACACAGCGTCCACGCGTACCTCTCACCCGCCGAGCGCGAGGAGTTCGTCCGGATGACCCCCGAGTTCCTGTCCGGACAGCTCGACCGGTTCTGGGACCGGCACGGCCAGCCCGGGTAGGTGGCGCGTGCTCGTCACCGGCGGCCACGCGCCCCCTCGGGACCGGTGAGAAACCACTTGACGAGTCGAGCCTCGCCGCGCCGGAGGACGGTGCTGGCAGTCGACTTGTCGACGCCGACCGACCGGGCGAGGTCCGCGAGCGTACACTCCCTGGGCACCTCGAAGTAGCCCTCGCGGACCGCCGCGTCGAGCAGTTCGCGCTGGCGGTCGGTCAGCAGCGTCTCCCGCTCGGCGGTGTCCACGAGCGAGCGCAGGTCGTAGGGTAGTCCGACCCTGTCGAGTGACTCCCGGAGCCGGTCGAGCTCGTCACGGGTCGCGGTCAGGTCGAACTCGTACCAGCCGTTCGTGACGCGCACGGGAAACTCGACGGTCAGACCGGCGGTCTCGGCAAACAGGTACAGGTCGGTATCGGTCGTCTCGTAGCGACCGAGCAGACGCCCGTCCTCGGCTGCGAGCAGTTCGAACTCGGCGATAGCGTCGTGTGCGCGCATCGCCGCCGCGACCGCCTCTGTCCGGTCGGTCACCACCTCGCCGAGTTCGACCGCCCGGTCGTCCATCCGGAACCCGGACAGGAGTCTGAACGTCGCGTCCCGGAACTCCTGGGAGAGCTGTGCCACCCAGAGGTGCTCGGGCAGACGGACCCGAAAGGTCGCGCTTATCACCGACTCACCTCCGGGTGTACTGCGGGCCATCCCGGTTCGACCGACGACCCGCTCACGGTCGAATCTGACCCCAACATCTTGACCCGACCTGTGAGACCGCAACGTATCAACCTGTCGGGAGTCCGTGGCCGGCACGCGTCGGTCTCGGGACGACCGGGTGTACTACCGGATGCCGCCGGTCACTCCTCGCTGTTTGCCCGGTCCTCGGTCATCCCCGTGTCCACCCAGTCGAAACTCACCCCATCGTCGTCTGTCCCGTCGGTAACCCCGTCCGTGTGGTCGTCACCGTCGATCTCGTCATCTGTCCCGTTGGCAGTCGCGCCCGCGGGTTCGTCACTGTCGCTATCATCGACCCCGGGTTCGTCGGCAGTCGCGCCTGCGGGTTCGTCACCGTCGCTATCATCGACCCCGGGTTCGTCCGACGTGTCTTCGAGGACATCGTCGGACACCTGTTCGGGGACCAGCGCCTCCTCGAGGCGGAACTCGTCCTCGACGGGGACGTGCTCGCGTGACAGGTGGATGTCGGCCTGTTCGCCGGCGAGTCGGACTGTGAGTGTGGGCTGTCGGACCCTGAACCAGTAGTTCGCAACCGGGAGCGCCGCGAGGGCGACAAACAGGGCACCGCCCCAGAACAGCATAGTATCGATATTCTCGATGAACCAGAAGATAATCTCGACGAGGTCGACGAGCGACCCGGCACCGACCTCGCTGGCGGCATCCTGGTCGAACTCGGGTGTCCGGAGCGCATCGCTGGTACTGGCGGCGAACCCGAGCGCGAACGACGTGAGTCCGATGATGACAAACGAGGCCCCCCAGACCAGGCCCGATTTCGACCCCCGGGTCGTCCGGTCGACGCCGGTCACGTCGGGCAGGTCGGCCTGCTGGGTGCCCCCCTCTGGCATCGCAACAAAGAGCCGGTGGGTGGTCAGGACAGCGCGAAACGGCCCGACGTCGAACGCGTCACGCACCGACTCCCCCTGGTAGAGGTACTGTTGAATCTGTTCCTCGGTCCCCGTCATGTCGCCCGGTACGACACCCCGGTTCAAGAGTGTTTGGCCGCCCGCACCGCGAAGCGAAGACGCTTTGACTCCCCTCGTCTAGCGGGACGTATGACGAAGGCTGGTGAGGCATCCGACCACGAGAACGCCACACAGGAGGTGGTTGCGGTCGACGGGGAGAACCGGTCGCAGGGCCCGGTCAACCGGCTCACGGCACACACCGGTGACGGCATCCGACACCGCGCGTTCACCGTGTTACTGTTCGACGAGCAGGACCGCGTCCTGCTGGCACAGCGCAGCCCCGAGAAGCGTCTCTGGGACGCCCACTGGGACGGGACGGTCGCCTCACACCCACGGGAGGGCGAGTCCGAACGCGAGGCCGCCAGACAGCGCCTCCGCGAGGAGCTCGGGGTCGGTCCCGACCAGTACGACCAGCTCGAGACGACCGACCGCTTCGAGTACCGCCGCCACTACCACGACGAGGGGCTCGAACACGAGGTCTGTGCCGTGTTGCAGGCGACACTTCACGAGACGACACTCGACCCCGACCCGGCGGAGGTAGCCGGTATCCTCTGGGCCCCCTACGAGCGACTGGCACACAACCGCCAGTGGTACCGGCAACTCGCGTTCTGTCCCTGGTTCGAGATTGCGATGCGCCGGGACGCTCTTTAACTGTACGCCCGCACGGTCGCCCAGACGGCGGTGAGTCCGAGCACGGTCGCGGGAATCATCGGGAAGACGATGTACGCCTGGCGCTGTGAGAGCCCGAGACCGCCGATGAGCCAGTGTATCTCCGGGATGTACAGCACCACGAGCGGCATCACCAGCAGCGAGAACACCACCAGCCCCACGAGCAGCCACCCGCGCCAGTCGACCTGGTCGGGGGTGCCGAGTCGCTCCGGCCGGCCGGTCTGTGCGCTCCCGGCGGGCGTCTCCTGGCTGTCGTGTTCGTCGGGGTCGGTCTCGTCGTGCTCGTTCTCGCTCATCTGTCTCTGGTGTTGCTACCGCCGCCCGTCGGGGCGGAGAACGACCTTGCCGAACCCCTCGCGTTCCTCGAGCATCCGGTGGCCCTCGGCGACCTCGCTCATCGGGAGTGTCGCCCGGAGTCGGGGTTCGAGTGCGCCGGTCCAGACCAGTTCGAGCACGTCGTCCACCTCGCCGGGGGTGGCCATCGTGGAGCCAAGCACCGAGAGCTGGTTCCAGAAGATGCGGTTGATGTCGGTCTCCGGGTTGGGACCGGTCGTCGCACCGCAGGTGACGAGACGACCGCCGCGGGCGAGACTGGCAAGCGAGTCCTGCCAGGTCGCCGCACCCACGTGGTCGACAACGACATCGACGCCTCGCTTGCCGGTGTCGGCCCGGATTGTGTCGGCGACGTTCTCGCGCTCGTAGTCGATGGTGTGGTCGGCCCCGATCTCGCGGGCGTAGTCGAGTTTCGCCTCGCTGCTCGCGGTGGCGTACACCTCGGCCCCAAGGTGGTCGGCAATCTGGACGGCCGCGTGCCCGACGCCGCCGCTCGCGCCCAGCACGAGCACCGACTCGCCGGGGCGCAACGCCGCACGCGTCACGAGCATCCGCCAGGCGGTCTGGAACACGAGGGGGGCAGCCGCCGCCGTCTCCCAGTCAACACCCTCCGGGACGGGCACGAGCGCGTCCTCGGGGACGACCGGGTACTCGGCGTGGACGCCCCGGGTGTGCTCGCCGACGATGTGGTAGTCCACACAGCGGGTGGGGTCACCGTCGCGGCAGAACTCGCAGTCGCCGCAGTGTACCCCCGCGGAGACGGCGACCCGGTCGCCGGGTTCGAACCGCGTGACCCGCTCGCCCACCGCGTCGACGACCCCCGCCGCGTCGCTCCCCGGGACGTGTGGCATCGGCAGGTCCAGCCCCGGGAGCCCCCGCCGCGTCCAGACATCCAGGTGGTTCAGCGCGCACGCCCGAACGGCGAACCGTACCTCCTCGGGACCGGGTTCGATGTCGGGGTACTCCCCGTACGCCAGCACACCCCTGTCACCGTGTTCGTCGAACTGGACAGCCTGCATACCTGTACTAACGGCGGTCGCCGGCAAAACCGTACTGGTCGGCGACGAGTTCCGTCAGACAGCTGCCAAAGACTGATGTAGGTGCGAACCGACGGCTACGACGAGAGCAGATGAGCAAACTCACCTTCCGCGCCGACGACGACCTCGTCGCCCGACTCGAGGAGTTCGACGCCTCGAAAAGCGAGGTGCTCCGGGAGGCCCTGCGGGAGTACATCGAGCGCCACGCCGACCGCGGGCAGAGCGTGGGCACCACGGACAGCCGACTCGACGACCTGCTCGCCGACCGCATCGACAGTCACCTCGACGAGCGTCTCGCCGGGACGCACGACACACGTGACGTGACCGTGAACGTCACGCTGGCCGGGCCGGCGAGCGGACAGGTGTCTGACGGTGTGCCGACGGCCGTCGACGGGACCGATGTAAACGTCTCCGGAGACGCGTCACACAGCGCGCCCGAGCGTAACACGCCCGGCGAGGACGGCGCAAACACGAACAGTCAGGAACACGGAACCTGTACACAGTGTGGCGGGACCCTCTCGCCGTCCCACGTTTACTGTCCGAACTGCGGGGAGAAAAACTCCCACCGCGTGTTCTGTGACTGCGGTGACGAGCTCCGCTCGGACTGGGCGTTCTGCCCCGGTTGCGGCCGTCGCACGCCCGCGGCTGACGTTCTCGACGGCTCGTAAACGCCGTGATCGGTCGACAGCGGACATCTGTAGACACAATCGTGACACCGGAGAGGCGGAGACCGACCGCAACCAAACAACAGCGGGCGTAAACGGGCTGGCGTCATACAGACCACCGGTAACTTTATGTACCGGTGCTCCTATTTGACTCATGCGTAAGACGAAAGTCTTACACGGTGTGCCGAATCGGAACGAACCCGACGTTGTGGTTCGGTTGTACGGTGTAAGACGGATGGGCGGGACGGTTCGCCCGGTGTCTTACACAGCACAAGGGAACCCCAACTATGGAGCGTGTGACACTACGGATTCCGAAACAGCAGGTCGAACAGGTGGAGCAGATAGTCGAAACCGGCGAGTATCCGAACCGGAGCGAGGCGATTCGGTCCGCGGTGCGCGAGATGCTCGCAGAGCACGACACCGAGCAGGAGCGTCCCTCGGAGAAGCGTCAGGGTCGAAAGGACCGTCGCAAGGACGATTCGTGGGCGAGGGTGTGACGATGCAGGACATCGTCAACGAGGCGCTCGTCCGCGACGAGCAGGAAAAAGAGCAGATGGCCGAGGCCGAGGGGTTCGGTGACCCACGTATCGTCGTTGTCGGCTGTGGGGGTGCCGGCAACAACACGGTCAACAGGCTCTACAACATCGGTGTCGACGGGGCGGACACAATCGCTATCAACACCGACAAGCAGCATCTCCAGATGGTCGAGGCCGACACGAAGATTCTGGTGGGCAAGTCGCTCACGAACGGTCTCGGCGCGGGCGGTGACCCGAAGATGGGTGAACGTGCCGCCGAGATGGCACAGGGCACA
>CAYZGA010000111.1:0-8383 GCA_964477945.1 uncultured Halobacteriales archaeon
ACGCGCCGGCGGTGAGTGTGGCAGTGTCGAGCGCCGACGATTCAGACAGCAACACCGTCACGGTCAACGAACCGTCGAGTTTCGTGGTCGAAATTGTGGAGACGAACACACCCGTCGAAGGTGAGTCACTGAACGTCACCGCCACCGTCGAGAACACCGGCGATGTCGAAGACACCCAGAGCATTGACCTGAACGCTGGTGCGCTGGGCACCGACTCGACGGCAGTGACGCTGGGCGGCGGCGCGTCGACGAACGTGACACTCTCAGTGTCGACCGGTGCGGGTGATGCTGGCGAGTACACCGCGACCGTCTCCAGTGCCGACGACTCCGCGAGCGCGAACGTCACCGTGCTGGCCCCTGCCGAGTTCGCGGTCGTGATCGTAGAGACAAACACACCCGTCGAGGGCGAGCAACTGACCGTCACCACCACCGTCGAGAACACCGGCGATGTCCAAGACACTCAGACGATAACGCTGGACGTGGGTGCGCTGGGGTCCGACTCGACGACTGTGACACTCGGTGGGGGCACGTCGACGAACGTGACGCTCTCTGTCGGGACCGGTGCAGGCGATGCTGGCGAGTATACTGCGACTGTGTCGAGTGCCGACGACGCCGCGAGCGTCAATGTCAGCGTGCTGGCCCAGTCTGGATTCCAGGTCAACATTATCGAGACAAACACACCCGTCGAGGGTGAGTCACTGAACGTCACCGCCACCGTCGAGAACACCGGCGATGTCGAGGACACCCAGACGATAACACTGGATGTGGGTCCACTGGGCACTGACTCGACAACGGTGACACTCGGTGGGGGTGCGTCGACGAACCTGACGCTCTCCGTTGGAACGGGTGCAGGTGATGCCGGCGCGTACACCGCGACAGTGGCGAGTGCCGACGACGCCGCGAGTGCCATCGTCACCGTGCTGGCTCCGTCCGGATTCCAGGTCGACATCGTGGAGACGAACACACCCGTCGAGGGTGAGTCACTGAACGTCACCGCCACCGTCGAGAACACCGGCGATGTCGAGGACACCCAGAGCATTGACCTGAGTGTCGGTGCGCTGGGGTCCGACTCGATGGCGGTGACGCTCGGTGGGGGTGCGTCGACGAACGTGACGCTCTCCGTCGGGACCGGTGCGGGTGACGCTGGCGAGTACACCGCCACCGTCTCCAGTGCCGACGATTCCGTGAGCGCGAACGTCACTGTGCTGGCTCCCGCCGAGTTCTTGATCGGAATTGTCGAGACGAACACACCCGTCGAGGGCGAGCAACTGAACGTTACCGCCACCATCGAGAACACCGGCGACGTCGAGGACACCCAGACGATAACGCTGGACGTGGGTGCGCTGGGGTCCGACTCGACGACTGTGACACTCGGTGGGGGTGCGTCGACGAACATGACGCTCTCCGTCGGGACCGGAGCGGGCGACGCTGGCGAGTACACCGCCACCGTCTCCAGTGCCGACGACGCCGCGAGTGCCAACGTCACCGTGCTGGCTCCGTCCGGATTCCAGGTCGACATCGTGGAGACGAACACACCCGTCGAGGGTGAGTCACTGAACGTCACCGCCACCGTCGAGAACACCGGCGATGTCGAGGACAGTCAGACGATAACGCTGGACGTAGGTCCGCTGGGCTCTGACTCAACGACTGTGACACTCGGTGGGGGTGCGTCGACCAACGTGACACTCTCCGTCGGAACGGGCGTGGATGACGCTGGCGAGTACACCGCCACCGTCTCCAGTGCCGACGATTCCGCGAGCGCCAACGTCACTGTGCTGGCTCCCGCCGAGTTCGTTGTCGATATCGTCGAGACGAACACGCCAGTCGAAGACGAGCAACTGAACGTCACCGCCACCATCGAGAACGCCGGCGATGTCCAGGACAGTCAGGAGGTAACGCTGGACGTGGGTCCGCTGGGCACTGACTCGACGGCGGTGACGCTCGCCGGCGGCGCGTCGACGAACGTTATCCTCTCGGTGTCAACCGGTGCGGGCGACGCCGGAGAGTACACCGCGACGGTGGCGAGTGCCGACGATGCCGCAAGCGCGAACGTGACCGTGCTGGCCCCCGCCGAGTTCGTGGTCAGTATCGTCGAGACGACCACACCCGTCGAAGGTGAGCAACTGAACGTCACCGCACAGGTCCGGAACACCGGCGATGTCCAAGACACCCAGACAATCAACTTGAGTGTCGGTGCGCTGGGTACCGACTCGACGACGGTGACCCTCGACGGCGGCGCGTCGACGAATCTGACACTCTCGGTTGGGACCGGTGCTGGCGATGCTGGTGAGTACACCACGACGGTGGCGAGTGCGGACGATTCCGCGAGCGCGAACGTGACCGTACTGGCTCCCGCCGAGTTCGTGGTCAGTATCGTCGAGACGACCACACCCGTCGAAGGTGAGCAACTGAACGTCACCACTACCGTCCAGAACACCGGCGATGTCGAGGACACCCAGACGGTAACACTGGATGTCGGTCCACTGGGCACCGGTTCGACTTCGGTGACTCTCGGCGGCGGCGCGTCGACGAACGAGACACTCTCGGTCGGGACCGGTGCAGGCGACGCCGGCGAGTACACCGCGACCGTCTCCAGTGCCGACGACTCCGCGAGCGCGAACGTGACTGTACTCAATCCGGGCACGTTCACCGTCGCCATCGTCGGGACGACCACCCCCGTCGAGGGTGGGCAACTGAACGTCACGGCCACCATCCAGAATACCGGCGACGTCGAGGACACGCAGACCGTCGATCTGAGTGTCGCTGCGCTTGGCTCCGACTCGACTTCGGTGACGCTGGGCGGCGGCAGTTCGACGAACGAGACACTCTCGGTGTCGACCGCTGCCGGCGATGCTGGCGAGTACACCGCGACCGTCTCCAGCGCGGACGACTCCGCGAGTGCGAACGTCACGGTCCTCTCGGCAGCGAGTTTCTCGGTGAGCATCGACACGACGAACGCGCCGGTTGCGGCAGGCGAGACACTCACAGTCGGGGTGACAGTCGAGAACACCGGCGATGTCCAGGCGACACAGACAATCACCGCGGATGCAGGGTCGCTCGGGAACGACTCGACGACGGTGACACTCGGCGGCGGCGAGTCGACCAACCTGACCCTCTCTCTCGGGACGAGTCGCGGTGATGCCGGCGCGTACACCGCAACCGTCTCCAGTGACGACGACACGGACAGCACCAACGTAACCGTGCTCGTGCCGCCCGAGTCGGCGCTCGCGGACCTGGATATCGCCGGCAATGGAACCGCGGCACTTGTCCTCAACGGGACACAGGAGAACGTGAGTCTGAACGTGACAAACGTCGGTGAGGCCGACGGCGAGTTCGAGCTGACACTCACAGTTGCCGGTGACGACGAGACGGTCGAACGGACACAGACTGTCACCGTCGCCGGCGGAGAGACGCGTGCGACCACCTTTACCAACGTTACGGCTGGTCTCGGCGGCGGCGCGTACAACGTGAGTGTCACGTCGGCAAACGACACCCTGACCGGCAGCCTCACAGTGTCGATAGACACTGTCGGCAACGGAAGACCGGCAACCGACACCAGCGGTGACGGCCTGCTGAACGACGTCGACGGGGACGGCACGTTCGACATCCTGGACGTGCAGGCGCTGTTCGAGAGTCTCGACACGCGGGCCCTGCAGGAGAGCGCCGGCCTGTTCGACTTCGCCGGTGTCAGCGAGGACCGGGTGTCCGTGTTCGACGTCCAGAGCCTGTTCACGCGGTTGACGGAGTCGGGGACCGACTCCCGGTGAGCGAGACCGGTCACCGGAGGACGGTCGACCGTCCGCGGCATACCCTCGTCTGCGGAACCACTCTGACCCCTCCAGTGTCAGATCCGTGGACTGTTCGAGTTGGTCGAGCGCCTGCGAGAGCGTACGGTCGACCGGCCGGGGGTGCCGGAGCCGGGGAGTCGACTACCGGTATGACGGGCAATCCGAGATGGACAACCATTTAGAACCCTGTGTCCAACCGGCAGGCATGAGACGGGTTGACACCTCGACCAGGTGGAGGGTATGAAGATCAGCATCGACGAGACGCCGGACGAGGAGGCCGCACGCGCAATCGCCAGTGCACTGTCGACACATCTCGACCGTCCTGTCGACCTCGTCGTCGACGACGAGTCGGTCGCGAGCGCCGGTGACGGCAACTTCGAGGACCCCGTGGTCACCGACCGCGAGCGGGCGCTCCGCGACGATATCGAGGATATCATCTCGGGTGGGCCGGAGCGGGGCCACGAGAAGATCGAGGAACTGGGGAAACTGTTTGTTCGTGACCGTCTCGACCGCATCTTCGACGAGATCAGATACGAGGACGGGACCTTCGCCCGCGCCGACGACGACGAACTCGCCGCGGACGGGATGATAACCGGTGTCGGAACTATCGACGGTCGGACGGTGTTTTTTTCGGCAAACGACTACACGGTGAAGGCGGGGTCGCTGGGGCAGATGGGCGTCGAGAAGGAGATACGGATGGCCGAGCGGGCCGTCGAGGCCGGCGCACCCATCCTGCGACTCATCGACTCCTCGGGGGCGCGACTCAACCTCGACGACCGCGACCCCGGCGACACGCACATGGACCGCTACACCGGCGGCAAGATGTTCTACAACCAGTGCATCCACTCCGGTCAGGTCCCCCAGATCGGTGTCCTCTACGGGCCCGACATCGCGGGGTCGGCGTACATCCCGGTGTTCTGTGACTTTCTCGTCATGGTCGAGGACATAAGCAGCATGGCCATCGCCAGCCCCGGCGTCGTCGAGGCGGTCACCGGCGAGCAGACGAACATGCAGGCACTCGGTGGCCCCGACGTTCACACCAGAGAGACCGGCAGTGCCGACCGCGTTGCCGAGGACGAGGCGGAGGCCGCCGAGATGGTGCGGGACCTGTTTGGATACATCCCCCAGACCCACGATGCCGACCTGCCGACCCGCGCGAGCGACGTGCCGGCGAAGAACCCGAAGGAACTCGACCGGGTCTTCCCCGACGACCCCGACGAACCGTACGACGTTCACGAGGTCATCGACCACATCGTCGACAGGGACTCGTGGTTCGAGATCAAGCCACGCTTCGCGCCGGAACTGGTGACGGGCTTTGGCCGCATCGACGGGCGACCGGTCGGGTTCGTCGCCAACCAGCCCGCCGAGAAGAGCGGCGCTATCTTTCCCGACTCCGCAGAGAAGGGGGCCGGCTTTGTCTGGACCTGTGACGCCTACGGGATTCCGCTGGTGTACCTGTGTGACACGCCCGGGTTCATGGTCGGCAGCGCCGTCGAGCGCCAGGGTATCCTCCAGAAGGGCCGCAAGTTCATCTACGCCACCTCGAACGCGCAGGTGCCCAAGATCTGCACCATCACGCGCAAAGCCTACGGCGCGGGCATCTACGCGATGGCCGGTCCGTCGTTCGACCCCGACGCGACACTCGCGCTCCCCAGCACCGAGATCTCGGTGATGGGACCCGACGCCGCGGTCAACGCTCTCTTTGGCGACCAGATGAAAGAGATGGACGAGGAGAGTCGCCAGCAGTTCGAGGAGATGATGCTCGAGGAGTACGAGAAGTACATCGACATCCGCGCACAGGCCGCCCAGATGGAGGTCGACGAACTGCTGCCCGCGGGCGACCTGCGCGAGCAACTCGCCGGTCGCCTGAAGACACTCGAGAACAAGCGCCGCACGGTCCGTGACCGCCACCACGGCACCGTGCTGTTCTGACGGCCGGGCCACCAGCGAACCGAACCGACCCAGTTCACAGCAGGCGCTGAGAGCGTAGCGTACGCTTCTGACCGGAGTCCCGGACGGTACCGCGTCTCACCTGCCAGTCTCGACTGTCTGCTCGTTCGGCGGGTCGAGAGACCTGTCCGGCGAGAGCGTGGCGAGGAACAGACGACTGTCTCATACTGAGTACTCCGAGTCATTCCGGTATCGACCGCGCGACTGTGTGCGGTCGCACCGGTAAACAGTCACACTAACCAGTATCAGCCGTCCAGTCGGTTGATATCGGCGAAGATAGCACTCGCGGTCTCCGGGCCGCCGGCACCGCGGCCGGAGTGGTACAGCGACCCGGCGTGGGTCGTCTCGAACTGGACGATGTTCTGCGTGCCGGTGACGGCCATCGCGCTGTTCTCGGGCACGAGTCGGGGCGCGACCCGGACATCGCCGTTCTGCACTTCGCCGACGAGACGGATGGTGCGGCCGTCCTCGCCGGCGAGTTCGAGCGCGCTCGTCGGGAGTTCGTGGATGCCCTCGACAGCGGCGTCGGCGAGCGTGTACTCGCGGCCGTTTGCGAGCACGTTGGCGACGATAACACACTTCAGCGCGGCATCTGTCCCCTCGACGTCGAACGCCGGGTCGGCCTCGGCCACACCGAGGTCCTGGGCCTCCGCGAGCACGTGCTCGTAGGCGAGTCCCTCGGCGGCCATCCGCGAGAGGATGAAGTTCGCCGTGCCGTTGAGCACACCCCGGACCGCGCTGATCTGGTCGGGACCGACGTCCTCGATTGTCGAGAGCACGGGAATCGCCCCGCCGACGGTCGCCTCGAACCGGATCTCACCGTCACTGCTGGCCGCGAGCTCGCGCACGTCGCCGTAGCGCTCGGCGACGGGACCCTTGTTTGCGAGCACGACGTGACGGCCCCGTTCGAGTGCGGTCTCGACGTGGCCGAACCCGGGCTGGCCATCACCGAGTGTCGTCGGTGTCACCTCGACGAGCACGTCGTAGGCCGCCGAGAGCGCCCGTTCCGGGTCACTGTCCCCGACGGTGCCGGTCTCGCGTTTGCGCTCCAGCGCGCTGTCGACATCGATACCGGCGGGGTCGACGGCCGCGCTCCGTGAGTCCGCGAGTGCAGTCACTGTGTGGCCGTACTCGGCCGCGAGGTCGGCCACCGCGGAGCCGACGGCACCGGCCCCGATAACGGCAAGTCTCACGCGCCACCACCTGCCGCGAGCGGTTCGACGAGCTGGAGGTTCCGTGTGGCGGCGATCTCCCGCAGACTGTCGAGTGTCGTCTCGACGCTGCCGGACTCGGCGGCCAGCCGCAGGCGGGCACTCGACACCTCCCCCTCGGGACCCGTCAGCGAGAAGTCACGGACCGACGCCGCCGACTCGGACTGCACCGCCTCGAGTGTTCCCGAGAGGTCGGCACTGACCAGGTCACCGACCAGCAACGCGACGAACTCCTCGGTGTAGCGGTCCTGTCCGGCCTGGATGATGGTGATATCGCTCTGCTGGAGCGCGTCGACGATGCCCTCGAACTGGTCGGGGGTCGCCCCGAGGTCCACTTCGACGGGAATCTGCCCCCGGGGTGTGACGTTGCCCCGCTCGTGGAAGATAGAGCGGAGGTTGCCACCCTGCTGTGCGATGGGTTCGAGCGCGCGGAGCAACTCGCCGGGCCTGTCGACGAGTTCGAGCCGGACGGTGTAGGTCCGTGGCTCGTCCGCGTCGCTCATCCGACGGTCACCCGCTGGTCGGTCGTGTACGCTCCCATAGGCGTGTTCGGACGGCCCGACCTAATAATCCCGGCGTTCTGCCGTTCCGCCGACAGCCGCGGCGAGTGACTGTCACCCTCCGGCGGTTCGTGTGGTCGTGACCCTGCCGGTCAGGTCGGGCTCTGCTGGTCCTGCCGGTAGCGGGCGTACCCGTAGACACAGGTGGCCGTGACGAGCCAGACCGGCGCGCCGACCTGGACGGCGAACACCGCCCGCTCGGCCCACGTCGGCACCGACGCGAGAACCGACAGCAGCGCGACCAGCGGCGCACCGAACAGAATCGTCAGGACGAACGTCACCTGCATGACCCACCCGTAGTCGATACCTTCGGGGTCGGTCCGCCGTACCTCCGGTGTCACGATTAATCGTACCGACCGGTCGAGTAAGCACCTGCCGGTTTCTGCCAGGCGCGTCGCCGCTGGTGCCCTGTCGCGAGACGTTGCGTTGCACAACTACTTTGTGTATCTTCGAGCAACCGGTCAGTATGCTCCGGTTCGTGTCGCTCCGGGAGTCCCCCCAGTTTCGAGGGGTGGGTTTCGTCGTGGGTCTTGCACCCGGTTCTCGACAGGAACTGCGTAGCCTCGTCTCACTCCTCGAACTCGGCGTAGTGACGGACCAGTCCGCATCTCGGGCACATTACCGTGGTCAGGTCCTTTGTCTCGGTCGCGCCGAGTTTGCCCAGCAAGCCCTCCCGTTTCTCACCGGTCCGCACGTGAGCGTTCCACGCATCACCCATGCTGAACTCTACACTCTCCATCGTGACACTGCAGTCCGGACAGCGATGTCGCATATCGGGGGATTCACACACCCGGTGAAAAAGTGTTATCTCGGGTTGCTCGGTCGTGTTTAGTTAATCGAGTTCCACCAGACGGCGAAGGCTCGTAACCACGTT
>CAYZGA010000112.1:0-8379 GCA_964477945.1 uncultured Halobacteriales archaeon
CGCGGACACGTCCGACAGGATTCTGGACTCGTGGGTGCTACTCGAGGCAGGCAGTTTCGAAACCGACCCGGACCCCGAACCGAGCAGCCCCTGTGGCGGGTCCTGACGGTCTGCGGGCGGCCGTTTCTGCTCTGCTGTCCGGACCGCGTCGTGGACGGGTCAGTGCCTCTCGCTCCTGTCGGCTGTCTCGGGTGTAGAGACGGCGTCAGACAGGCCGTCGGACTCGGCAACGTCTGCCACGTCCGCTGCGAGTTTCCTCTCGTCGTCGTCGAGACACCGCCTGGAGTCCGAGCTCTGCTGTTCGACCAGCAGTGCCGAGTCGGTGAGTTCCTGGAATATCTGCCGGAGTCGCTGCTGTCTGTCCCCGGTCTCTGCCTCCGACTGTCCCCCGTCGGCCAGGAGTCGTGGTCCGGCCTCTGTCGCCCGCACGCGGCCACAGAACGGCAGTCGACGACCACAGTCGAACGGATACGAGTCTGCCCCGTTGCCGGACCGCACCCACCGGCCATCTCTCGCCAGAGCGAGCCACACTGACCAGAGCGTCCACGTGACATCACCGGCACCCACAGCGAGGCCGGGTTCGGCTGTGTCCCACCAGTGTACGCGACTCTCTGTCCACATACGCGGGAGAACAACTGGGGGCGAATTAGTTATACGACTGCTAATAGCCGACAGTACGGACACTGAGACCCCCGTCAACCGATGAAACGGCGGCGCAGGCTCGAACCCGAGTGGCGCTCCACAGACCACGAACAGATGGAACGTGGTGTGGTCAGTCGTCCGTGTCCTCCGATTCGGCATCCCCCGATTCGAGTTCGTCGCCGTCGTCGGCATCGGGGTGACTGTCAGCTTCGGTACCGCCGTCGGTCTGTGTCCCGTCGTGTGATGTCACCTCGGCCTGGGGGGTGTCCACTATCGCAGAGGAATCGCCGTCCGGTTGGTCGGTCGTGGCACCGGGCACGGACGGTCCGTCGAGATGGGGGTCGTCGAGCAGTCGGTTACCGGAGTAGGTGTAGTACCGGTCCGTGTCGACGACAAAGAAGTCGCCGGTCTCCGTATCCTCGATAACACGCTCGTTCGTGTCGATTGCCACGTCGACGAGGTCCTCGAGCGAGTCGAGTCGGATAGCTGCGCCGGTGCGTGCCTCCGTCGGGACGGTTCCGGTGCTGATCCAGTCGTCGAACTCTTGGCGCTCCCGGTGGCGGGTGAGCATCGCACGCTCCGCCGGAGAGGGCGGAATCACGCCCCGGTATCGCGCCGCTGCCAGTCCGACCAGTCCAGCGACGGCGACCACGACCAGCGCGACCGACCCGTACACACGCAGCGGGCCGTACGTTGCCTCGGCGGTCAGGGTATCCGTGGACTCGTAGGTCTGTGAGACGGCCTCGTCGGTTTCGACACTGTACGTTCCCGTTCCGGCGTCGACGGTGACCGTCTGCTGCTGGGTTCGAGTGACAGTCTCGCCGTTCACCTCGCCGGTGGCCTGGATGTCGAAGACGATGAGTGCCTCGGTGGTTCCGACGGTCGCCCCGAGACCCGACTGTATCCGCTCGAACTCTGCGAGCAGCGCGCTGACGTTGACTGTCGCGGTTGTCGTCGTCTGTTCGTCGGGCGAGAGCCCCTCGACACTGTCACCGGCGAGCGGCTCCGTGACCGACCAGAGGACGTTCTCCTCGCTGCCGACGGACTGCATCCTGAGTGTGGCGTCTGTGACCACATCGAGACGGCCGGTGTCACTGGCGCTGTAGGTGTACTCGACGGTACTGTTCAGTTTGGAGGCGAGTTGGATAAAGTACACCGACTGGTCGGAGAGGGTCTGTCCCTCCGCGAACACCGGGTTCGGCTCGGTGACCGTCGCAGCGTGTGAGACGGAGACCTCCTCGTTCCACGTCGACTCGGTCACCTCGGTCGTCTCCGTGCCGGGGTTGAGGTGTGTCTGGTAGGCGACCCAACCGCCGAACAGGCCGAGCACCACGAGTGCGACCACCACCAGGGCACTCCACTCGCCGAGGCGTTTGCGAAGTCGAATCGACCACATCCGTTCGTCAGTCTCGTCTGTTGTCATTTTTTAGTATCAGCGAAAGAGTCCGCTCGTTCGGTCACGGCGTCTGTTACGCGGTCGGAGTGTGTTGCCCTGCCGGCTGAACACGAGCCACAGGAGCACGAACGGTGTCGCGACGATAGCGTTCACCAGCAGGTACGGCGCCCACGGGTGAATCTGGTACAGTGTGTCGATGACCGGGGGTGGCGCCACAACGAGGTACCGGTGCTCGGTCATCGACCGCAGGTAGTAGCCCGTCTCGTCGGGCGCGCTGAGTGTGACCGTCGTATTCACCGTTTCGCCCCGTTCCAGTCTGAGTCTGTCCGGTTCGACCCTGACACCCGTGCTCTGTGCCTCGAAGTACGATACTGTCGGCAGAAGACCACCGTTTCCGACCTGGTACTGGAACGAGTCCGACCCGCCGACGGGGACGATCGTCGGGTCCGACGCGTTGCTCTCTGCGCTCACGATGCCGAACGTCTCGGACCCGGCCGGAACGACCATCCCGGCTGTGGTGCCAGCACAGAGCAACAGGACCCCCCCGACCAGCAGGAACCGGGTGTCGAGGAGCCTGTCCCGGACCCGGGAACGGTCCCGGTCACGCTCGCGCTGTCCACCCAGTCGCTCGGTGAGAAACAGCGTGACGAACATGAGCAGACCGGCACCGAACAGGAGATACGACAGCTCCTGCGAGCCGAGCCGTCTGACGCCGAGCGCCCCCGCCACCGCGCCCTCGACGGCACCCAGTGCCGAACTGACCGTGTCAGCTGCTGTCCCGAGATGCGGGATCCGGACGACATCACCGTCCACCGACAGGACGACCGCCTTTACCTGTCCGTCGGTGATCGGCGGTTCACCGGTCCCCTGGTCCGGAAAGGGGTTGTTGTCACCCTGCGTGATGTACCCTTCCCGGCGCTCCTCGACGATACGGTGTGTTGTGACCTCACCTCCCTGTACCTGGTCGGACTGAAAGACGACGACGTCGCCCACACCCACGTCGCCGACGAGTGGTGCCGGCACCGCGACGAACCCGTCACCCTCGTTCAGCGTGGGTGCCATGCTGTTGCTCTCGACGTGACCCAGCAAGACCGGGTACCCGAGTACGTTACCTGCCAGTAGCGAGACCAGCAGGAGACCGAGCACACCGAGTAGGGCATACTCGACGACTGTTGAGACGTTCATCGTTGTTCCCCGTGTAGCCGGTCGCCCTCCGACCGACACTGACGGCGACAACACGACGTGTAGTATTTGTAACTCACACCGTACCGGCCGTTAACCGAGTCGTAATCACACGACGAGGACCGCGATTAGCGTCGCGTTCCACAGCGTGATGCCGTAGCCGGCGACCGCGAGTCCGAGCGACACACCGACCACAGCCGGCTCCGGGAGTGCGCGCCAGACAGCTACGAATACCCCGAAGACCAGGAGTTTTAGCGCGACGAGTCCGCCGACCCCGGTTCGCCGAGCAGAACCCCCGCCACCGGTCCGACCTCACACAACGACGTGTACCGCAGGCCCAGGACCGTCGTGACCAGGTCACCGCCGACGTACAGGAGTGCCGCCAGTGTCCAGAGTTGTCGTGTGTACAAGCTGAGTGCCCTGCTGGTCCGGACGGAGGTACCCGACCGTTCAGTCGAGGCGGTCACTCGTCCTCGAACCGCCGATAGGCTGAACAATCTCCCAACACTCGGGGCACCCGGCCAACAACGTTGTTGCGTCCGCTCTCACGTACTGTGCCAGAAGCTGTTCCGCGTCGAGTTCGGTCTCGCAGACCGGACATCTACCGAGTGTCGATGCAGGTGTGTCGTCCATACGCCGTGTACCGGCTGTGAGCGTATGGTAATGAACAGCGTACCGGTTACGAGACAGGTCGTAACCATCCCACCGAGCGCCGGTTGTCGCGTGACAGGTGCGCGTCAGCGGCCGGTTGCTACGAGGGTCGACACCGGTACCGCGTGTGGCGTCGAACCCTGCACGACGGACCGACCCCGGTTTGCACTCGGTCCCGGACGACCGGCGCGGCGTCGGGTTAGGGAGGTTATATCTACGTGCGAGGCAGTCCACCACTGAGATATGGACACCCCAGAGAGCAGTCGTATCCGCCAGCGGGTCAGCACCGTACTCGGACAGTTCAGGAACCCGGAGTACACGGGCGAGAACAGGTGTCTCCCGTGCACGATACTAAACACCGGTATCGCAGTCGCACTCGGTGTGACGGTGGCGCTCGTTTCGGTGTACACCGCCCTGGTTGTTGTCGCCGTGAGCGTGCTCGCCATCACCTTCCGGGGGTACCTGGTCCCCGGGACGCCAACACTGGTCCAGTATCTCCCCGACAGGGTCCACGAGGCCATCGGACCGGAACACCACCCCGGGACCGACGACGAGGTGTCGTTCGACGTCGAGGAGACGCTCGTCTCGGCCGGTATCGTCAGGGAGTGTCCCGACATCGACGACCTCTGTCTGACCGACACGTACCGCAATGCGTTCCACGAGGACCTCGAGCGGGTACGCGAGGAGTCGGTCCAGCGCCGCCGTCTCGCGGCGTCGCTGTCGGTTCCCGCCGAGGACATCCAGTTCGACGAGTCGGGGACCTTCGACGTGAGCGTCGACGGCGTCCGTGCCGGTGGCTGGCGGTCGAAGGCCGCGTTCGTGACCGACCTGACCAGCGAGCACCTGCTCTCGGAGCGACTCGGAGACCGCTGGGAGCAGCTTCCGGCCGCCGAGCGGACACAGTTGCTCGTCGCGCTCCGGTCGTTCGTCGAGACCTGTCCGACCTGCGGGGGTGATGTCGTCCCGAACGAGGATGTCGTTCGCTCGTGCTGTCGTGACGATATCGTGTCGGTGACCACCACCTGCCAGAGCTGTGATGCGACGATATTCAAAGGGACACCCGGATGACCGGGTCGGGGCTCTCCGGCCGGCCCCGTCAGTCCGCAGCCGGACCGCGACCACCGGCGTAGGTCCGGGTCGCGTCGACCAGCAGTTTGCGGTACTCGCTGGTGTCCGGGTCCGGCGTGAGCGAGCGGAACAGACGGCGGAACCGCTCGAACGCGACACCGGGGGCGTCAGCCGCGGCGGCGTCTGCCAGGTCGTACAGCCGGTGGTCGTCGTCGACGAGGTCGTGTCGCTCGACCAGTCCGAGCGCGAACGCGGCGTTGACGGCGGTAATCTCGGGGTCGGCGGCCGGCGTCAGCCTGTCTGTCGACCCGCTCCCCTCCGCGCCGGTTGGCGGCCACGTCGGCGGTTCGGGTGGACGGTCCGCGAGCGCCGCCGCGAGACTCGACTCCAGAAACGCCACGAGTTTGTCCGCCGGGGCCACGTCCAGCCAGATATCGTCGGCGTAGATGTCTTTCATGTGGTTGGCGATCTGGTGGCAGTGGGTGAGTTTGCGCCGCTCGACACTCCGACCGGCGAGCGCGAGAAAGATTGCCTCCTCGGTGGACTGCGTGTGCGAGGGGTGGTCGCGCTCGTGGTGGAGCATGTGGGCGTACTCGTGGAGGGCGAGTTCGCGCGCCATCGCACTCGTCGCGGCCTGCCGGGAGATGGTCAGCCGGTGTCCCTGCTCGGAGTGACTCGCACGCGTGCGCTCGTCCGGGTCCGGCACGATCTCCACCGTCACCGGTCGCCGGAGGTCACACTCCGTCTCGAAGATATCCCGCGCCCCGAGAAACGGTTCCTCGGGTCCCGGTCCGGTTATCTGTACGTCCATACCAGTTCTGTGGGGGACTCGGACCTATCAGTATGTCGCTGCCCGAGGTATCTTCGGGCCGCCCGTTGCGACTGGTCGCCCCGGTCGGTCGCCGGTTCAGTTCGACCGGTGACACGGGCTCACTCGCGGCTCACCGACGCCGTCCGGAAGGAATAATCCAGCGCCGGCGCGGAGTGTGTCAGCGACCCCAGCGAGATGATGTCGACACCGGTGTCGGCGTAGGCCGGCACGTCGGCGATGTCGATACCGCCGCTGGCCTCTGTGAGCACGTCCGACGGGAGCGCCTCGACACAGTCAGTCAGCGCCGCCGGGGAGAGGTTGTCGAGCAACACCACGTCCGCGCCGGCCTGTGCCGCGCGAACGGCCTCGTCGGCGCTCTCGGCCTCCACCTCGACTTTCGTCGCAAAGGAGGTCCGACCACCGATGCGCTCGACGGCCGTCTCCAGCCCCAGTTCGGCGATGTGGTTGTCCTTCACCATCACCATCCCGGAGAGGGTGAGCCGGTGGGTGTCACCGCCGCCGGCGGCGACGGCGCGCTTCTCGATGCCGCGCAGTCCGGGCGTGGTCTTGCGGGTCCCGGCGATGCGCACGTCGTCGTCGACGGTCCGGGCCGCGTCGACGGCCTCCCGGGTCCGGGTGGCGACACCCGAGGCGTGGGCGGCCACGTTGACCGCAACCCGCTCGCCGCGCAGCACCTCGCGGGCCGGACCGGCCACCCGCAACACCGTGTCACCGGCCGCTATCCGCTCGCCCGCCGGGGTGCGCTCCTCGACGTCGACACCGAGGTACGCGAACACCTCGCTCGCGGCCTCGATACCCGCCGCCACCCCCTCCTCGGTGGCGACCAGTCGACCCGTCGTCTCGCCGGGCACGTTGTTTGTCACGTCGCGGTGACCGACATCCTCGCGGAGCCACCGCTCGATATGGCTGTCGGTGAGCATCAGACCTCCGCGAGGTGGTGACAGCCGACCGACTGGTCGTTCTCGGCCGCGGCCCGCGCGACCAGCAGGGAAACCACCGAGGCCGACCGGAGCTCGTACAGCGACCGCGAGGTGCGGGTGCGGATGTACGCGTCCACCTCGCCTTTCAGCCGCCGGAGCACGCTCTGTGCGCGGGCGAGCCCGTCAGGCGTGCGCTCGATACCGACCTGCTCGTCCATCACGCGGCGGAGCCGGTGGAACTTCTCGCCGGCAAAGGCCGGCGGTAACGGCGGGTCGCGGTCGAGCAACTCCGGGGCCTCGACAGTCTCGACGGGGTGACCGACCGCGTCACGGCCGGCCCGCAGCCCCCAGACCAGCCCCTCCAGCAGTGACGTGCTCGCCAGTCGGTTCGCCCCGTGGACACCCGTCCGCGAGCACTCGCCAACGGCGTACAGCCGGTCGAGCGTGCTCCGGCCCCGGTCGTCGACGGCGACACCGCCACAGAGAAAGTGCTGTGCCGGCGCGACCGGAATCCCCGACGCCCAGTCGACGCCGTGCTCCTCGCATTTCTCCGCGAGGTCCGGGAACTCCTCGGCAAAGGGGAACCCGGACACGTCGAGCGTGACCGACCCGGTCTCCTCGCGCTCGGTCCGGACCGCCCGAGCGACCACGTCACGCGGGGCGAGTTCGGCGTCCTCGTGGTAGTCGGGCATGAACCGCTCGCCGTTTGCGTTGTAGAGCGGTGCCCCCTCGCCGCGGACCGCCTCGCTCACGAGGAAGGTCCCCTCGCCGTCACCGTCTGCCGACGGGTCGTAGGCCGTCGGGTGGAACTGGACGTACTCCATGTCCTCGGTGTCGGCACCGGCGAGTGCCGCCATCGCGATGCCGTCACCCGTGGCGCTCGGAGGGTTGGTCGACCGCGGGTACAGCGCGCCGATACCGCCCGTCGCCAACACTGTCGCCCCGGCGAAGGTGGGCGCACGCTCCCCGTCGCGTTCGAGGAGTGCCCCGTAGACCCGCCCCTCGTGGCTGATCAGTTCCAGTGCCGCCGTGTTCTGTCGCAACTCGACGTCCGTCTCGTCGGCGACGTGGTTCAGAAACGGGACGTGGACGTGCTTGCCGGTCTCGGCGTTTATATGGAGGATGCGCGGTTCGTCGTGGGCGGCCTCCTTGCCGTAGTCGTAGTTCCCGCCGTTCGTGTCGAAGGAGACATCGAGCGTGTCCACGAGGACATCCTCGACGGCGTCGTCGGCGTGTTCGACCAGCACGTCCACCGCGTCCGGGTCGGCGGTCCCGTCCGAGGCGGTGAGCACGTCCTCGCGGAACGTCTCGGGGTCGTCGCGGGTAACGGCGATACCGCCCTGTGCCCACCACGTCGAGGCCTCCTCGGGTCGTTCGGCCTTCGTGACCAGCGTGACGTCCGCGCCCTGTCGGTCGGCCGCGAGCGCCGCTGCGAGGCCGGCGATTCCTGCACCGATAACCAGAACGTCTGTCTCGTGTTCTCTCATCTCAGATCTCGAGCATCCGGTCGAGTGCCACCTGTGCGAGTTCCTTTTCCTCCGGTGCGACCTCGATGACGTTGCGCTCGCGACCCTCGAGCAGTTCTTCGAGCACCCACGTCAGGTAGTTCGGGTCGATCTGGCGCATCGCGTTGCAGTCCATGCAGGCGTCCCCACACAGCGGGAGCACCTCCACCTCGGGGTTCCAGC
>CAYZGA010000113.1:0-8339 GCA_964477945.1 uncultured Halobacteriales archaeon
CGGGGGTGTTCTCGCGACGCTCGCGATGGACCTCGTGATGCCGCGACTGCCCGAGGGTCGGACCGTGCCGCTCGTCGCGTCCGGTGTGCTGACAGACAGGCAGCCGTCGGCCGCCCCGGACCGCCTGGCGACGGTCGTCCACTACGTCGCGGGGCTGCTGACGGGACCGCTCTTTGTCTGGTTGCTGTTCGCCGGCGAGGCGCTGCTCGGCGGCCCCACCCTCGCCAGTACCGCCATCGCCGCCGTGGCCCTGTACCTGCTGATGGTGGGCTTTTTTATCCTCGTGGTGCTCCCCCGGTCGCGGCTCCCCCCGGAGCGGGCCGGACTCGTCCGTCGCGACTGGGCGCTCTGTGCGCTCACCTACGTCGTCGTGCTCACCCCCGTCGTCGCGGCCGCCTCGCGGGCCCTCTAAACCGCGGGAACAGACACATCCGGTTGTCGACCCTACCCGCAGTAGATGCTGTCGAAGTTGCTGAACTACGTGCGCGGTCGCGTCCGGACGCGCAAGAGCAACGCCGAGATGAACCCGACCGAGGTGGCCCGGTACGGCGAGTCGGTGAACTTCATGCCGTGCCCGGAGTGTGGCGAAGGGTCGATGCAGTACGACGAGGAGATCGGCGCGCCGAGGTGTAGCGCGTGTGGCGCGGTCGACGACGGTCCGGACTGATACTGTCCCCGGTCGTCCGGGCGGTTCTTTGCCCGCGACCCCCAGGCTGTGACGCGCCGTGCGGCACTACGCCCTGGCGAGCCGTCGCCCCATCGCGGCGGCGTACTCGGCGGCTACGGTGCTGTTCTCTGCTGCCACCTGCTCCGTGCGCTCACAGCCGTGCAGCAACTCCTCGCGGAGCGTACTCTTCGGGAGCTTGTTTCGCGTGACTGTGGCTGCGGTGGTGACAGCCGAGACGCCGGTCTCCACGTCACCCTGCTCGAAGGCGTCGCTGGCCTCGTCGAACAGCTGTGCGAGCACCGCATCGACGTCCGCAGGCACGTCGACTGTCATCTACTGAACTTTGGGTCCGACAGACAAAAGACCCGCGTCACGACCCGGAGCAGCCCCGGGATACCGGGGGCAGGTACTTTCTGCGGGAACTGGCGGTCTTGACCCACCCGGCGGCGAACTGTGAGACACATGCCACACCGGTGCATCCGGTGCTGCCGGCCCACACGGCACACCAGTAGACACGCGCCCGGCGCGGACGGTTTCTGTCTCGACCGCCCTGCACACACTCGGGACAATTATCTCCCTCCGGGGTGAAACGCGACTCGTGACCGAGACGCGGATCCCCTGGTCGTACCTGCCGGTGACAGTCGGTGCCGTCGCGGCCGTGAGCGGTCTCCTCGTTGTTCTGGATATTCCGCAGTTCGGCATCCCGTTTTTGCCCGGACACCGGGACCCGGTTGCGATGCTGAGCAGCGCCCTCTTCCACGAGGGCGTGGGCCACTACCGCGGGAACATGCTGTACGCGTTTCTCCCGTTCGGGGTGCTGCTCACGCTCCTGACCGACAACCGTCACGTGCTGGCTGTCGTGCTCGTCTCCCACGGTGTGCCCGCGCTGGTCCTCGGACTGATGGGCTGGCTCGGTGTGGGGAGCAGTATCGCCGCATTCGGTGTGCTCTCGGCGACGCTCGTCCGGGCGGTCGGTCTCGGGATGCAAAACCAGTCCGACGAGACGTTCCAGGCCGTCGCGCTCGGACTGCTGACGCCGTTTCTGGCGACGCTGTTTCTCCTCGCGCTTTTCAATGTCCCCGCGGACATCAACCACGCCGGGCACTTCCTCGGGTTCCTCTGTGGGGCATCCTACGAACTCGTCGTCGTCTCCAACGAACGCGCCGAGAGACTGAGTCGCCACCCGCGGGCGGTCTGACCCGTCTCGCCGTGTCTCATGCGGGTCGACCACAGCCGGCAGTATCACCACCCGCTGGACCGGTTCGGGGGCGGTTCCCGCCGTGCCCGTCGCTTATATCGCTCGGGCACGTACCCGTAGTAATGTCACCGACAGCATCGCGACGGGGTACAGTTGTTGCCGACGACCTCCGGGACCGCGGGTTCGCGCTCGACGACGATGGGTGGGCGAGCGTCGCACGCGGGCCGTCGACAGATCTCGCCGGTGTCGACGCCCCGCTGGCGGTCGTCCCGCTGACGAACAGCAACCCGCTGACGGTCGTTTCGGCCATCGCGAACGCCGCCCACGACGGTCACGTCCCGGTGCTCGTCGCCGACCGGCACACCGAGACAGGGCTCGAACCCATTCTCTCCGACCCGTTCCTGCTCGACGGTTGGAGCGCCGACGGTCGGCGGTTCCTCACAGTCGAGGACCGCATCTTGCTCTCGAACGATAGGTACGCCTGTGTCGGCATCCGCGGTCAATTCGAGTGGTTCGAGGACGGGGAGGCGACCGACGACCCACCCCTCGCGCTCGAGGTGGGTGGCGACCCGGTCGCAACGCTCGACTCGGTCGATGGACTCGCCTGTCCCGGCCCGTCGGCGTCGGCGTTCCGGTACAGTTACGCCCGCGGCGACGACAGTCAGTTTCGCGTCTTCGAGAACGACCGCGTGGCCGGACGGTACACCGGTATCGGTGCGATGCGGGCCGACGGGTTCCGGCCGGTCCCGCTCCCGCTCGTTCCGGAACACCACGTCCGCGACCACGGCCGACTCGCGCGGGCCACTGTTGTTGCCAGTCTCGCAGACGACGCGGTCTCATACCGGTCGCTCTCCTCGATCTGACGCCCTCGCTCTGCCGGCGTAACCGGTCGTGCACGACCCGCGGCGCACTGTTGGCGGCGACCCGGGACGACCTGCTGTGTCCGGTTGTCTCCACGCCGGACTGACCTGCCGGACCTGCGGGTGGTCATACTGTCGGCCGTAACTTCGTGAAACGATTCGGATCCCCGGCATACGATCGCCCGACACATCACTGACTCGGAGGGCGCGCCGGGTCGCGATACACCCTCGCAACCCGCCCGCGCTACGAGAGCGCATCCGGAGCCGTTGCCTGGTGGCACAACTCGGAACGGTTATTATCCAACGGGAATACACTCGTGTATGCGTGTCGCGTACGTCTTCAAGACCACCGGTCAGACTATCGATTACGTCCTGGGTGACATGATTCTTCCCCAACTCGAGAGCGACGATCATGGGGCCGACGTGGCGGGGATGTTCTTTTTTCACGATAATACGTACGTACTGCGCGAGGGTGATCCGCTCGGTGAGCGGTTGTCCGAGGTGGCCGCCGAGCGGAACATTCTGCTCATGCTCTGTAATCAGTGTGCGACCCGACGCGGGTTGGCCGAACAGGTCGGCGAACACGAGAGCGGCCGTGTGCGCTGTGAGCCGCGAAACGTCGTCGACGGGACGACTGTAGGCTGTTTTCCCGACCTCTACGACGCACTCGACGGTGCTGGTGTCGACCAGATTCTCACACTCTGAGCCGACCCCCTCCACCGGTCCCGCCGGGCACGTGACCCACCCTGTGTGACAACGTGGGGCACAGGTTTATTTCCATCACGATTCATAATGAGGGTGCAGTATGAAGAAACTAATCAACGACCCGGAGGACGTTGTCGACGAGATGCTCGACGGGATGATCTCGGCGCACCCCAACAGACTCCGTCGCCTGCCGGACACGCAGGTGGTTGTGCGCGAGGACGCCCCGGTAGACGGGACGGTCGGCGTCGTCAGCGGCGGTGGTAGCGGACACGAACCAACGCACGCGGGCTACATCGGTGACGGGATGCTGGACGGCGCGGCGGCGGGTAACGTGTTCTCGTCGCCGACCGCGGACGAGTTCGAGGCGCTCATCGAGGCCTGCGACGCCGGTGACGGTGTTCTCGCGGTGGTGAAAAACTACGAGGGCGATGTGATGAACTTCGATACGGCGATCGAACTCGTCGAGATGACGGGGACCGAGGTCGCGAAGGTCGTCGTCGACGACGATGTCGCGGTCGAGGACTCGCTGTACACCTCGGGTCGGCGGGGGGTCTGTGGCACGATTCTCGTCCACAAGGCCGCCGGCGCGAAGGCCGCCGCGGGTGCCGACCTCGATGAGGTCCAGCGCGTGGCACAGAAGGTTGTCGACAACGTCGGCACGATGGGAACCGCGCTCACCTCCTGTGTGACCCCGGAAAAGGGCGAACCAACGTTCGACCTGGGTGAGGACGAGATCGAACTCGGCATCGGTATCCACGGCGAACCGGGGACCGAACGGACCGAGAAGATGAGCGCCGACGAGATAACCGAGGAGTTGACCGAGTCGGTGCTGTCCGACCTCGACCTGTCGGCGGGACAGGAGGTCGTTACCATCGTGAACGGAATGGGTGCCACGCCGTTGATGGAACTGTTCGTCGTCAACAACCGTCTTCAGGAACTGCTCGGCGAGCACGACCTCGAGACGTGGGACGCCTGGGTCGGTGACTACATGACCTCACTGGACATGGCGGGTTGTTCGATAACGGTCTGTGCCGTCGACGAGGAACTGAAGGAGTTGTTTGACGCGCCGGTCGATACACCCGCGCTAACGGCACAATGAGCGAGGCAGGACACGCAGTCGTCACCGCCGTCGAGGACGTTGCCGAACGACTCGAGGCCGAGCGGACACGGCTCACCGACCTCGACTCCGCCATCGGTGACGCCGACCACGGTGGGAACATGGCACGAGGCTGGGCGGTAGCAGCCGAGACGGTCGGTGAGTTGGACGACCCCGACCCGGAAACGGTTGTCAAGACCACGGGCAAGACGCTGCTATCGGAGGTTGGCGGTGCGTCCGGCCCGCTCTACGGCGGGTCACTCGTGTTCGCCGCCGCCGAACTCGAGGGGGGAATCGACCGCGCGAGTGTCGTCGCGTTCGCGGAGACCTACTTGGAGAAGGTCCAAGACCGCGGTGACGCCGAGGTCGGCGACCAGACGATGGTCGACGCGCTCGTTCCGGCGGTACACACGTTCAAAAAGTCCATCGAGACCGACGACCTGCCACCGGGCGAGGCGCTGGCAAAGGCGATTGACGCGGCACAGCGCGGTGTCGCGTTCACTGTCCCGCTCCGCGCGAGCAAGGGACGGGCGTCGTATCTGGGCTGGCGGTCGGTCGGTCACCAGGACCCTGGCGCGACGAGCACGCTGTTTATTCTGGAGACGCTGGCCGAGACCGCACAGACACATCTCGACCTCGACGTTCCCGATACAGCCGATGCCACCTCGCCTACGATACCCGAGACGGGGGACACGGACGAGTGATGGTCGGACTCGTCGTCGTGTCCCACAGCGAGCGGGCGGCCGAGGGGGTCGCCGAGGTTGCCGCCGAGATGGGTGGCGACACACATATCGAGGCGGTCGGCGGCGACGGACAGGGCGGCATCGGGACCGTTCCGGACGACATCGCGGCCGCGCTCGCGGCCGCCGACGACGGCGACGGGGTGGTGGTGCTGGTCGACCTCGGTAGCGCGGTGATGAACACAGAGGTTGCGATCGAGACCAGCGACACCGAGGCGGTTATCGCCGACGGACCGGTACTCGAGGGCGCGGTCAACGCTGCCGTTGCCGCGACCAGTCCGACAGCAACCATCGAGTCGGTCTGCGAACAGGCCGAGGCTGCACGCACGGTCGACAAACTGTAGTGCGCTCCCGCAGTGTGCCGGTCGGGTTGTGTTCGAGGACTCAGTCGTCCGCGCCGGCGAGCATCTCCCGGACGGCCGCGCGTGTGTCACAGGCGAGTACCTCCTCGGCAAGACGCTGTGCGGTCTTTGTTTCGGTGTTTCGCAGACGGTTCTTGATCGCCGGAATCGTCGTCGCACTCGCACTGAGTTCGTCCAGACCGAGACCGACCAGCAGTTCGGTCAGCGCCGGGTCACCCGCCATCTCACCGCACATCCCGACCCAGGCACCGGCGTCGTGTGCGGCGGTCACGGTCTGCTCGATGGTCCGGAGTACCGCCGGGTGACGCGGGTCGTGGAGGTCGGCAACGGCGTCGCTCTCCCTGTCGGCGGCCATCACGTACTGGGTGAGGTCGTTTGTGCCGATACTCAGAAAGTCGAGTCGGCGTGCGAGCGCGCCGGCGAGCGCCGCGGCGGCGGGTGTCTCGACCATTGCGCCCAGTTCCGGTACCGCGTGTTCGACCCCCTCCGCCGCGAGGTCGGCGACGACTGTCTCGATGTGGTCGCGGGCACTCTCGACCTCCGAGACACGGGAGACCATCGGGAGCATAACCGCGAGCCCGTCGCCGTGGTCGCTGCCGGCCGCCCGCAACAGCGCACGCAACTGCGTCTCGAACAACTCGGCGTGGTCGTCCAGCGAGAGGCGGACGCCACGCCGGCCGAGAAACGGGTTCGTCTCGGCGGGGATATCCAGGTACGGAACGGACTTATCTCCCCCGACATCCAGCGTCCGAACAACGACACGGTCGTCCGGAAAGCGTTCGAGTGCGGTAGTGACAGCCTCGTACTGTTCGTCCTCGTCCGGTGGCGCGGCGCGGTCCAGAAACAGCAACTCGGTCCGAAAGAGACCGATCCCGTCCGCCCCGCGGTCGCTCGCGGCGTCGATGGCCGTCGGCGTTCCGACGTTCGCAGCCACCGGTATCTCGCGGCCGTCGACGGTTGTGACCCGCTCCGACCGAACGGGAGCGGTCAGGTCGCTGGCGGCCGCCCGGCGGCTCTCTGTCGGGTTCGTCACGAGTTCGCCGGCCGCGCCGTCAACGAGCACGTCGGTCTCACCCGAGACACTGTCGAGTCTGTCGCCGAGACCGACGACAGCCGGAATCGACAGGGCGCGGGCCATGATGGCGGTGTGTGCCGTTCGCCCCCCTGTCGTCGTCGCGATACCTGCCACGGCTTCCGGGTCCAGACGCGCCGTGTCACTCGGCCGTAGCCGCTCGGCCAGCAACACCGTTCCCTGCGGGAGGCTCCCGGGATCGACGGTGTCGACGTCCAGCAGTGCCCGCAGGAGCCTGTCACGGACGTCCCGGAGGTCGTCCGCACGCTCGGCCATCCGCCCCTCGATCCCCTCGAATCGGGTGATTGCGTCCCCGAATCTGTCGGCGACGGCGTGCTCGGCGGGTGTCCCGCTCTCGATGGCCGCTTCGATATCATCGACGAGCTGTGGGTCGTCGAGAAACTCGCGGTGAGCGTCGAACACCGCCGCCTCATCCTGGCCGACGCGGTCGGCAGCCCGCTCGCCGGCCCTCTCTATGGCCGCCCGTGCCTCGTCCCGTGCCGTCTCGAACCGTTTGTGCTCCTCGCGTCGCTCGACTTGGCTCGGGTCGGGACGCTCTGGGAGTGTCAGCGCCGCCCCGGGGCGGTACCACCGGGCGGTGCCGACGCCGGCGAGCGGCGTACAGCCGACCCCGGTGAGCGTCCTCACGCCGTCTCACTCCCGTTGTCGAGTGGTGCCGTCAGGACTGCCTCGAGCGCGCCGACGGCGGCGGCCGCCTCCGGTCCCTCGGCGACGATGCGAACCGACTCCCCGTGGTCGATGTTCAGACCGGTCACGGCGAGCATACTGTCGGCACTGACCAGACTGTCACGGTCGTCCTCGGCACGTCCGACCGACACTTCGGCCTCGAACTGACCGGCTGTTCGCACGAACTCCGAGGCCGGGCGAGCGTGGAGTCCTGCCTCCGGTACGACCGTTACCGTACACTCCATACTCCGCTGTCGGGGCTGGTCGGATTTATACTGTTGCACGGTCGCCACGACCCCGCCCGCGCCGGGACCGGAGTCGCTGTCGGCATACGGCACACGCCAGCACGGTCAAACGAGAGCTGTCACGCAGTGTGTGTAGTACCTCGGGGACAAATGATTCGAGAGACTCCGTCTCTCGTCAGTTGCTCGCGGGCATTGCCCCCTCGCAGGTTCGTTAGACGGTGTCCAACGTTCATCACGGAGGACTGTGTCTTCCGAACGACCCCGAGGCACTCGGCCTGCTCAGCCTGTAGACACGGGCGATGCCGGTATCACCGTGTGAGTCGGACTCGGGGACGGGACGGTCTCGGTGGTCTCTGCCCGGTTGCCGGGCAACGGAAACCAGCAACCGGCAGGTTCTGCGAGTGGGTGACCGGTTGTGGAGCGAGGACCGATCGGCGACGTGAGGCGAGGCGGGACGTGACCCCTCGGGGGCAGTCAGACCCAATCCCTGGCTGCTCGGACCGGTTCGTATCTACCGGGGTCCCCACACACCGGGTCTTTGTAAAACTGAGGCACAACGACGGTCGACGTCTGTGAGATAGCTGCGACGGGGGTCGAGTGTGTGACTGTCGTGTCTCGCCCGGCGTCGGCCAACCTCGAGCGGACCGTAGAGACGGGACTCTGCGGTGGGTCGAACTCGCAGGAGCGCCCGAGGCGGGATTTGAACC
>CAYZGA010000114.1:0-8137 GCA_964477945.1 uncultured Halobacteriales archaeon
CCATCCGCGTCGAACCTGCCGAGGAACCCGCCCCGAACGGTCCGGCCTGACCCGCTGGCATCACGACCGTTCTGTGTCCGGGGACCCGCCGCCACTGCTGTTGTCTCCCGAGTGACCCGCCTGTCCGCCACGTCTGCCCTGCGTTCGGTGGCCTGCCCAATCCGTCTGTGACTCCCCGACACACTACACACAGCATACCTGCCGACCGGTGAGAACCGGGTGTGCCGCGCGACCGGTGCAAAAGAACTAAGACACAATGGAAAAGAACCTATACACATGGACAAGGGACCTTCACTCCCGGTGCAGCTCGCGGTGAGTGGTGTGTTCGTCGTGCTGGTGCTTGCAGCGCTCGTGGTCGAGTCGGACCCGCTTGCGGTGGCACTCGTCGTGTTGGCCACGGCGGTGTTTTTCACCCCGATACTGTGGGTCGGCCCGGCGTATCTGCGGTTCCCGAAGACAACCGACGAGCGGTACGAGCAACTGAACTACAGGGCCGGCTGGTACGCGTACGTCCTGCTGGCGTGGGTGGTCATGCTGTACTTCTTTTTGGTCGAGTCTATCGGCGTCGACCTGCCGGCGGTCACGCTGTTCTACGGGGTAGTTGGTGTCAGTATCGTCTACTGGAGCATCGAGTGGTGGCTCGCACGCAGTCCGGAGCCATGGAAGTAGAGAACAATCTGAAGGTCTGGCGGGCGCGGTACGACATCACGCAGGCGGAACTTGCCGACGCCGTCGACGTGACCCGACAGACAATAAACGCCGTCGAGACGGGCCGGTACAACCCGTCGCTCGAACTCGCCTTCGCGCTGGCGCGGTACTTCGACTGTGACATCGAGGACATCTTTGTTCCGGCCGAGGAGCAACGTGAGGTCTGACTTCCGCCGCGGGGTCGTCCCGCGCCGCGGGGCACAAGACGTTTTGCCGACTCGCCACGAGAGAGAGGCGTGCGCGGACTCGACGAGACAGACCGCGAGATCGTCCGGATGCTCATCGAGGACGGTCGGCGCCCCTACAGCGACATCGCCGCGCAGGTCGACCTCTCCGCGCCGGCGGTGTCGGACCGGGTGGACCGTCTGCAGGAACTGGGTGTCATCCGGCGGTTCACCGCCGACATCGACCGCGATATGCTCCGCGAGGGAACGGCGGCGCTGGTGACGGTCCGGGCGGCACCCGGCGACGGAACCCGGGTCCGGGACGCGCTCGCCGACACCGACCACGTCGAGTACCTGTTTCTGACCGCCGACGAGACGGTGGTCTGCACAGTGGTCGCCGAGGACGTGCGAGGGTTTCTCGCCGACCGACTCCCGACGGACGCGGTCACTGACTACGACGTGCGCTTGCTCTCGGAGTCGGTCTGGACACCGCGGTTCGACCACCCGGAACTCGCCCCCGAGTGTGTCGAGTGTGGCAACCGCGTCGGGAGCGACGGCGAGCGCGAGCGCCTCGACGGCGACAGCTACCACTTCTGCTGTTCGTCCTGCCGGGACGCCTTTGTCGAGCGATACGAGCGACTCAGCGACGGGGCCTGACCGCCCGCGGCCCGACCCACCGACGGGGACTGGCCGCCGTCGGCCACGGGAACCGGCCCAACCCGGCGATGTGGCCCGAACGTCACCGGCGTTTCACGAGAACCGGTCCGACTCGGCGATGGGAACTGACTGCTATCGGCGTTCCACGAACGAGAGTCGGTTCGACTCAGTGCACCGGTTCATCGAGTTCGAACTCGATTCGCTCGGTGTCTGCACCCTTCGAGGTCCGGTCGATGATGGAGACCCGGCCGACCTCGCCGAGACTGTCGACGTGGGTGCCGCCGCAGGGACACATGTCGAACGACTCGATCTCGACGACACGGAGTGGGTCGACCGAATCGGGGATGAGGTCGAGCAGCGCCCGGCCCTCGTCGACCTCGCGCTCGACGGTCTCGCGGTCCCGGTTTTCCTTTCGAACCGCCAGGTCCCGCTCGATGGCCTCGTTCGAGAGCCGTTCGATGCGCTCGACGTCGCTCTCGTCGAACGAGACCGGCTCGAAGTCGATGCGCGACCGGTCGGCGTGGACCTGATTACCCGCCGTCGTCGCGCCGTACTCGTCCAAGACGACACGGGAGACGACATGCTGTGCGGTGTGCATCCGCGTGAGGTTCGCCCGGCGCTGCTCGTCGATGTGGCCCGCTACCTCTGTGCCCGCCGCCGGTGGGTCTCCCGTCATCTCGTCGACGACGTGGTGGATGTCGCCGTGGTCCTTTCTGACGTCACCGACCCTCGCGCGGCCACCATCCCACTCGATGCGGCCGGTGTCGGCGGGTTGGCCCCCACCCTCGGGGTAGAAGTACGTCCCGTCGAGAACGATGTACTCCGTGGTCGCCTCCGTCACCGTCGCCGTGAACGTCGTCACGTCGTCGGCGTCGGGCAGGTACAGTTGCTCTGTCATCGCCGGGCGTTCGCGCTCGATGCACATAGTCGCCACGGCCCCCCGGGTCGACTGTCGGGGTCACCACCGCCCGACACCTGCACCCCCTCGTCTCGCCGTCACGCCCGTCTGTCGCCGTCCACACGATTCGTGACCGACAGTATCGAATCATTTTAGGGACGCACCCGGCTACGTTCGGTTACATGGCTATCAAGCCCGCATACGTAAAGAAGACAGCGACGACACTGCTCGAAGAGTACCCGGACGCGTTCGGCCCGGAGTTCGAGCACAACAAGGAACTCGTCATCGAACTCACGAACGTCGAGTCGAAGGGCGTCCGTAACCGTATCGCCGGCTACATCACCCGCAAGCAGGCCGACGTCGTCCCGGAGTGACTCGCCGGGTCTAGAGCCGCTGTCTTCGAGTCGCGCTCCCCGCTGCCGTCGTACGCTCCCGTCCGGCGTCGCTCGTCATACTGTCGACCCGCCGACCGCTCTGTTCACCACGACCCTCCGGAGACAGAGCAACCGCTCTGAACCGACGGCCAGTCGGTTGTATCCGGGGCGACCCACCGCCGACATCAGGGTTCGACAGCCACGCCGTCGCGGAGCACGTCGAGAAACGCCTCGGGGTGTTCGACGTGTGGCAGGAGCTTCGCCTGGTCGAACACGACGAGGTCGGTGTCACCCACCTCGGCGATGGCGCGGCCCTCCTCCAGTGGTGTCAGGTCGCTGTTGCGCCCCCAGACGAGCGTCACCGGGATGTCGAGGGCGGCGAGCACGTCCTCGACATCGGTCTCCGGGTCGAGAAAGCCCGCCGCAAAGGCAGCCGGTGCGAACCGCGCGCCGGGCTGGTGTGCGGTCTGCCACTCGTACTCGATCACCTCTTCGGACAGCGCAGCCGGGTCGTAGTAGCCGTGGTCGGTGTTGAAATACCGGATACCGCCCCGACTGACCATGAGGTTGAACAGTCCCTCGCCGACAACAGGTGAGCGAAGCAGTCCGCGGAGCCACGCACGGCGACCGTCACCGGTCGAGTCGCTCGGACAGACCAGCACGAGACGGTCGACCCCGACCTCCTCGGCGGCGGTGGCCGCGTAGGACCCCGTCAGCGAGGACGCCACGACCAGCGGCTCATCGGTCAGGTCGGCGATTGCGTCCGTGACGAACGTCTCGTACAGTGACGCCGAGTACAGCAGCGGTGGCCGGTCGGAGTGGCCGAACCCTGGCAGGTCCGGCGCGATGACGTGGTGGTCCTCGCTCAGCGGTCCCGCGATGCGGTGGAACTCGTGGCTCGACGCCGCCGCGCTGATTCCGTGCAACAGCAACACGTCGGGGTCCTCGGGGTCACCCATCTCGGTGTAGCTGACGTCGAACCCTCGCCACCGGTAACTGCCCTGCTCCCCGCCGAGAAACGGCTCGAACGCCCGACCGCTCGACCTGAGATACCGGTTTGCCAGCACTGTCGCGCCGACTGTGCCGGCCACGCCGGCGAGTGCGTCCCTGATTCTCATGTCCGACACAAGGAACGGGTGGCGCTTATACGTGGCGCCTGCCACGCTCCCGCCGGACTCTCCCGCTACCCGAGTCGCTCTCCGTGCAGAGACCGGGGGAGTCGACCGCGGGGACCCGTCCCGGGGTCGCGTCCGCAACCCGTCGGGGGAAATCCTGTCAGAACGTCAGACGACTACTGCGGCTCCAGGCTCACCTGGACTACTGCGGCTCCAGGCTCACCTGGAGGGTATCGCTCACGCTGGCGTACTCGAAGGCGTCGTTAATCTCGCCGACCGGGTAGACGACCCCCTCGGTTGCACCGGCGGCCGGGCCGCCGTTGTTGCCCTGCCGGGGTGCGCCGGTCGGGTCGGAGACCGGGCTCCCGTTGACCTCGGTGCCGGCATCGAACAGCGCCACGTCGCCGGTCAACTCGCCGTCGACGGGGTTGTCGTCGCCGTCGTACAGCTCCAGTCCGGCGGACGGCGAGACGAAGATGTCGTTCGAGGGAACGTACATCGAGGCAAAGGAGAGCCGTTGCCCGGGTTCGGCCTCGACCTGGAACTCGAAGGCACCGCCGGGGGCGACGGGCGGTGCGCCCGGCACCTCGCCCATCGGGTCGTTCGGGTCGGCGACCGTGTCCGCAGGCGTGTACGCACCCGAGGAGACCACGCCGTCGGCGTCCGGCAACTCGTCGACCAGTCCGGGTTCGCCCTCGAACCCGGTTGGCGGGCCGGCCTCGGCGAGTGCCTCTAACCCGATTGAGGCCGGTTCACCGGTCGTGAAGATGGGATTCTCGTCCGTGTGGACCGCCCACGCGCCGGGCGTGAGCCAGACCGCTCCCCCGGTCGCCGCGTCACTACTGTAGAAGTCAGTCGGAGCGGTGTTCTCCAGTCGGATGGTGAACGTGCCCGAACTCTCCGGTGTCGCGGTCACCGACACGAACTCGTCGGCACCGAGGTAGTCGAACCCGTCGCTGATCTCCGAGAGCGGGTGGACGACACCCTCGGTCGCACCGGCGGCTGGGCCGCCGTTGTTACCCTGCCGTGGTGCGCCGGTCGGGTCGGAGACCGGGCTCCCGTTGACCTCGGTGCCGGCATCGAACAGCGCCACGTCGTCGGTTACGTCGCCCTCGACGGGGTTGTCGTCGTCGTCGAACGGGTCGATACCCGACGCCGGCGAAACAAAGCGGTCGTTCGAGGGAACGTACATCGATGCAAAGGAGAGCCGTTGCCCGGGTTCGGCCTCGATGTCGAACTCGAAGGCCCCGCCGGGCGCGACCGGCGGTGCGCCCGGTACCTCGCCCATCGGGTCGTTCGGGTCGGCGACCGTGTTCTCGGGCGTGTACGCACCCGAGGAGACCACGCCGTCGGCGTCCGGCAACTCGTCGACCAGTCCGGGTTCGCCCTCGAACCCGCCCGGTGGGCCGGCCTCGGCGAGTGCCTCCAGTCCGATAGAGGCCGGTTCACCGGTCGTGAAGATGGGATTCTCGCCCGTGTGGACCGCCCACGCGCCGGGTGTCAGCCAGATCTGTCCACCCGTGGCGGCCTCGCTGCTGTAGAAATCTGTCGGTGCCGTGTTCTCGATTCTGACGGTGAACGTTACCGGACCGCCGTCCATGCCGTTACCGCCATCGTCCATGCCGTTACCGCCATCATCAGTGTTGTTTCCGCCATCGTCCATGCCGTTACCGCCATCCTGGCTGTTGTTACCGCCGTCGTCACCGTCGCCGCCGCCGAGACACCCGGCGAGCGCGACCACTGTACTACCACCTGCGACGCGGAGGAAGTTGCGTCGCGTACTGCTGTCGTCCATGCAACTAGCCCGTGGAGACCGTTAGTAAAAGATATTTTTCAAAAATCGGCTAACATCTATTTAAACTCCGTTGAAATTTCGTTCCACATTCGGAGGACGGGCCACGGATAGCCCGGTGTTGTTTGGGGTGTTCCACCTCCGAGACTGGGGGTGTTAGAGGTCTCGGGAGACTGTGAGTTCGGCCGGGAGGACTCGTGTCGGACCGGCACAGTTCGGCCCGCCAGTGTCGGCACGACCGCCGTCGACGGGGTCGTTCCCGACGGGTCACAGTCCCGTGCCGTTGCTGGTCCCGCCGAATCAACCGTGACGGGAGTCACGCGGCACAGCGCCGAGGATCACCGCTCTCACGATGGGTAGCCGGGAGAGGCGTCTGGAAACAGTATCCTTTTGCCCCTCCTGCCGGTAGACGGTTGTAATAATGGGCCGACGAAAAAAAATCGTACAGGAGTGCGAGACGCTGATGGACAGTCCGGAGAACATCCGGAATATTGCGATTGCCGCTCACGTCGACCACGGAAAGTGTGTGAGTGGTGACGCCCGGGTGTCGATGGCCGATGGCCGTGTTCTCGATGCACGGACACTGTTCGAGCGCATCAGTGAATCGGGTGAGCCAGCCCCCGACGACGGCGAGGCGTACACCCCCACCGAACCGGTCGAGGTGGTCTCGTTCGACCGGACGACCGGCGAGACGGTACGGGCGGATGTCGATTACGCGTGTCGACGTGAGACCGACCAGCCGCTCGTGACCGTCGAGACCTCGAACGGCCACCGCATCACGACGACTCCGGAACACCGATATCTCGTACTGACTGTGGACGGTGTCACAGAGTTCAGACGGGCTGACGAACTCGAACCCGGCGAGACGGTCGTCGGCGCACGCCGGACACCCGTGGAGCCAGCGGGCGACCACACGGCGGCCCTGCTTCGACGCCTCGCTACCGATTACGGGTTCTACGTCGATGTCACCGAATCGTTTGCCGAGCGAATCGATAGCTACGACCGGGCAGACCTCTACGATGCTGCCGACTCCGACCTGCAGCGCGATTCCTTCGACCACGCTATCTGGCGCGGACAGTTCCGACTGCGTGACATCGTCAACGTCTGCGAGGCGTTCGGTATCGACCTGGCGGAGCTGTACGCGAACGTCGACTCGCTCAACTACCGCGGGACCGACCGGCGTGGCGAACACTCCTCGCTTGCGCTTGACCTCCCCGAGAGCCTCGACGGCATCTACTACCTCGCCGGGCTGTTCTTCGGCGATGGTGACTGTGAAGGGAACGTTACGAACAACAGTGCTGACGTGAAAGCCGCCGTCGAGCGCCACGCCGCCACCCTCGGACTCGACCCGACTGTCCGCGAGTTCGACGGCCGCGGCGACCGCATCGAACTCGGGGGCAAGACGTTCACGAAGCTCCTGCAGGCCGTCTTCGACTACCCCTCGACCGACAAGTCCGCGTCGATCCGGGTTCCCGACCTCGTGTTCGCCGCCGACCGCGACCTGACTGCCGCGTTCGTCCGGGGGTACATGGACGCCGACGGCACTGTCGAGGCGAACCGGTCGGCGGTGTCGGTCTCCTCCGCGAGTGTCGGGATGCTCGAGGACCTCCAGTTGCTCCTCTACCAGTTCGATGTCGCCTCCAAGCTCAACCGGGCGACAGACACGCTGTACATCTCCGGCCAACTCTCACTCGAACACTTCCGCGAGGTCGGGTTCGAGGTAACGGACAAACAGCGACGGTTCGAGGACCTGCTCGCGAGTGCGACGTCCGCGGCTGTCGACAGGGTGCCGGTCTCCGGTGAGAAACTCCGCGAGATTCGAACCGATCTCGGCGCGGCACAGACTGACGTGTTCCCCGCGTACGACAGCTACGAGAGCGGCCACACCGGACTGACGAAGCTCTCGCTCGGCCGCATCGCCGACCGGTTCGCCGCGCTCGATACCGACGACGACATCCGGGTCAGCCGACTCCAGGGGCTCGCAAAGGCCGACTCGTCGTTTGTCGAGGTCGACTCTATCGAGCGGACAGAACGGGAGTACGTCTACGACTTCGGTGTCCAGGAACACCGCAACTTCGTCTGTGAGGGGCTCGTGGTCCACAACACGACGCTCACAGACAACCTGTTGGCGGGGGCAGGGATGATTTCGAACGAGACGGCGGGCGAGCAGTTGGCGATGGACACCGAGGAGGACGAACAGGAGCGCGGTATCACGATCGACGCGGCAAACGTCTCGATGACCCACGAGTACGAGGGGACCAACCACCTCATCAACCTCATCGACACGCCGGGCCACGTCGACTTTGGCGGCGACGTGACCCGTGCGATGCGTGCCGTCGACGGGGCGCTCGTGGTCGTCGACGCCGTCGAGGGGGCGATGCCCCAGACCGAGACGGTGCTCCGGCAGGCGCTGCGCGAGGGCGTGAAGC
>CAYZGA010000115.1:0-8020 GCA_964477945.1 uncultured Halobacteriales archaeon
CGCGACCGCCTCGTCGGGGTTGACGTTCTTCTTCGGCTCCTGCCCGGTGAGGTCCTCCACCTTGTCCTGCACCATCGGCATCCGCGTGGAGCCACCGACCAGGATGACCTCGTCGATGTCGGTCCTCGTGAGACCGGCGTCGGACAGCGCCTGCTCGGTCGGGTCGACCGTGCGGTCGACGAGGTCGGCGGTCAGTGACTCGAACTTCGCGCGGGTGAGTGACGCCTCGAGGTCCTTTGGACCGTCGTCGTCGGCCGCGATGAACGGTAGCGTGACGGTGGTCTCCTTGCGACTCGACAGCTCCACCTTCGCCTCCTCGGCGGCGTCGAACAGTCGCTGGAGCGCCTGCCGGTCGTCCCGGAGGTCGATACCGTGTTCCTGCTGGAAGTCGTCGGCCAGCCAGTCCACGATGGCCCGGTCCCAGTCGTCACCGCCGAGGTCGTTGTCACCGTTCGTGGCGACCACCTCGTAGACACCGCCGCCGAGTTCGAGAATAGAGACGTCGAACGTTCCCCCGCCGAGGTCGTAGACGAGCACCGTCTGACTCGACTCGTCGTCGAGACCGTACGCCATCGCCGCGGCCGTCGGCTCGTTGATGATGCGCTCGACCTCGAACCCGGCGATCTCGCCGGCGTTCTTTGTTGCCTGTCGCTGGCGGTCCGAGAAGTACGCGGGGACCGTGATGACCGCCCGCTCGATCTCCTCGCCCAGGTAGTCCTCGGCGTCGCGTTTTATCTTCTGGAGGATCATCGCCGAGACCTGCTCGGGCGTGTACTCCTCGCCGTCGAGCGCCACGGAGTAGTCCTCCTCGCCCATGTGGCGCTTGATCGACTCGACGGTGTTGTCGGGGTTCTGAACCGCCTGGTTCTTCGCGGGCTTGCCGACGAGCTGTTCACCATCCTGGAACGCGACCACCGAGGGCGTCGTCCGCTCGCCCTCGCTGTTGACGATGATCTCCGGGTCGCCACCCTCCATCACCGCAAAGGCGCTGTTCGTCGTCCCCAGGTCGATGCCAAGAATCTTGTTGCTCGTCATCTTGTGATTATCTATCCCGTTCGTGGGGTTAAAAGTTGCTAGACGGCCCCGGTATCGTGGCCGTGACGGGTGGTGTCGTCTGTCCAGTGTCAGAAACGACCGGCGTCGTCCGGTTACGGTCCGGGGACCGGTCAGAACCAGGGTGGTCGTCCCGTCGTGGCGGCCTCGTTACCGGCCTCACCGTCGGCGGTTGTGGCGTCCGGGCTGTCGGCGTCGTCCGTGACCGGCGACTCGCTCCCGCCGTCGGGAAACGGTTCGACATCGGGTTCGGACTCGGTTGTCTCGTCGGGGTCGAACGCGAGCAGGGCGGTCACGAGCAGGACCGCGAGCGCGAGCGGCGCAGTCGACGGGACGAGTCCGCCGATAGAGAGCGCGAGCACACCGAGCGCGACCGCACTGCCGAACCGGAACCGGTCGATCTCGACGACGGCGCGCAGCCACTGGCTCGTGGCCGCCACCGCGAGCGCCGCCAGCACGCCCACGCTCGCCGCGGCAACCGCCCGGGCGACCAGCGCGGGGTCCGCCTGGACCGCTACCGACGCCTCGGCGGGGTGTGCGCTCGCGACCAGTCCGAACCCGAGAATCACGAGCGGGCCGGGCAGGTACTCGTCGAGACGTGCGCTCGCGGTGGAGGCGGCCACCCCGAGCACCACGAGCGCGGCGAACCGCTCGAACACCGCCATGTCGAGCAGGCTCTCGACCGTCGGCGCGAACGCCGCCTGGAGGGCCGCCCCGACGACGACCACCGCCCCGACACCGAGCACGATACGCATCTGCTCGCGTGGGCTCTCGTCCATCTCCGCGAGAATCACCGCCACGGTCGCGCTCCCGGCGAACACGAGGAGACCGACTTCGACGATACCCGCGAGCGTGTTCAGTGCACCGCCCAGAACAACCGCGACGAAGACACCGTCCACGAGCGGCAGGCACATCACCACCGCAAGCAACCGGGTCGACGAACTCACCCGTTGCTCGATGGAGAGGGCGACCGGATGCTGTGAACTACTCATGCAGGCTACGGACGGCCCTCACCCGTGGCCTGTGGGCACTGGGATGGACGCCTGCCGCGAGCGCCCGTCGACTCCGTTGAGGTGCCACGAAACCGGAACCACCGGTTTCGAAGTGTATTGAAGCACATCCCCCACTTTTGTGTGTTCGCGCCATCGCGACCGCGAAGCGTCTGACGAACACTGCGTCCGCTGGTGGGGTCGGCGGAGTGCATAGTCTTATTTTGACTGGATGTAATAAATCCCTTGCGTGAGACGTGACCCCACACGACACGGGGTCGAGACCGTGCGACGGGCTTTTGTCGACAGCAGAGTGACAGTCGCACATGGACGACAGCCGCGACCACCAGGCAGAGGGGACGCCGGACGACGACACCGAGTCGTGGCGCCGCGACCTCGGTTCGGGTCACCCGCTCTCCCCGGATTCCCGAAACGCCGAGTCCGGTCCCGTGTCGTCCGACGACGAAACGGAACCGCTAGACCGGACGGAGCAGGAGCGGGAGTTGGCGACAGCGGAGAGCGAGGCCAGGTTCGACAGGCGGCAGGTGCTGTTGGGCGGTGTCGTCGGCGCGGCAGTCGCCAGTCTGGGGTGGGGCGGGGTTCTCGCAGGTGTCGGGACCCTCGTCGGCGGGGACGGCGGCCCGACGGCCGTGGCGGGTGAGTACGTCCGGGCGCTCGCGGACAACGACTGGACGGCCGCGGGGGCGCTGTTCCACGAGCGCTCGCGGTTCGGCACCACGGGACAGGACTACGAGTCGTTTCTCGAGGAGAACGGTCGACTCGACGGATTCAAGCAGATCACGCCGTCGGTCGAGGACTCGTACGTCCGGTACCGGGTCACCGATATCGAGAACGCCACGGCCGGCGAGAACGCGCTCTCACTCGGGGGCGATATCGACCCGGATACCGTCGGCGAGTGGACACAGGTCACGGTGGTTGCCGCCATCGACACCGACAGTCTCGGTGGGTCCGATGACACGTTCGAGTTTCTCGACGGGACCGCAAGAGCCGAGATCAACGTCTCGCTCGTCGAGGATTCGGGAACCTGGTACATCTCGCGGGCCTTTGGCGTACCGGGTATCCTCTGAGAGGGTCGCTCAAAACGGTCGAACACGGGTCGGCGTGCTCGTCTCGCCGACACCGGGGGCGGGTCCGGACCTGCAGGAGACGTGACCGGTATCTTCGCGGGATCAGTTCGGGGTCGAGATACGCCGTCGTCGGGCCGTTACCGGTCGTCTCGCAATCCTTTTGAGGATTCCGACCTGACCGTTTACATGGAGAACAACCAGGGGCGATTCTCGGAGCGACTTCGTGTACCCGAAGCGCTCACCTTCGACGACGTACTGCTCAAGCCACAGGAGAGTTCGGTCGAACCTGACGAGGCCGACACGACGACGCGTGTCTCGAAGAACGTCAAACTCACTATCCCCATCGTCTCGGCGGCGATGGACACCGTCACGGAGAGCGAGACGGCGGTGGCGATGGCACGCAACGGCGGGATGGGGGTCCTCCACCGGAACATGGGGGTCGAGGAGATGGTCGACCAGATCACCCGCGTCAAGCGGGCCGACGAACTGATCATCCCGTTCGACGACGTGGTGACAGTCGACCCGGGGACGACCGTTCGACAGGCCGACGAGATGATGGAGCGCGAGGGTGTCGGCGGGGCACCGGTCACCGACGCCGACGACGAGGTGCTCGGTATCATCTCGTCGACCGACGTCCGCCCACATCTGGAGGTCGACGAGACCGACGCGGTCCGGACGGCGATGACCGACGAGGTGGTCACCGTGCCCGAGGACGTGACCGCCCGGGAGGCGTTCGAGCGGATGTACGAGCACAAGATAGAGCGTGTCCCGGTGGTCGACGACCAGAACCGGCTGGTGGGGCTGGTGACGATGCAGGGCATCCTCCAGCGCCGGGAGTACGACGACGCCGCCCGGGACCGCGATGGGGCGCTCCGGGTCGGCGCGGCTGTCGGCCCGGGCGAGCGTGACCGGGCGCTCGCCGCCGACGAGGCGGGTGTCGACGTGCTCTTTATCGACTGTGCCCACGCCCACAACCGGAGTGTCATCGAGAGCGCACGCGCCATCACCGACGCGGTGTCGGCCGACGTCGTCGTCGGGAACGTCGGAACCCGCGAAGCGGCCGCGGAGGTCGTCGGTTTCGCCGACGGCATCAAGGTGGGTATCGGTCCGGGTTCGATCTGTACGACGCGGGTTGTCACCGGCGCGGGGATGCCACAGATCACCGCCGTCGCACAGGTCGCCGACGTCGCCAGCCAGCACGACGTGCCCGTCATCGCGGACGGCGGCATCCGGTACTCCGGTGACGCGATCAAGGCCGTCGCCGCCGGCGCGGACGCCGTGATGCTCGGCTCGTACCTCGCGGGCACCGACGAGGCCCCCGGCCGGGTCATCACGATGAACGGCAAGCGCTACAAGCAGTACCGCGGCATGGGCAGTGTCGGCGCGATGCAGTCGGGCGACGGCAACCGCTATCTCAAAGACGAGGGCGAGGAGTTCGTCCCAGAGGGTGTCGAGGCCGCGACCCCCTACAAGGGGACACTGGCCTCCGAACTCCACCAGCTCGTCGGCGGGATGCAGTCCGGAATGGGATACGTCGGTGCCGCCTCGATTCCCGCGTTCAAGGAACGCGCCAAGTTCGTCCGCGTCTCCCCAGCCGGACAGCAGGAGAGCCACCCCCACGACGTCGTCATCACCGACGAGGCACCCAACTACAGCCCCGACGGGGAGTGAACCCGCCGACGGTGTTCCACGACCCCTGGGTGGGCCTGTCGGCCACCGCTCGCTGCGGGGATGACGCGAATCTGTGCGTCGCTGTCGAGTTCGCTGTCGAGTTCCTCGACCGGTGTGCCGTCGATGTAGACGTTGATGAACTCCTTTATGTCGCCGTTCTCGACGACACTGTCCCTGAGTTCGGGCCCGTGCTCGTCGGCGTGGTTGTCGAGGAGTTCACGCAGTGTGTCTCCCTCGACGGTAACTGTCGACGTGCCTGACCCGCCCGCCAGGACGGCCGGAATCTTGACTGTGGGCATAGTCGGGTTCGGGGCGTCGGAAACAAAAACCACGCGCAGGCGGCAACCGGCCGTGTGCTGGCCGTACACGACCGAGCGGTACAGGCTCGTCACACGACCGCCGCCTGGTGCATCCAGGCGAGAACTGCACGCGACATACCGGTGGTCTCCGGCGTATCCGAGGTAACGGCAGTATTTCTCCGGAGCGTCGGTGTTATACAGCAAACAGCCCTCCGGTGTGTATGAGCGGTCTCGATCTCGACGCGACACAGCTCGACAGATACTCCCGGCACATCATCATGGACGATGTCGGCCCGGAGGGACAGAAGTCACTGCTCGATGCGGAGGTACTGGTCCTCGGGGCCGGTGGACTCGGGTCACCCATCATTCAGTATCTCGCGGCGGCAGGTGTCGGCACGCTCGGCGTCGCCGACGACGATGTCGTCGAGCGCTCGAACCTCCAGCGACAGATCATCCACGGTGACGACGACATCGGCCGGACGAAGGTCGACTCCGCCGCGGAGTTCGTGGCGGAGCTCAACCCCGACGTGACGGTAAACAGACACGAAACGCGGGTGGAGACACACAACATCGACGACCTCATTGCGCCGTACGACTTTGTCGTCGACGGGACAGACAACTTCGCGACGCGGTACCTGGTCAACGATGCCTGCACGCTCGCGGGGGTTCCGTTCTCGCACGGCTCGATTTTCAAGTTCGAGGGACAGGTGACCACGTTCGCCGGCGGCGAGGACTCACCCTGCTACCGGTGTCTGTTTCCCGAGGCACCACCGGCAGGCATGGTCCCGAACTGCGCCACCGCGGGCGTTCTCGGCGTGCTCCCCGGAACGGTCGGGTCGCTCCAGGCAACCGAGACGGTGAAACAGATCATCGGGGCCGGCGACTCTCTCGACGGGTCGATGCTGTTTTTCGACGCCCTCGACATGGAGTTCGACCGGGTCGAGATTCCGAAACAGGACGACTGCCCCGTCTGTGGTCACGACCCGGCGATCGAGTCTGTCCACGATGTCGACTACTCGGCGTCCTGTGCCATCGACCACGGGACCGAGGAACCCGAGGCCGAGGTCGGCGACTGACCGCGACCGCCGGTCGAGTACTTGATCCGTTCGACCCGCCGCTCGCGTGCACCGGGTGCGCTCACGGGACCGTCGCCGCCTGTTCCCGAACCGAGACAGTCTCCTGTTCGAACCCGTCGTCGTCCCGGTAGCGCCACGACCCGACGAACGGATAGCCGTCGAGTGCACAGATAACGTACGAGCGGTCCGGCCACGTCGCCCGGTCGCGGTCCGTCTCGCTCGGTTCCGCCGGTCCGGTGGGGTGTGAGTGGTAGAACCCGACCACCTCCAGGCCGTCGCTCTCGACGGTCTCGACGATCTCGAACTGCGTTGCCGGGTCGATCCGGTAGCGTATCTGTGGCGTCTCCGCGACGTTCTCGGCCGCTCTCGCCCGCAGGACGCGGCTCTCGGTGCTCCCGTACTCGCCGGCGAGGACACCACAGACCTCCTCGTCGCCACCGGAGTACGCGTGGTACACGATATCGTCGTACGCGTCACGGCTGAACTCGAGCATACCGCGTCTCTCCGGGACCCTCGTAACTACGCCTTGTGCATCCGAACTCGACAGGTCGACGGTCCCGTCGGTGTCGGCCCTGCTGTCGGGCACCCGTGAGACACACCGTTCGTCGTCGGCGTGGCGGGTCCACGTTTGGTAGCACACTGAAGTGGGTGGAGACCTTGGGACGGGTATGCGGATACACTGGCATCGGCAGGACCTCAGACTCGCCGACAACCCCGCTCTGGTCGGGCGTGGCGTAGAGGGGCCGGCATCGGAGACACCTGTGGTCGGACTGTTCGTGTTCGACCCGGCGGTGCTCGACAAGGCTGCCCCGCCGCGACTGGCGTTCCTCCTCGACGGGCTCGAGTCGTTGCGGGCGGGCTACCGCGAGCGCGGTGGCGAGTTGTTCATCGCGCGCGGCGCCCCGGAGACGGTGGTTCCCGACATCGCCGGCGAACTCGACGCGGACCTGGTGACGTGGGCGGCCGACTACTCGGGACTGGCCCGCGAGCGCGACGCGGCGGTCCGGCAGGCACTCGCAGACGCGGGGGTCGACCGGCACGCCGAGCACCAGGGGGTCCACCACCGGCCTGGCACCATCACCACCAACGCCGGCGACCCGTACAAGGTGTTCACATACTTCTCGAAGAAGTGGCACGACCGCAAAAAGGAACCGCCGGCGGACCCCCCCGACGAGGCGGACCTGGCGACGGTGAACGGTCACCTCGACGGGACGGCGGCGGGCGAGTCACTGCTCGGGGCGGTTCCGACGCTGGCCGACCTCGGGTTCGAGCAACCCGAGGCCGAGATTCCGACGGCCAGCACGGAGCGGGCACGCGAGCGTCTCGAAGCGTTCTGCGAGTCCGGTATCTACCGGTACGACGACCGGCGGGACTACCCGGCCGACCGGTGCACCTCGCGGCTCTCGGGCTATCTCACGTACGGACTCATCGGCGTCCGGGAGGTGTACGAACGGACAGAGGCCGCCCGCGAGCGTGCACCCGACGAGGCGGCCGCCGAGTCTGTTCACGAGTATCAGGACCAGTTGGCCTGGCGGGAGTTCTACACGCAGGTGCTCTGGGACCGCCCCGACGTGGTCACGAACAACTACAAGAGCTACGAGAACGAGATCAAGTGGGAGAACGACCCCGAGGCGGTACAGGCCTGGAAGAACGGCGAGACGGGCTACCCAATCGTCGACGCGGGGATGCGCCAGTTGCGCGAGGAGGCGTACATGCACAACCGGGTGCGGATGATCGTCGCCTCGTTTCTCACGAAGGACCTGCTGGTCGACTGGCGGGTCGGCTACGAGTGGTTCCGCGAGAAACTCCACGACCACGACACCGCCAACAACAACGGCGGCTGG
>CAYZGA010000116.1:0-7951 GCA_964477945.1 uncultured Halobacteriales archaeon
CCGTCTCTCGGGGTGCATCGGCGCGAAAAAATGTCGGTGAGTGTCGCTGTGGCGACCGGTCGTCGTTACTCGAAGTGGTCGAGGCAGGTCTGGAACTCGTCGGAGACCTTGTCCCAGTCGACAACCTCGAAGAAACCGTCGACGAAACTGCCGCGGTCCGGGCCGTAGTCGTAGTAGTACGAGTGCTCCCAGACGTCCAGCGAGAGGACGGGGTGCGAGCCCCAGATAGCCCCCTCGTCGTGGTTGTCGACGACAGCGTTGCGCAGTTGCTTCGAAACCGGGTCGTAGACGAGCAGTGCCCAGCCGCTGGCGTCGCCGGCTGCAGTCTCGAACTCGCCCTTCCAGCCCTCGTAGGAGCCGAAGTCGGCCTCGATACGGTCGCGGAGTGCACCCTCAGGTTCGCCGCCGCCGTTGGGGTCCATGTTCTCCCAGAACAGCGTGTGCAGGTAGTGTCCGCCGCTGTTGTGGGTTACGTCGCGGATGGCGGCCGCACTTCCGCCGAACGCACCGGCCTCGCGGTTCTCGGCCAGGGTCGCCTCGGCGGCGGTGAGGTTGTCGACGTAGCTCTGATGATGCGTGTCGTGGTGCCAGGTCACGACCTGCTCGGAGATGTGCGGTTCGAGCGCGTCGTAGTCGTACGGAAGCGGTGGCAGTTCGGGGTTCGAATGCTCTGACATAATGTGGTACCTCTACCCTAAGATAGGGCGCCAAGTGTGAAAAAGGTTGAGTCTCCGGTATCTCTGCGGTGTACGACACCGTTTGCCGAACCGTTCGCGGCGGTCCGTCGACGCCTCGCGGCACTTAAAGACCTGGAGTTCGGACTGTCGTGTGATGGAGATTCGAGCGATTCCGGAGTTAGGTCCCGGGGAGCGACGGGAGATATTCGAGCGCACGGGCGGCCTGGCGGAGGTCCGTCCGGACGCCCGCGACATCGTCGAGAGCGTCCACGAAGAGGGCGACGTGGCGCTGCGCCGGTTCGCCAGCGAGTTCGACGGTGTCGAGGTGGGCAACCTCGACGTGACCGACCGGGCCGCGCGGGCCGTCGACAGCCTCGACGACGAGGTGCGGGCCGCAATCGAACAGGCCGCGGCGAACATCAGGACGTTCCACGAGCACCAGCGCCCCGAGGACTGGCGCGAGACTGTCGACGGCCGTGAACTCGGGCGGCGGTTCCGGCCGCTCGCACGCGCCGGTGTCTACGTTCCCGGCGGGACCGCTGCCTACCCCTCGAGTGCGCTGATGGGTGTGATTCCGGCGGACGTGGCCGGTGTCGACCACATCGCCGTCGCCACCCCGCCAGCCGAGGAACTGCCGGCGGCGACACTCGCGGCGGCCCACATCGCCGGTGCCGACGCCATCTACCAGGTCGGCGGCGCACAGGCCATCGGGGGACTGGCGTACGGGACCGAGACACTGCCGGCCTGCGACGTTGTCGTGGGACCGGGCAACAGGTGGGTGACCGCGGCAAAGGCCGAGGTCCGGGGTGACGTGGAGATAGATATGCTCGCGGGACCGAGCGAGGTGCTGGTGCTCGCGGACGGCACCGCGGACCCGGCGCTCGTCGCGGCCGAACTCGTCGCGCAGGCCGAACACGATACCGAGGCGGCGGTCGCAGCGGTGACCGCCGACGAGGAACTCGCCGAGGCTATCCTGGCAGAGACCGACCGGCAGGCCGGCGAACACGAGCGCGAGGAGATAATCCGGAGTGCCTTCGAGACGGCCGCGAGCGGTGTCTTTCTGGCCCGCTCGACCAGCGAGGCTGTGCTGTTCACCGACGAGTACGCGGTCGAACACCTGTCTATTCTTGCCGAGAACGACGAGGCGCTGCTCGACCGCATCGACAGCGCCGGGTCTGTTTTTCTCGGGCCGCACAGCCCCGTTGCGGCAGGTGATTACGCCAGCGGTCCGAACCACGTGCTCCCGACCGGTGGCAACGCCCGCCGGGTCGGTGGGCTCTCCGTGGAGACGTTCCTGCGCTCGACCACCGTCCAGCGACTCTCCGCCGACGGGCTCGACGGCATCGCCGACGCTGTCACGACACTCGCCCGCACCGAGGGGCTCGATGCTCACGCCGCGAGTATCGACCGCCGCCGCGGCGACGACACCTGACCGGCGACTGGGAGATATAAGTAGCGGTAGCCTCTAACCCGGTCTGTGCTGTACGTGACACGCGGGCTGGTCGACACGCTGCTGCGGTTCGCCGCCGAAAAGGACCCCGACCGGGTGACGGTCCCGCTTGCTGTGACACGCGCCCGCGACCTGCCCGAGGTGGACCTGCCCGGCGAGACGCCCGTGTTCACACACTTCTACATGCCCAGCGAGGGCGACGCCGTGAACGCCGTATTCGGGATGCAACTCGGCATCCCCTCGGGTGCGACCCCCGGTATCTTTGTCTCTCACCCCGTCCAGCGGCTTGAACTCACAAAGGAGGACGACCTCCGGGAGGTGGTGTTCATCGCCGTCCCGCCGTGGGACGAGAGCGCGCTCGGGGCGTTCGAGCGAAACGGCGACCAACAGGAGTACACCGTTCTCGACATCGAACCACCGGAGGAGTCGCTCGGCCCACACGAGGACCAGTCCGACGAGTCACAGCACCGGCGGTAACCCTGGGTGACCGTGACAGGTGCACGACACCTTGGGTCGTGTGACCCACCCCAGGCCGGGGACGACACCAACCCACCCCGTGCTGGACTGCGGTCTGGCGTCGGCCGGCGGATGGACAGGACCGGTCGCACTGTGGCCCCCGGACTACCAAGCCCGAAGGCCTAAATCCCGGGACAACCTACAGTATCGTATGAGCACTGACACGGCGCAGAACCCCGAGGACGAACTCCGCGAGCGTATCACCAACTTCCTGCGGCGGAACTTCCCGCAGATACAGATGCACGGCGGCAGTGCGGCCATCCAGGACCTCGACATGGACAAGGGGTCGGTCACCGTCCAGCTGGGCGGGGCCTGTTCCGGCTGTGGTATCTCGCCGATGACCATCCAGGCGATAAAGACCCGTATGGCAAAGGAGATCCCCGAGATCGAGACGGTTCACGCCTCGACGGGGATGGGCGGACACGAGGGGATGTCCGGCGGTGCCGGCGGCGGCAGCGGCATGAGCCCGTCGTTCCCCGGCGACTCCGGTGGGAGTGACGACGACGAGGGTCCCGAGGCACCGTTCTGAGACCGGTCCGTTCTCGCACGAGTTACCGCTGGGCTGCCCGCAACGCGAGTTCCACGTCCTCGCGTGGGCTGGTGGTCACACTCGGCCCGTGCCCGGCGTATAACTGTTCGACCGGACCGACCCGGTCGAGCACCCGTTCGATGCTCTCGACGAGCACCTGCCGGTCCCCCTCGGCGAGGTCAGTCCGTCCGAACCCGCCGTTCGCGAACACGAGGTCGCCGGCGAACAGCACACCGTTCGACCCGGCGTACAGGCAGACGTGGTCGTCTTTGTGTCCCGGCGTGTGAACCACCTCGTAGTCGTGGTCGCCGAGCGCGACCACGTCACCGTCCGCGAGTCCGTGGTCGACACCGGCGTGGTGTGGGTTGTACCCCCAGACGTCGACGCCAAAGGCGTCGGTCACCGCGTCGAGGTTGCCGACGTGGTCGTGGTGGGTGTGGGTCAGGACAACCGCGTCGATAGTGTCGACGTGCTCGCGGACGTCGCCCACGATGTCGAACCCGCTCCCGACATCCACGAGCACCGGGCGCTCGCCCGTGATCAGAAAGGCGTTGCTCGTCAGTCCGGACTCCGCTGCGGCGAGATTCCGTATCACACGCACCGTTACGTGTCACCCGCGCTTGGGTATACCGGTTCTGCGGTGCGGCTGACGGCTACTCCCCGAGGTTGAAGCGGTCGGCGAGTCGGTCGCGGATCGAGGGTTCCTCGCCGAGTTGCAGGTAGTAGGCGTCGCCGCCGTCCTCGTAGTAGCTGTCGATGCGTCGTTTCACCTCGAACCCGAGCGACTCGTAGAACCCGAGTGCGCGGTCGTTCGTGGTCCGGGCGTGACAGGTGACGGTGGTGTGTTGCTCTGCGACACTCGCGACGAGTCGCTGTCCGAACCCCTGACCACGGTAGTCCTCGTCGACGGCCAGAAACAGGATGTAGCCGTCCCGCCGGACCGTGGCGAACCCGACGAGTCGGTCCACACTCCGGTCGAAGTACAGAAACACCGTCGCTCGCTTGTAGGCCGTTGTGAAGAAACTGCGGCGCTGTCGCAGCACCCCATCCCTGCGACGGATCCGCTCTTTTAGCTGCCACGCGCTGTCGACGTAATCGTCACTCCCGGGTGGCACCTCCAGCCGCTGGACGTTGATGCTCACTACCGGTACCTGTAGGCCGGAACGGTAATAAGACCACCGCATGAGCGTCCGAGACGGCAGTCACGGGACAGAAAACATAATATCCGCGAACGCGAACGCGGCAGTATGGCAGCATCAGATGGGGTCATCTCGCAGTTCAGACAACAGGAGTACACGGGTGAGAACCGCTGTATGCCGTGCACGGTGGTCAACACGCTCATGGCTGTCGCGGTGGGCGTGGCCGTGGCCGTCGGCGGCACGGTGTTCGTCGCGCCGGTCGTCGGTGCAGGTGCCGGCGTGGCAGTGCTCGGCGTGTCGTTGCTCGCAATCTACCTGCGAGGGTATCTCGTTCCGGGCACGCCGACGCTGACGAAACGGTACTTCCCGCCGTGGCTCCTCTCGCTTTTCGGCAAGGAACCGGTTCTCGAACACCAGCAACCGGTCGAGACCGACGAGGAGTTCGACCCGGAGGCGACGCTGGTCCAGGTCGGCGCGCTGAAGGAGTGCCCGGAGGGTGACGACCTCTGTCTGACCGAGGACTTCGGCGAGGTCTGGCAGGAGGAGCTGTCGGCACTCGACGCAGAGACGGGTCGTGACGAACTACTCGAAACGCTCGATGTCGATGCCGGCGAGGTGGAGTACGCGGAGTTCGGGCGTGCCTTTGTCGCCCGCATCGACGGACAGACCGTCGGCAAGTGGGAGTCCGAGGCGGCGTTTCTCGCCGACCTGGCCGCGGCACGGGTGTTCGAGACACACTACCCTGGCTGGGCAGACCTCTCTGTCGAGGCGCGCGGGCAGTTGCTCAACGGGTTGCGGCTGTTTCTCGACACCTGTCCGAGCTGTGGCGGCGCACCCGCGTTCGACTCGCGGACCGTCGAGTCGTGCTGTTCCACCTACGATGTCGCGGCAGTTACCTGCGACGACTGCGAGGCGCGGCTGTTCGAGGCACGGGTCGACGCCTAAGGGAGCAGTTCGCCGGGTTCGTCCGCGTACGTGATGAGGATCAACAGCACGCCGACAGCGAGCGTCGCCAGGATGCCAACAATCTGTGCGACCGCCGCGGTGCTGCTCTCGGTGGTCGTCCAGGGCAGACCGAGCAACGTCCCGAGACCGACGACGATGACGAACCCGCCGACGAGGACGCCGAGCACCGCCAGTCTGTCCTCGAAGTCGATGGTCAGTTCCATACACCGCTGTTCACGCCCGCAGTCCTAAACCTGTGGGTTCCGCGTCGACCGGACCGGTCGTGTCCGTCGCTGGACACCGCCGGGACCGTTTGGGAAAGCATTACTGGCAGACTCGCAAAGAAAGGGTATGCACGTCGTAGCGAGCGTTCCGGCCCGACTCGGGACCACGCGGTTGCCCGGCGCGGTGTTGCTGCATCTCGGCGGGAGACGTATCCTGCGGTGGGTGCTGGACCGCACCGACGACGCGGAGACCGTCGACCGGACCGTCGTGGCGGTCGGTGACCGACCGGCAAACGAGGCCATCGTCGAGTTCTGCAACCGCGAGGACGTGCCGACGGTCGTCGGTCCGGAGGAGAACCCCCTGGCCCGGCACGTGGCCGTCGCCGAACGGACCGATGCCGATTTGCTCGTGCGGGTTACCGCCGACTCTCCCTTTGTCCCGTCCCGGGAGATCGACAGAGTTGTCCGCGAGCACCGGTCGAACCGCGCCCGGTACACGACAAACGCGACCGACGCGATGCCCGCCGGAACGGCCGTCGACGCGCTGGACCCCGACCTCCTCGAGGAACTCGAAGCGCGCGGCGAGACGGACCCGGTCGCGCGCCCCTGCGCCGAACCGGAGGCGTGGGGGACGACTTGGAGTGACAACTTCGGCTGGGGCGTGCTCAGCCAGGTCGACATGGCCGCCGACACGCCGGCGGATTACTGGTCGCTGGTCGACGCGGTCGACGCCGCCGGGGAGAGTCCCCGGGCCGTCGCCGAGTGGCTCGCACGGTAGGGCAGCAAGTCAGCACAGCAGGGACAACCGAACGGCCCTGCGCCGGACAGCAGTGCGGGCACGCTGTCCCGTCGTGCCGGGTGAGAGACACACCCTCGACCGGTCGGACCAAACGCCTATACCCGAGACGGCCGATATCTCGGTCGATGTTCGAGGAGATAATGGAGAAGTTCTCCGACTCGCCGAGCCAGCAGCGGGTCATCCGACTGCTTCTGGAGCGTGGGTTCTCGGTCAACGACGAGGGGCGGGTCGTCTCGGGTGGGATCGAGATTCCGAACACCGGTATCGCGCGCGAACTCGACGTCGACCGGCGGGTCGTCGACGCAACCACCGACGCCATCCTCGACGACGACCAGCTCCGCCCCATCTTCCAGAACATCTCCTCGGTCCCGAGTCTGATGGACCTCGCGCCGGTGCTCGACCTGGCGGTCTGTACGGTCGCGGTGGGAAACGCGAGCGAGTCCGGCATCGTCGCCGCCGTCACGGGCTGTGTTGCCGAGCACGACATCTCGCTCCGGCAGGTGCTCAGCGAGGACCCCGAGTTCACCGACGAACCGGTGCTGTATCTCATCACCGACGAGACACTTCCAGGCGAACTCATCACGGACCTGCACGAGTTCGACTTCGTCACCCGTATCGAACTCGAGTGACCTACTCCCCGGTACGGGGACTGGTCGAGGCGTCGGCGCGTGATGGGTACCACGCCAGCGGGTGGTCGGCGGTGAGACCGACACTCACCGGCTGGCAGTGCTCGAACAGTTCGACGTGGTTGTGGAGACACCGCACGGTGGTCCCGCTCTCGAGTTCGACCCGGTAGACGAAGGTCGGACCGGTGTACTGGCGGTCGATGATCTCCCCGTCGGCGGTTGCCTCGTTCTCGGGAACCGCCTCTATGTCGTCCGGCCGCACGAGCACGTCGATGCGCGCGCCGTCGTACTCCTCGACGGGTCCGTTGAGTCGTGTGGCGTCGAGCACACCGAGTTCGGTCTCGACAACGTCACCGCGCACCCGGCCGGAGAGGAAACTCGCCCGGCCGAGGAAACTCGCGACGAACCGCGACTCGGGGTTCTCGAAGACCACCTCCGGGGTTCCGACCTGCTCTATCTGACCGTCGTGCATGATGGCGACCCGGTCGGAGATAGAGAGCGCCTCCTCTTGGTCGTGTGTGACCGAGACGGCTGTCACCCCGGCTGTTTTCAGAATCTCCCGGACCTCCTGGCGCATCTCGACGCGCAGGCGCACGTCCAGATTCGAGAACGGTTCGTCCAGCAGGAGCACGTCCGGTTCCGGGGCGAGCGAGCGCGCCAGCGCGACACGCTGCTGTTGACCACCCGACAGCGCCTCCGGTGCCTTCTCGCGGTGGTTCCCCAGGTCGACCAGTTCGAGCAACTCGTCGACCCGGGCGGTACGCTCCTCGCGCGACCAGTCGCTCAGGCCGAACGCGATGTTCTCCTCGACGGTCAGGTGCGGAAACAGCGCGAAATCCTGGAACACCAGGCCGACATCGCGCTCCTCCGCGGGAACGAACCTGTCATCGGCACCGGCAACGGTCTCACCCGCGATGTCGATTCTGCCGTCGGAGGGGCGCTCCAGGCCCGCCAGCAGGCGCAGCGTCGTCGTCTTCCCACACCCCGAGGGACCCAGAAGCGTCAGCAGTTCGCCGTCCCGGACCGACAGCGAGACGTCCTGGACC
>CAYZGA010000117.1:0-7718 GCA_964477945.1 uncultured Halobacteriales archaeon
GACGTAGGCCATCCCGTCGGCGAGGGTAAAGGCGAGTTCCTGCACCGCGGTCGACCCGGCCTCGCGGATGTGGTACCCCGAGATAGAGACCGGCTTGAACTTCGGCGTGTGCGCGGCCGAGAACTCGACAACGTCGGTCACGAGTCGCAGTGACGGCTCCGGCGGCACGACCCACTCTTTCTGTGCGATGAATTCCTTGAGCATGTCGTTCTGGAGGGTGCCCCGGACCCCCTCGCGCGGGACACCCTGCCGGTCGGCGAGCGCGACGTACATCGCGTAGATGACCGGTGCGCTCGGGTTGATTGTGAACGACGTCGAGACCTCGTCGAGACGGATGCCGTCGAACAGAATCTCCATGTCCCGTAGCGTGTCCACCGCGACACCCTCCTTTCCGACCTCGCCCTCGCTCATGCGGTGGTCGGAGTCGATACCCATCAGCGTCGGCATGTCGAAGGCCGTCGACAGCCCCGTCTGCCCCTCGTCGATGAGGTAGTGGAACCGCTCGTTTGTCTCCTCGGCGGTCCCGAACCCGGCGAACTGACGCATCGTCCAGGTCCGTCCGCGGTACATCGTCGGGTAGACACCGCGGGTGAACGGTGGTTCTCCCGGGAACCCGATGTCGGTCTCGTAATCGATGTCGGCGATGTCGGCAGGCGTGTACAGCCGGTCGACTTCGAGATTCGAGACGGTGGCGAACCGGTCCCGGCGCTCACCGTACCGGTCGAGCGTCGGGTCGAGCCGCGTCTGCTCCCACTCCTCGCGGCTCTCCCGTATCGTCGCCAGATCGTCCTCGTCGAACATAGCCCGCGGTACGACGGGGAGTGAAAAGAAGATTCCGGCGCCACCTGCCGGTTCCCTCGAGGGTGGGGGAGCGCAGACTGCCGGAACACGGTGCCCGTCGCCGAGTGTGACCTGCACGGTGTCAACCGGGCAAAACCCGATGTTATCACTACTGATATCGATAATCTGCGGAGAGGATACTTGTGTCGGCTCGTCGTAGCAGCAGGGCAGAGGGAGTTTGCATGTCCACAGACGTACACCGTGACGGGGGTCGAAACGGCGGCCTCGACCGTCGAGGCCAGGCAGACGGGAGCGAGCAGGCGGCGGGTCGCCGCGGCCTGTGGCTCGCGTTCTCAGTTTCTGAGTCGATTACACTTTTGAGCTCGTGGGTAGCGCTCTGGCTGACGGTCGAGGTCGTCCCGGCCGAGACCGGATTCCGCGAGGGGAATCCGCTGGCCGAGATGATGCTCGGTTGGTCGACAGTCGGACTCGCGGTGTTCTCGCTGGGTGCGCTCGTCGTCGCGCTGGGACTGTTGCGCGTGGTCGGCTGTCTCGTCAGCGGGCGCTGGCCGAATATCGTCCTCGCAACGGGGGCTGGTACGGTGGCCGCGATAAGCCTCGTCGACGCCGGGTGGAACATCCTGATACTGGGGAAACTCGGCGGGTTGAGCGCCGTCGGTGTGCCCGGTCCGACAGCGGTCGTCTTCGGTGTAGGGGCGATTGTGTATCTCGGTATCGTTCACTGGCTGTTTCGCCGTGGCGGGCCGGTGCTGACCGGTCGTGCGGAGCGCGCTCGTCACGAGGGCTGAATATCCGGCCGTACCTGGGAGCTGAACCTTATCGTGTCACGTCGGACCGGGCGGTACAGAGGAGCGTTCGTTCCGGCGGTTCAGCCGGACCCCGATATAAACTCGTTGTCACGCCAGTCGACACCGCCGTCGTCGTCGTCGTTGCTCGGGTCCTCGACCACAGTCACCGACGCCGGACGGCGCTCGCCGTCGACGATGTGGGTTGCCTGCAGGTCGTCGCCGTCGACCGCGACGGCGGTCAACTCCCCCTTCTCGGCACGAGCGGCAATCTCGCACAGCACCCGGAACATGGCGTGCTGCAGTGCGGTGTTCTGCAGTACCGTCTCCCGGTCACCCTTGAAGCAGGCGTACTCGACGAGTTCCGACTCGATCTCCTCCTCTTCCTCCATCGCGCCCCACGTCGGCCCTGGGCCACCCCGAGGCGGCCCTTGCTCGTCCGGGTCCTCCTCGTAGACCCGGTTCTCCGAGACGCTCGCCTTCAACTGCGCGGTCGGCGTGTACTTGCTGATGCTGTCGTCCGCGGGGACAGCGCTGATTATCAGGGTGTTGTTCCGTCTCGTTATCTCTACGTCCGCAACCTCGGCCGGCAGGTCGGGGTTCTCGAAGTACTCGTAGACATCTTCCAGGGGCAGTTCCAGCGTCGAGTGAAGTCTGTATACGCGACGTGTCATAGTTGCTGACGTTTGGTTCGGTCGTCCGCCCTGCGCCGTGACCGAATGTTCGAAAGACTGTAAGGCACCCTCGTATAAGTCACCTGCGGCACAGCATCGGTGCTGTTCGCAGTCTCGATACGCCCGTGTTGCTCTGACGGTCTGTGCAGATAGTTTTTTGTATCCGACGCTGGAACTTGCTGTGTGCTTTCCGTCGAGCTTCACTGTCACTCGGACCGCTCGTACGACGGGCGGGACCCGGTCGACCTCCTGCTGGAGCAGGCCGCGGCCGTCGGACTGGACGCCATCGCGGTCACCGACCACGACGAGATGGCGGGGAGTCTCGAGGCCGTCGAGCGTGCGCCGCTGTACGACCTCGTGGGGATTCCGGGGGTGGAAATCTCGACGGCAGCGGGACACGTTCTCGGGCTCGGTATCGAGGAGCGGGTGCCTCCTGCGCTCACGTTCGAGGAGACTGTCACCCGCATCCGCGAGGCCGGCGGACTGGTGGTCGTCCCCCACCCGTTTCAGGAGCTCCGGCACGGGGTGCTCGCCAGCATCACCCCGGACGAACTCGCAACCGCCGACGCCATCGAGGTGTACAACTCGCGGCTGCTCACCGGCCGGGCGAACCGGCAGGCCCGCCGGTTCGCACGGGACCGCGGGCTCCCGATGACCGCCGGCAGTGACGCCCACATCGCCGAGATGGTCGGACAGGCGGTCACGAGGGTCGACCCGCCCGAACCGAGTGTCGACGCCATCCTCGACGAGGTTCGCCAGGGTCGGACGAGTATCGAGGGTCGCCGGACACCCTGGCACGTCAGCGCCCGCCAGTTCGCGAGTGGACTCCACCGGCGTGTCGCCCACCGCATCCTCGAGTTCGGACGCTGACGGTCTCGACCGGCCGCTGTCGGCCTGTCGACCCCGCTGTGTCGAGACCGCCAGTTTGATAGCCTGCACGAAAGCATTTACCCATGGACCAATGGATACCGACGACATCGATACGATAACCGTTCTCGGCGCGGGGACCATGGGACACGGCATCGCCGAGGTTGCGGCACTCGCGGGCTACGACGTCGTCCTCCGTGACATCAACGAGGACCTCGTCACGGACGGGTACGAGGAGATCGAGTGGAGTCTCGGCAAACTCGCCGAGAAGGAACGCATCAGCGACGACACTGCCGAGGCCGCCCTGGACCGGGTCGACCCCGTCGTCGACCTCGCCGAGGCCGCCGGCGACGCCGATGTCGTTATCGAGGCCATCGTCGAGGACATGGATATCAAGCAGGAGGTCTACGAGGAGCTCTCGGCGGTTGCCCCCGACGACGCTATCTTTGCCTCCAACACCTCCAGTCTCTCCATCACCGACCTCTCGGAGGCAACAGACCGCCCGGAGCAGTTCTGCGGGATGCACTTTTTCAATCCGCCGGTCCGGATGGAACTGGTCGAGGTCATCCGCGGCGAACACACCGGCGACGGGACGATGGACGCTATCGTCGGTCTCGCAGAGCAGTTCGACAAGACCCCCGTCCGGGTCCGAAAGGACAAACCTGGCTTTATTGTCAACAGCATTCTCGTCCCGCTGATGAACGAGGCCTGCTGGCTCGTCGAGACCGACACCGCGACAATCGCCGACGTCGACTCCACCACGAAGTACGGCATGGGACTGCCGATGGGCGCGTTCGAACTCGGCGACCAGGTCGGCAACGACGTCACGCTACACGTGCTGGAGTACATGCACGAGGTGCTCGGTGAGACCTACGCCCCGTGTCCGCTGCTCGAACGGTACGTCAACGAGGACAGACTCGGCAAGAAGACCGGGCGAGGGTTCTACGACTACGAGGACGGTGGCGCGGACGTGCCGGCAGACCAGATCAGCGAGACCGTCCAGAACCGCCTGCTCGCCGTGCTCGCAAACGAGACGGGGAAACTCGTCGCGGCGGGTGTCGCCCCGCCCGCCGATATCGACGAGGCGGTCACGCTCGGCGCGGCGTTCCCGAGAGGTCCCGCGAAACTGTGTGACGAGGCCGGACTCCCGGGGCTCGTCGAGACCCTGGAGGACCGCCACGAGGAGACGGGCGAACCCCGCTACGAGGTCGCAGACGGACTCCGCGAGGCCGCCGCGGACGGCGGGTTCTACGCCGAGGAGAGCGACGACGACGAGACTGTCGCGTTCGAGACCATCCGGGTCGAGTACCCCACCGAGATGGTCGGTCAGATCGTGCTCGACCGGCCACACCAGCTCAACACCATCAATCTCGAGCTCATCGAGGAACTGGAGACGGCCGTCGACATGCTGGAGGAGGACGACGACATCCGGGCGGTCCTCCTGACGGGTGCGGGCGACCGCGCGTTCTCGGCTGGTGCCGACGCGATGGGGATGGCCGGGCAGGCAGACCCCATCAACGCTATCGACCTCTCCCGCGAGGGCCAGCGGGTCTGGGGCAAACTCGAGACGCTCTCGATGCCGGTTGTCGTCGGCATCGACGGCTACTGTCTCGGCGGCGGCATGGAGCTCTCGGCCTGTGCCGACATGCGCATCGCCAGCGAGCGGTCCGAACTCGGCCAGCCCGAGTTCAACCTCGGCCTGCTCCCCGGCTGGGGCGGGACCCAGCGGCTCAAACACATCGTTGGCGAGGGCCGTGCAAAGGAGATTATCTTTACCGCGGACCGCTACGACGCCGAGACGATGGCCGAGTACGGGTTCCTGAACGACGTGGTCGACAACGACGACCTCATCGACGAGGCCGTCGACCTCGCGGACGACCTCGCCCGCGGCCCACCGCTCGCTATGGAGTTCACGAAGAAAGCCATGCACGCCGGCCGCGACGACACCGACGCCGGTCTCGAGGTCGAGGCGTTTGCCTTTGGTCACCTGCTCACCACCGACGACGTTATCGAGGGTGTCACCAAACTCCAGAGCGACGAGGACCCACAGTTCGAGGGCAAGTAACCGCTTCGACGACCGCCGGAGTGGACAGTTCGGGTCTCGAACGGTCTCACGCCCGAACGCCCGACCTACCAGAACCGCTACAATAATTCCGTTCAGATAACAGTTATTTCCGTCACCGTCGTACGGCTGTGTGTATGTTCGCGACACAGACCGAGGTGACTGCCCCGTGCGGGCGGCAGTAGTCGAGAGTCGGGACGCGACAGTACAGTTCGTCGAGCGTGCGCGACCGGACCCGGGACCGGACACGGTACGGGTCGAGGTGGCGGCCTGCGGTGTTTGTGGCGGTGACCTGGCCGTGCTCGACGGCGCGCCGGGGGTCAAGTACCCGCGGATACCCGGACACGAGGTTGCCGGTCGGGTCGACGCCGTCGGCGAGAGGGTGACGAGATGGTCACCGGGTGACCGGGTGGCCGTTGGCTGGCACGGCGGTCACTGCTTCGGGTGCGAGCAGTGCCGGCACGGCCGGTTCACCACCTGCGAGCACAAGCGCGTGACCGGACTCACCCGGGACGGCGGGTTCGCGGAGTACACGCTCGTCCGCCCCGAGGCACTGATACCGGTTCCAGACGAGGTGAGCGCGGTCCACGCGGGACCGCTGGTCTGTGCAGGGTTGACCGCGTACAACGTCCTGCGCAACAGTGACACACGCCCGGGGGACCTAGTCGCGGTCCAGGGTATCGGCGGCGTCGGTCACATGGGCGTCCAGTTTGCCGCCGCGATGGGCTACGAGACGGTTGCGCTGTCCCGGGGAACCGGGAAACGGGAGGCGGCGCTGGAACTGGGGGCCGACGAGTTCGTCGACGCGTCGCGGACCGACCCCGACACGGCGCTCCGGGAGCGGGGCGGTGCCGACGCGGTGCTGGCGACGGCACCGTCGGCGGCGGCTATCGAGGCGGTCGTCGACGGACTGGCGCCCGAGGGCGAACTGCTGACCGTCGCGGCACCCGAGGAGTCGGTCGAACTCGCCGTCGGCCCGATGCTCGACCGTCGACTGACCGTGCGTGGCTGGTCGGCCGGTCACCCGGGGGACGCGAGTGACACACTCGAGTTGGCGGTTGCGCAGGACATCCGGCCACGGGTCGAGCGGCACCCGCTCGCCGACCTGGAGCGGGCGGTCGCGCGGTTGCAAGAGAGCGAGACCAGATTCCGGGCGGTGGTGGAGCCGTGACCGACGTCTCGGCGGCCGTCGAGCAACACCCCGTCGGCAACCCGTCAGTCTCGTACCCGCTGACGCCGCCGCTGACCACGGGACCGCCCGAGACCGACCGCGAGGACCTGCGACCGTTCGAGGTGAGACCTGGTCGACACGTCACTGTTCGACTGCGGTGTCGGTCCCGGTATCGACCGCTCCTGCCGCCGCTCGCGGGTGCGCCACTCGGTGCCGGCGGAACGCCGCTCCCGGAACTGCCGGGACTCGCGGACTGTGCCGGCGTCGACGGCCCCGTGTGCCTGAAAGACGAGAGTCAGAACCCGACCTGGAGCCACGAGGACCGGCTGAACAGCGGTCCCGCACGGTCCGGCCGGTCGGTGAGTCGCCGGGGGTTGTCGCCGGCCGCGGGCGCGGCGTCGCACCGGTAGGCGAGTGCCAGGAGGGCCGGCAAGGCTGACCCGGACCCGGCTACTTTTGTTCGTCAGTGCCCGAAGAGTGGGGTATGGCAGACGCCTCACGGGCGACAAACGTCCCCCGCGGTCGGTTCGATTTCGTGCACACACCGGAGACCGACCAGTCGTTCGAGAACGCTCTCGCGAAGGCCCGTGCGGGCGAACGGCTCTCGGTCGACGACGGTATCGAACTCATCACCACCGGAACCGACAGTCCCGGTATCGACCCCGTCCGGAAGGAACGGGTGCTCACCGCCGCGGACCGTCGCCGGCAGGAGGTGGTCGGCGAGACGGTCACGTTCGTCGCCAACCTCAACAACAACGTGACGACAGCCTGCAACACCGGCTGTCTGTTCTGCAACTTCAAGGACCGCTCCGAGCAGTTCCGCGCGGACAGCGACACCGACCACGGCGGGTTCACGAGGACCCCGGCAGACTCCCGGCGTGTTGTCGAGGCAGCCGTGGACCGCGGCATCTACGAGGTGACCTCGGTCAGCGGTCTCCACCCGGCGTTCGCGCTCGACAGCGAGCACCGCGAGATACTGACACAGACCGACCGGGAGGACCTGAACTACCGCCCGCCGGCGGCCTACGAGACCGACCCCGGCAACTACGCCGAGCAGTTACGGGCGATGAGTGTCGACAACCTCCACGTCCACTCGATGACCCCCGAGGAGGCCTACCACGCCCGGCGGGGCACCGACTGGAGTTACGAGGAGGTGTACGGGCGACTGCGGCGTGCCGGTCTGGACAGTGTTCCGGGCACCGCCGCGGAGATTCTGGTCGACGAGGTGCGCGAGGTGATCTGTCCGGCGAAGATACGGACCGACGAGTGGGTCGAGGCGATGGAGGCGGCCGCGGCGGTCGGTCTCCCGACCACCTCGACTATTATGTACGGCCACGTCGAGAACGAGGCCCACCGCG
>CAYZGA010000118.1:0-7715 GCA_964477945.1 uncultured Halobacteriales archaeon
CCTCGACTATCTCGCCGTACCGGTTGGTGTCACAGACACCGTACCGACCCGCCTCCTCCCAGGGGACCTCCTCGACGAGAAAGGCTGCGTCGGCGCGCTGTTCGGCCTGGCGGTTGACCACGTCCTCTAGGTTCGCCCGGAAGATGTTGTCACCCAGCAGGAGCACGAAATCGTCGTCGATCTGTTCCTCGACGGTCAGCAGGGCGTGTGCCAGCCCGTTTTGCTCGCGCTGGTGTGCGTAGGTTATCGGTGTACCCTCGAACTCGTCGCCGTAGTGCTCGATGATGGTCTCCTTCCGGTAGCCGACCACGACGAGCAACTCCTCGACCCCCAGGTCGTCGAGTTGTTCGAAACAGTGGGTCAGCAGTGGTTTGCCCGCAACCTCGACCATCCCTTTTGGCTTGTCCTCGGTGAGCGGGCGGAGACGGGTTCCCTCGCCGGCCGCGAGTACGACTGCTTTCATGCCACTTTCTCGTCCGTCGACGGGTAAAAAACTGCCTGCTGGTCGGTGTCGAAACGGTTAGGACAGTGGCACCGCACGTGACCGGTATGCAACAGTACGTCCGGTGGTACGTCACACTCGAGCCGTTCTACAAGATACTGCTCGTCGGCTCGGTGTTCATCGGCATGCTCGCACTGGTGACGGGTCTGGGGACCGAGAACCCGGCGTTTTTTCTGCTGGGGCTGGCCTGGATGGCCGGTGGACCGGGAACGGTCTGGGTGCTCTCGCGGTTCGAGGGTGAGGACTGACTCTCAGCGGCGGGCACTGTCACCGCGTAACCGCATCCTCCCCGGGGTCCAGACCGCCTGTGCCCGGTCGAGGTGTGCGACCACGACGACGTGCGGGAGCGTCAGCGCGGCGATCAACACGAGATACAGCCCGACGAGGTCGGCAACACCGGCAGGACCCGTCGGCACGAGCGCCGCGAGTCCGCCAAGCAGGGCCAGCGACGCGAGTGTCAGCGGTATCGCGTCCCGGGTGAACCGGGCGAGCGCACCACCGGTGTGACCGTCGGCGAGCGCCTGCCGCGCCGCCGGGTCCAGCGCCAGCAGGCGACCGACGTGCCGGAGCGCGTGCCAGCAGGTAAAGTACAGCCCGACGGCCAGAATCGGGGGGACCACCGCGAAGAAGGCGACCAGGAGACCGACCTCGCCGGCGTCGACCGCCCAGAGTCGCCGGTCGTCGGCGCGACGGTAACCGACGGCGAGCGCGGTGACCAGCAGGAGTCCGACCAGCGCGGCCACGGCGACCCGGCCGCGCACGGTGAACGCGGCGGTGAGCGGTCCCAGCGACCCGCCGAAGAGTCCGACCAGCGTTTCCGCGACGAACCGGTACTCGCCGGGAAACGCGACCAGCGGGACCAGCATCGGGAGCGTCCCGCGCGCGAGTGCCGTCAGCCCGCGCTGTGTCGGCGTCTCCAGGTGGTCGACTGCCAGGACCGCACCGAGCGCGTGGACCTCGCCCTGGCCCCAGTGGAGCCAGGTCAGCAGGATGAACACGACAAACGCCGCGACGGGCAGAACGAACCAGACCGCGGCGTACAGCCCGCCGAGTACCGCGTACAGCAGCCCCACCGCGACCACATCGCGGGCGACCACCGCCTGTTCTCGCGCCCGGGACGGTGTCAGATGGTCGACCGCACCGTGTGGCAGCCCCAGAACGAGCGCACTCGCGACCAGCGGCAGGAACTGGTAGCGCCGCGGCAGCGACAGCCCCGGCGCGACCACCGCCGCCACCACGCCGAGCACGGTGGCCACCCCGAGCACCAGCCACCCCGGCAGCACTGTCAGGCGGACCAGCGCACGTCGAACCGTCGACTCAGTCTCACTCATCTGTAACACGTTCCCGGCTCCGGTCCCGAACAGCTAAAACCACACGCACTCACCGCCCGGGCGGTCACCCGACACTGTCAGCTATAAGTTTTTAGATACCCGGTGTTGATAGTGAGTACGATGAACGTAACCGAGCTACGTGTGCAAAATTACAGGAGTCTCAGTGACACCGGCTGGGTCGAGGTGGACGACCTCACGTGTCTGGTCGGCAAAAACGAGTCCGGAAAGACAGCGTTCATGCGGGGGGTCGAACAGCTCAACCCCGCCTACGGGGACGGCGAGTACAGCGCCTACATGGAGTACCCGCGCGAGGAGTGGCCGGAGTACAGCAACCGTCACGAGACCGACCCGGAGGTGGTCGCGAGCGGACGGTTCGAACTCACAGACGAGGACGTGGCGGCAGTCGAGGCGGCGTTCGCGGAGGAGATACTCGCCGGCCGCGAGGTGACAGTCCACCGGGACTACCAGAACAAACTCCGCTGGGAGCTGGACCTCGACGCGCGCTCGGTGCTGAACTACCTCGCGGACACCCACGAGTTCGCCGAGGAGACGGTCTCGGCGCTGCGCGACGCCAGAGCGTTCGACGCGCTCCGACGCGGCGTCCGACAGACCGTCGAGGAGCACCTCGGCGGTGACATCGAGTCCGCACTCGCGGACCGGGTCGGGTCGACGGTGCTCGCGGACCGGCTCCCGGCGTTCCGGTTCATCGGGGAGTACTCCGTGATGAACGGGACCATCCACATCGAGGAGCTTCTCGACCGGCGCGACAACGGCGAACTCTCCCCGGGTGACACGGTGTTTCTCTCGTTGCTGTCGGTCGCCGGACTCGACCTCGACAGTCTCAGAGAGGTCGATGACTGGCGCGAGACGACAACTGAACTCGAGGCGGCGTCGGCTGGTATCAGCGGCGAGGCGATCGACTACTGGAGTCAGAGCGGCGATATCTCTATCCGCATCCAGCGCGGCGGCACCGAGAGCGAACCGGTGCTCGATGTCCGCGTCGAGAACCGCAATCACAACGTCACCGTCGAGTTCGAACAGCGCTCGCACGGCTTTCGTCGCTTCTTTTCGACGTTCTGCCAGCTCTCGGCGCTCCGGCAGGCCGAGGACGACCTGGTCCTGTTGCTCGACGAACCGGGGCTGAACCTCCACGCCCGGGCCAAACAGGAGTTTCTCGACTTTCTGAAGACCGAACTCGCGACCAAACACACGACGGTCTACACGGCACACTCCCCGTTCATGATAGACGAGGAGACAGTCCACCGTGTCCGGATGGTGCTCGCAGACCCGCCCGGTGACGAGAACATCGTCGGGAACGTGGCCGCCGCCGACGAGTACACCCGGTTCCCGCTGCGCAACGTCTTCGAGGTGGACCTGATGGACACGCTCCTGGTGTACCCACAGACCCTGCTCGTCGAGCGCAAGGCCGACCACGTGTTTCTGTACGTGCTCTCACAGATGCTCCGTGACACCGGCAAAGAGGGACTCGACCCCCGGTGGACGGTCATCCCGGTCAAAGACGAACAGAACATCGAGACGTTCATCGCGCTGTTCGGCGAGGACAGACTCGACGTCGCCGCGTTCCTGAACGAGCAACCCGCCTGGAAGGAACCCGCCCGCGGCCGCGCCGAGAACCCGGAGCGACTCGCGGAGATGCCGGTCACGTACCCGAGCGAGTACGCCGCGAGCGACGACGCGACCATCGAGGACGCACTCTCGACGGAGTTCTACCTCGAACTCGTCAACCAAGCGTACGCGAACGCGATTCGAACCACAGAGCGCTCACCCGACCGCATCACCGAGGCGGAACTCGACGGGAACGGTCCCATCGTCCGGCAGCTCGACAGCTACTTCGAGGCAAACGGTATCAACGATGGAACGTTCGACCGCGACGAACCGGCGCTGTACCTCCAGCGCAACCGGGTCGAGCTGTCCGAGGAACTCGACAAGGAGACCCGTCGTACCTTCACCCGCGTGTTCACGGACCTCAACAACGTGCTCCAGTCGTTCGAGGGTGTCCGGACCCGGGAGCAGTCGTTCCTCGGGTCGCTGTTCGGGTGACCGAGTCCGGGACGCCCCCCTATGCTGTGGCTACGCGTGGTCGGTACATCCGGCGAACACGGACGATTCGACCGGTGAGAAACGGGTCACGCGCAGTCGAGCGGACTACCGTGCGCGACTGATCTCCGGTCGTTCGATCTGCGACTCGTCGAACGTGCCGTTCAGTTCGGGTGCGTCCCGCGTGATGTCGTCGTAGATGTGAATCTCGTCCTCCTGGTAGAAGCGCTTCGTGAACACCGCGTCGGAGACGAGTTGCACCACCCCGGAGTCCAGCGGGACGACGAGTATCCCCTCGTCGATGTCGTCGTAGATCAGTTCGGCGAAGGTTATCTCACCGTCCGTGACACCGACGAGGACATCGCCCGGGTAGATCTTCGGTTCGTCCATGTTCGCGGGCGTGAACGGTTCGGTTCCCGCGACGGCAAGTTCCTCCTGAGACACGCCGTCGACCGGCAGGTCCTCGACCGATGCGTTCCCGTGCACCAATACGTCCCGGCGACCGTCTTGGATTCGCTGCATGACACCACACAGTTCGGACCCCCCCTTCTTATAGATTTCACCTGACGAGCACAGTCTCCGGGCGATGTCGCGCGAACACGGCCTGTGACTGCCGGAACCGTCGACGACCCGCGACACTGGCGGGACACCGCAGACAACGGGTGGTCTCGCCGGCGGGCCGTCTTGGACGGGCGTGTCAGATATCCTGTGGGGGACAGATATCGAGCGTCGACCGGGTGATGGTGCCGGCGTCGGCGCTGTCTATCCAGAGTCGGAACGACGCCGTGTCGTTGCGCGCGACGCGGACGGTGCCGTTCACCGTCTCGACGGGGACGGCGGTGCCGTCCGCCTCTCGTGCCGACACGTTGAGCACGCTCGGGTCCGAGACGTTCGCCCGCAGTTCGAACCCGCTGTCGGTGGTGTTGGCGGTGAGTGAGTGCAACTTGGCGAGGGTGGTGTTCTGTGCGATACCGTAGCCGGTCTCGTGGCCGACATCGGGGTCACCGTCGAACGCCTGACACTGGAACCCTGCCGGGATGGTTGCCGCCTCGCCGCCGCTCCCGCCGGCAAATATCATAAACAGTCCGAGCGACGCGAACGCAACCGTCGCGACACCGGCAACGGCGAGCAACCCCAGAAGCACCTGAAACTCGTCGACCTCGTCGAGCATACCGGTGGTTTGTTTGGCGGGGGTTAAAACGCGACGGTTACCGGGACTCGAAGAACTCCTCGAGCAGTTTCCGCTGTGCGGCGCGGAGATGCTGGTGGTAGGTCTGCCGGGAGATGTCCATCGAGTCGGCGAGTTCCTCGCCCGAGACCGGTCGGGGGAAATCGAAGTAATCGCTGAGATACGCCGTCTCCAGTGCGGTGTACTGCCGGTCGGTCAGTCGGTCGGCGACCGCGGTGGTGAAATCGGCGGTCGGCTGTGGTTCGCGCTCGCGCTCGCGCTGACGGATGAGGTTGACCCCATCGTAGACATCTTCGAGGATGGCGAGTACCGACCGGGGGTCGCCCTCCATCGGCAGGTCGATGTGTAACTGTGCTGTCCCCGAGGAACCGGACACCGAGAGGTCCTGCAGGGTCGCCCCGTACTCGGCGAACTCGCCAAAGGGTTGCGGGTCGGCGAGCGCCACCGAGGCCGCGACTGTCTCGTCCTGTTCGGCGATAATGTACCCGTCGGTGATGTCCGTACACGAGTCGAGCATCGACTCGAAGGGCTCGTCGGTGTCGATACCGGAAACCGTGACGAACAGGCGAAAGGACCCGTCCTCCTCGAGGGTCGAACCGTTGTAGCTGATCGCCCCCCCGGCACGGGTCGCCAGGTCGATCAGCGGGAAACTGTCGTCGGTGATCTCGAACCCGAGCTCTGTCACCCGGTCCGCGGTGAGGATCTGCTTGGTCTCGACGGCGTTGATACCGCTCGCGATCATCTGTCCGACGGCGTCGAACACCGTGCACTCGCGCCTGTCGAGCACCTCGGCACGCTCCGCGTACACCGACAGCACGCCGTACGTGGTGCGCCGGTATGTGAGCGGGACGGCGGCCATCGCCGCGGCGTCGAACCGCTCGGGCGCAGCCGACGGGGGAACCCTGTCCTCGGCTGTGGGCACCACCACCGTGTTCTGTTCGAGCGCGCGCTCGAACACCGTCCCCGACAACTCGGCGTTACTCCCCGTCTCGATTGGCTGGGTCTGGGCGCGACCCTCGCTGACGCGGACGGTCATCGCCGGTCCCGCGACCTGTGGTTCACCCATCCAGGCGTGGCTGTACCCGTCGGTTGCCGCGATCTCCGCACAGACCCGCTTTTCGACCTCGTCGCGGCTGTCGGCCTCGACCAGCGCGTGACTCACGTTGTTGAGCAGGCCGCTCACCCGACCGAGCACCCGTTCGAGTGTCTGCCGCTCCTCGCGCAGCGCGTCGGCGCGCTGTCTGGCGAGGGCCTCGGCCTCCTTGCGCTCGGTCACGTCCTCCTGAAACCCCATGAAGTACGCGAGGGTGCCGTCCTCGTACAGCGGTGCAATCGTTACCCTGTTCCAGAACGGCGTCCCGTTCTCCCGGTAGTTGAGTATCTCGACGGTTACGGGCTCCTCACTGTCGATGGCGGCACGCATCTCCGCGACCGGCCCGTCATCCGTCTCCGGTCCCTGCAGAAACCGGCAGTTCCGCCCGAGTATCGCCGCCACGTCGTACCCGGTCAGGTCGGCGTACCCGTCGTTCGCGTAGACGATGGGGTTATCGGGTAGCGACGGGTCCGAGAGGGTAACCCCGACGGGGGCCTCGTCGACTGCCTGGACGATGTGCTTGGCAGTCGCCTCGGGACCGTCGCCGAGCCCGGCCCCCGGCAGGTCCGTCATCGCGAGTTCGTCCACCGCCTTCCGGAGTTGCTCGCGCGCGGCTGCACCGTTTTTCGGGATGTACGCCGAGACGTCGGCGTCGATGCAGTCGCTCGCGACCTGCTCGCTCCCGTGTGCGGTGTAGACGATAACGGGCAACAGCTCATTCCGTAACTCGCGCAACAGCTCCAGTCCGCTCCCGTCCGGGAGCTGGTACTCCGTGACGACCGCGTTCGGAGTGTAGTCCCGTAGTTTCAACCGTGCCTCCGAGAGCGAGTCCACGACGACCACCTCGTTGCCGTCGGCTTCGAGCACCGACGCTGTCTCGGCCGCCGTTGTGCTTCCGTCGACAACCAGGGTTCGTACTCGGGCCACAACCTCAACCTTGTCGAGCACCTATTTATATCTTCAGCTCTCGGCCCGACAGGCACCCCGAAACGGGGGCTCACCCCTCGTCGAGTGCCTCGGCCGCCTGCTGGGTCGGGTACGCCGCGATCATGACGACCATCAGGCCGAACATCCCGAACACCGCGTTCCCGGCGTCGTACCCCTGCTCGGAGAAAAACGGCGCGACGAAGTTCAGCGCTATCAACAGCAGTCCCAGGATGATACCACCGCCACCGGCAGCCGCGATCCGCTTGAGACGCGCGGTATCTGTCGTGTGTATCTCGAACATCGGTGTCGTCTCTACGTTTACTAGCAACCGGTATAACGGTTCTGCTGGCCTGTCTCGCGACTGGAGTAGTGTGAGCGGTCACGAACACCGACCGGTGTTCGCCTCGTCTGGACGGTGACGCCGCTCCCGGTCGGTCAGTGAATCGCCTCGGGGTCAAGTGGTTCGAGAGACTCCGTCTCTCGTCATCACGGAAGACCCCGTCTTCCGTACGACCCCGAGGCTTCCCGTTTCTACGACGTGACTTGCAGACACAGACTCAAAGTGAGTCGTGTCCGTAGCGGTCACAGTCTCCACGGGCGTGTCTTCGGGCCATC
>CAYZGA010000119.1:0-7672 GCA_964477945.1 uncultured Halobacteriales archaeon
CGGGGACTCACAGCCGGGGGTTCTGTTTGAGCGTGGCCTGCAGACGCTTGTTCGTCGGTGCGGGGTCGGCCTGCAGTTCCCCGTATATGGTTTCGAGGTCGCGAACGGTCCGCTCGACGGAGTACCGCTCCACGGCCTGCCGGGTGCTCCGGGTCCCGTCGAGACAGTCCTCGATGGCCTCTGCCATCGCCCTGGTGTCGCCGTACTCGAATCGGGCACCGTTCATCGGGCCGATCGTCTCGGTAAACGGTGCTACGTCGGCGGCGGCCACCGGTGTTCCGCAGGCGTTTGCCTCCAGCGTCGACAGCCCGAGCGTGTCCGCGGTCGATGCGGTCACGAACGCGTCCAGCGCGGAGTAAAAACCCGGGAGCTGTTCGCGCGGGAGGAAATCACGGAACACGACGTTGTCGGGGGCGCGCTCCTCCAGGTCTGCCCGTCGCGGTCCCTCGCCGACCACGACAAAGTCACAGCCGGACAGCCGCTCGGCCACCGCGAGTATCTCCGCGACGTTTTTCTCCATGCTTATCCGGCCGCTGTATCCGACGAGTGTCTGGTTCTCGGCGGAGCCGGTGTCGCGCGGTCTGAAAAACTCCAGGTCGACACCGACCGGCAGTTTCACCGACTCGACGGTCCGATTCATCCGGTCTGTCGAACTCGTCACGGTGTCGAACCGCCGGAGGATGCTCGTCTCGGTCGGTACATACAGTTTCTTCAGCAGTGACGCGGCCGTCTGCGAGCCGATACTCTGGTGGAAGAACTCCTCGATGGGCGTGTGGTGCGTGTACACCGAGGGAACGTCGTGCGTTCGCGCGTAGTACAGCCCGAGCAACCCGATGAGACTCGGACTGTGAGCGTGGACAATATCGAACTCCGGCAGCCGCGATGGCCGCGTGGCGAGCCCGAACCGGTACCCCGGATAGAACGGATTCGGGAGCGACCGGATCGGAATCTCGCGAGCGGCGGGCTGGTAATCGCCGTCCGGATACATTATCCAGACGTCGTGTCCGGCTTTCTCCAGCCGGTTCCGCCAGAGTCTGAGTGTGTACGCGACACCGTCGATCGTCGGAAAGTACCCGTCTGTGAAGAACCCGATTTTCATGCTGTGACCTCCGTGTAACAGTCCGCGAGCTGGTCTGCGACGTTCGACAGCGCAAACTCGGACCCGAGCGCTGCCGCGTTCTCGCCGAGTCGGGTCCGCAGGCTGTCGTCTTTGAGCCGTTCGAGTGCTGTCCGGAACGTCCCGGTCGTTTTCAGGCAGTGTGTGCCGTCCGCCAGCCAGTCGAAGGTGGGGATGTCCCGCACCACGACCGGCGTTCCGGTGACCATCGCCTCCAGCAGGGCGATGCCCTCGTTTTCCTCGTGGGTCGGAAAAAAGAAGATGTCACCGGCCGCGTACGCCCCCCGGATGTCGTCGACGTACCCCGTGAACGTGCAGTTTGCCGGCGACGTGTCGATGAGCTGTTTCGTCGGCCGACCCTTTAGTGACCGGTCGATGGGACCGAACCAGACAAAGTCCAGTTCGGGCAGCTGTCGTGCCGTCTCGACGAACGCCTCGAGTCCCTTGCGCTTGATGACGTGTCCGACCATGAACACGACCGGCGGTGACAGGTCGTACCGGTCGAGGTACTCCTCGCGGAGCGACTCGTGACCCGCCAGTTTCTCCGCGTCGACGCCGTTCGTGAGTACCCGCGTCTCCACGTCGGCGTACTCCTCCAGCAGCGACTGGTTGTACGTCGAGGGACAGACGAGCAGGTCACCGAGTCGGTAGACCCGTTCGAGGTACGGGCGGAGCGGGTGTGCGAGCAGGTTCGTCAACCGGAAACTGTTCCCGAAATCCTCGGCGGTTATATGCGTGTGGATAACAACCGGGATGTCACGCTCACGCGCCCGCCTCGCACAGTACGCCGACCGTGGTCCCATGAGGTTGAAATGAACCACGTCAACGTCCAGGCTCGGTTCGGTAATGTAGCCGATGTCCGACATTTCGAGCATCCGCCGCTGGTGTCGAACAGACTCCCTGACACCACCGCTGACAACGGATTCGAACTCGAAATAATGTGCGACCCGTATCAATACCAGATGTGGCAATGGAAACAGTATAAGAGTACCGCTTTGGTTCGCGCCTTTGGACCCCGATAGTCCCGTTACCTGTCAACTTCGAGCCACGGAACCTCCACGAGCGGCGGAATGTGTGTCTCGATGTGATGTTCCCAGACACCCTGTTCCCCGAACGCCTCGCCGTGGTCGGCGGTGATGACGACATCACCGTCGAGACTGTCGAGCAGGTTCGTGATGCTCTCCAGGGCGATGCGGAGATTGTCCTCGTGGTACCGCATCACGGTCTCGCGGGTGCCGTTGCTGAGCACACTCGTGGCGTCGAGTTCGAGCCATATACCGGCTTTCATCGCGAGCGAACTCCGTTCGAGCGTGGACTCGACCAGCGGTCGGACCCGGTCGCCAACCGACCCGAGCAACGACCCGCCGGACTCGTGGTCCTCCTCGGCACCCTGCTTGCTGATACCGTCCCGGATCTTCGTCAGTTTCCCCCCGTCGCCGTGGCCCAGGAACGGTGTGTGTGGCTGCATGTAGTGTAGCACCGTCCGCCCGTGTCGGTCGACGGTGTCGCGGTACTCGAAGAAGGCCTCCGCCATGCTGTCGGGCGGTACCGTGCCGAGTGTGTCGTCCCAGCCCTCCTGCCAGACATCGATGATACGCGAGAGGTGGTCGGTGGCGGTCCACTCGTAGTCACAGCTCGCCCCCCACTTCAACTCGTTCAGCGGAATACCGAGACTGTTGATAAACGGGTTTCCGGAGAAGTAGGCCACGTCGAGTTCACCGGTCAGCGTCCGCGTCGCCCACTCCGGTGTCGACGACCCCGGGGACCGCCGTTTCTCGAGCCTCCCGGCAACGTACTCGTCGTAGACGTCGCTGAAGACGTCGTACCGGCACGCATCGAGCACGATGCAGTAGTCCCAGTCCGACTCGAGGAACCGCTGGTCTTTCATTGTAGTGTGGTCGCAGCTATGTGCAGATATCGTTTTGGGTTCGACGCCGGGACCGGCAGACGGACCCGCCACGACCCGACAGTCGGTTCACGGTTCCGGGCGGACACCGCCACGGCCCCGTCGACGGCTCGGCGTGGCAGGCTAGACCGACGGAGATTAGCCCACCCGCCGCGTACCCGCCGGTCGATGGGAGTACCGCCGAGCGTGGACCGTATCGTCACGACAGCGCTGGACTGTGCCGTCCAGTCCTGCGAACCGGCCACCGCCGGCCGCATGGCCCGGACGTACGTGCTGACACTCGACGACGAGCCGGGCCGTGCGGTCTGCAAACTCGGCGGCCCGAGCATCCGGACCGGCGACGTGGTCGAACCGCTCGTCGTCCGACTGGTCGACGAGACGTCGGACCTGCCGGTGCCGTCGGTGCTCGCGACGGGTCGTCTCCGGACAGGGACCGACAGCGAGCGCCGCTGGGCGCTCTACGAGTTCCGCGAGGGCGAGACGCCGACCCCGTTCCCGGACTGCCCGCCACCGGTCCGCCGGCGTCTCCTGGAGACGGTCGGGTCGGTGCTCGGGCGACTCCACGACACCCACCAGTTCGAGCGCACCGGCGCGCTGGCACGGGACGGCGACAGCCTGCGGGTGACCGACCACCGGGGGTTCCACGCGCCGACGGCGGGGCGGGCACTGCTGCGCCGGTCACCGGGCGGTGGCCGCGTCGACGCACAGCCGGTGCTCACCCACGGCGACCTCTACCCGGGCAACCTGCTCGTCGACGACGAGGTGACCGCCCTCCTGGACTGGGGGAACGCCCACGTCACCACCGCCGGTTACGCGCTGGCGCGGGCGGAACTGCGCTTTGTCGACTGGTTTTGCTTTCCCGCCCGCGAGCGCGAGCGGCTCCGCGAGTCACTCCGGCGAGGATACGAGCACCACCGACCGTTCCCCCCCGACTACCCGCGGGCCACGGCACCACACAAACTGCTGTGGCTGGTCCAGTCCGCGGAGCGTCACCGCAGACACGCCACGACCAGTCGCGGGCGACGACAGTTGGGCGACCACCTCCGGAGCGCGCTCGCCTCACTCCGGGGGTAACCTGCCGAACGCGACAGCCCGCAGCCGCCGGGAGCGGTTTGCCGGCGGTCAGGGGCCCGCGTCCACGTCGGCCTCAGCCACCGACGGCTGTTCGCGGTCGGTCTCGGTGGTCGGGCGTCTGAGATACCGGAGACAGCCCGCCAGGAGCAACCCGAAGCCGAACAGCGGGACTGACGCGTAGGACAGCACCCCGCGCACGACACGCATAATCGCGTCGACCACACCGGGCGGTAGCGGTGTCGCCGTCACGAGCAGCTCGACGTGCTGCGGGTACAGCGGCAACGAGACCAGAATCAGCCCGGCCACGAGCAGGGACTTCGTCCGGCGCTCCTCGACGAGATAGAGCAGCGCCACGAGCGGGAAGTACAGGTAGACCACGTAGTTCAGCGTCGACGGGACGACGGTGATCAGCAGGACGAGCATCGTGACGAAAAAGGCGACAGTCCGGTCGAGCGGTGTCTCGGCCTCGTGGTAGGCCAGCGCGACGAACGGGGCCATGAGAGCCGCCGAGAGCACGAAGAGCTGGTTGCCCGGGAGCGCGACCACCTGCGAGAGCGGGCGACGGAGCGTGATCCACGTGACCTCGGGGTCGAGTCCACCCTCGAAGGCCCCCTGTCGGCTCCGCTCGTTGAGGATGAACTCGACAAAGTCGACGTGGGCGTCGACGCCGAACGCCACGACGCCGAGCAACAGGCCGCCGACACCGGTCACCACCGCCGCCGCAATCGCCCGGTAGGCCCGCCGGTAGAGCAACCAGACGCCGAGAAAGGCTGGAAAGAGCTTGAACAGCGCGGCGACCGCCCACAGCGCCCCCCCGCGTGTCTCCTGTCCTCGCTCGACGGCGAGAAAGCCAAGCGCCACCAGCAACAGCATAACCGGGTCGACGTTGCCACGGAACAGGCCGAGCACCGTGTGCCCCGAGAACAGGCTGAACCCGAGTATCAGCCACCGGTCGACCCGTTCGAGGTCGCCGCCGTGGCGCTCGATGTACCGGATGGTGATGTGCCCGACGGCGTAGAACGTCGCCGCGAGCACCGCCACGTTGACGACGTAGCCAATCTCCCACGAGGGTAACAGACCGTACGGCGCGAACACGGGTGCCGTCACCGGCGTGTAGACGTACTCCTTGACGGTGAGGAAGGTGCCGTCGTGGATGGCGGTGCCGACGAACGGTTCGCCCTGGAGCACCTTGCGGCCGGTGAAGTAGTAGGCGTGGTAGTCGAGTTGCGGGTCACCGAGCAGTTCGTTCGCGGCGAGCGCGACACCGAGCACACCGGTCAGCAGGCCGACGACCAGCGCCAGTCGCTCGGGACGGCGACTCGCGCGCAACTCGCGGATGAGAGACCGCATCTATCCGAGAGAATCGACGCAGTGGTATCAACATTTTGTTGCCCGGTCACTGGTAGGGCTGACAGACGCGCCGGATGCCCTCGCGGAGTTTCACCCGTGGCTCCCACCCCGTCGCGGCACCGAACTTCGAACTGTCGGCGCAGGTGTCGTGGACGTACACGTCGGCGGGGATGGGGTTCTCGACGTACGCCGGGTCGACACTCGTGCCGAGCTCCTCGTTTATCATCTCGACAACCGTGTTGAACGAGTGTCGCTCACCGGTGCCGAGGTTGTAGACGCCGTCGAGTTCCTGCTCCGCGGCCAGTACCGTCCCGCGAACGATATCCTCGACGTGGGTGAAATCACGGGTCTGCCGGCCGTCACCGTACAGTTTCGGTGACTCGCCGTTCACGATGGTCTCGGCAAACTGGGCGATGACGTTCGCGTAGCCGTCCTTGTGTCGCTCCCCGCCAGCGAACCCCTCGTAGACCGAAAAGTACCGCAGTCCGGCGAGTGACAGGCCGTAGTGGTTCGAGAAGTACTCCGCGTAGGCCTCGCGGGACACCTTCGACGCCTCGTAGCCGGTGTTCACCGAGACGTCCATCGTCTCGGGCGAGGGCTCCGTGCAACTGCCGTAGATAGAGGAGGTCGACGCGTACACGACGGTGTCACAGCCGTCGGCACGGGCCTGCTCGACGACGTTGACGAACCCCTCGACGTTCACGCGGGCACCCCGGCGCGGTTGCTCCTCGTGCATCGCGTACGAGGACAGTGCCGCGAGATGAAAGACGACATCCACGTCGGTCGGCAGGTCATCCTCCAGAACGCTCTGTTCGTGGTAGGTGACCGCGTCGTCGAGGTTCTCGGCTGTGCCGAGGTAGCCGTCGTCGACGGCGTGTACCTCGTTGGCGCGGGCGAGCGAGTTGGCGAGCCGTGACCCGATGAACCCGGCACCGCCGGTGACGAGCACCGCGCTGTTTTCCATACTCCCTGATGCTCTCAGCACGAAAAAAACACTGTCGATACGTCGCCCGCCCGCCTCCCGGGGGTCGAGGGCACGCACCGCCGCCCCATCCTCGTACTGTCGGAGGTGCGTGCATTCGCCACCCCGGGAGGTGAAACGCCTCGGGGACTTCCGTCCGACAGTATCACCCGGTCAGGTCTCCCAGTCCCAGCGCGTCGTCGACACCGAGCGCCTCGTGGACGAGAAACTCCATCGCGTTGATGAGGTAGTGTGCGACCACGACCACGAGCAGACTGTCGGTGAGGATGTACCCGGTTGCGAGCGCGAATCCGAGCACGCCGGTGACGACGATACCGGCCCGGCCCTGCGCGCCGTGGCCGAGCGCGAACGCGACAGAGGCGACGACGGCAAGTAGCCACGGCGACACGCCGAACCCCGCCGCCGGGACACCGACGAGTGCCCCCCGGAACAGCAACTCCTCGGCGAAGGCGATGAGCGGCAACACCAGCAGGAACAGGGCGGCCCACCCGGGTGCGGACTCCGGTGCGAGCAACGCGCGGACCGTCTCGTCGTAGCCCATCCCGACGGCGTCGGCAACTGCCGCCGACAGTTCGCTCAGACCCCACAGTGCCAACCCGAACGCCAGACCGAGCACCACGTCGAGCACCGGTTCGGCGGTGACACCGAACGCCGACACCGGAATCGACAGGAACCACGCCGCCGCGACCACCCCACCCGCGAACGCGACCTGTGTCGAGGCCACGTTCGTGAGCACTGCACCTGTCGTCAGTCGGACCGTCTCGCCGCTGTCGGTGGTGACCTCCTCCGGCAACCCGGACGTGCCGACCCTGTCCGCACGGGCGGGACCAGGACGCTCGGTTGCGGTTTCGCCGTCCGTCACGGTGACACCGGTCGCAGGTGTGCTGTCCGCTGTCGCGACGGTGTCGGTCTCCGGTCGGTCCGGGTCGGCGTGCTCCCGGAGCACCTGCTGTGACCGGCGTGCCAGTACCAGTAACGTGACCGTGAGAACAGCGACGACAGCCAGAAACGCACCCCACTGGGGCACGGGTTACTGCGGTGTCGGCGTGCCGCTGCCGACGTCGGTGTCCAGCGCGTACCCGGTGATGGACCTGAGACGGTCGATGAGCGACTCCTTGTCGGTGTCGCCCTCGAGTGCCACCTCGAGCACCTCCGAGATGTGCCGGACCGGGATGACGTCGACCTGCTCCTCGTACTCGTCTTCGATCATCACGTCCTGCTCGTTGGCCTTCGGGATGATGAC
>CAYZGA010000120.1:0-7488 GCA_964477945.1 uncultured Halobacteriales archaeon
CCTCGGGCGGGTCGGCGGCGGTCGTCGCGGCGGGTGACGCCGACCTCGCGCTCGGGACCGACACCGGCGGTTCCGTCCGGTGTCCCGCCGCGTTCTGTGGCGTGGTCGGTATCAAGCCCACCTACGGACTCGTCTCCCGGTACGGTCTTGTCGCGTACGCGAACAGCCTGGAACAGGTCGGTCCGCTCGCCCCCACCGTCGAGGAGGCTGCCGAACTGCTCGAGGTGATCGCCGGACCGGACGACCGTGACGCCACCACCCGCGACGCCGACGACGAGTTCGCGGCTGCCGCCGACGGCGACGTCGACGGTCTCACGATTGGTGTCCCGACGGAACTCGTCGAGGGGGCCCACGACGGGGTCCGCGAGCAGTTCCGGGCCGCGCTCGACGACCTCGAGGCGCAGGGCGCGAGTTACCGGGCGGTGAGTCTGCCGAGTGTCGAACACGCCGTCGAGGCGTACTACGTTATCGCGATGGGCGAGGCATCCTCGAACCTGGCCCGCTACGACGGTGTCCGGTACGGCGTCTCCGGCGGCTACGAGGGTGACTGGAACGACGCCTTCGCCCGCTCGCGCGAGGAGGGGTTCGGCGAGGAGGTCAAGCGGCGCGTGCTGCTCGGCACCTACGCCCTCTCGGCGGGCTATCAGGACAGGTACTATCGGAAGGCACAGGACGCCCGGGCGTGGGTGAAACGTGACTTCGACGACGCCTTCGAGGAGGTAGACGTGCTCGCCTCCCCGACGATGCCCGTTCCACCGTTCGAACTCGGCGAGAGCCTCGACGACCCCCTGCAGATGTACCTCGCCGACGCCAACACCACACCGGTCAACCTCGCCAATCTGCCCGCCATCTCGGTTCCGGTCGGCGAAACCGACGGGTTGCCGGTCGGTCTGCAGTTTGTCGGTCCGGCCTTCGGCGAGCGGACGATCATCCGCGCGGGGAGCGCACTCGCCTGACAGACTCGTTCTGTTCGTATCCGACCGCAGGTGTTTACCGCAGGACACCGCCGGTCGCCTGCCGGATGTTGCCGAGCAGCCCCGAGGAGTCCTCGTCCTGGAGCAGTCCGAGCAGTCCGGCAAAGACCGCCCGTTCGAGTTCCGACAGCGACGGGTTCTGGAGCGACTCGTCGAGTTCACCCTGCAGTTGCGCCGAACTGACGACGGTCTCACCCTGCCGGAGCTGTTCGAACACCGCCCGCGAGGGACGGGACAGCCGGTCGACGTGCGGGTCGACAGCCGCGAGCACCTGCTCGCGGTCGAGCGTGTCGGTTTCGATGTCGAGTGCCGTCTGCAGCGCGACGTGGGCGACCCCAGCGCCGAGAACGAGCCGGTACACCTTCGCGCTCGGACCGAACTGGTCGCGCGTCCAGATGTCGACAAAGAGCGGGAGGGCCGTCCGTGGCTCCTGTTCGAGCACGTACCGGAGCGCGTAACCGTACAGCTGTGCGGTGCTCTGTGGCGAGTCACGGACCCGGGCGGTACGGACGTTGAACACGCGCCGGTGGTGGTCGAGCTGTTGCAGTTCGGCGTCCGGTCGCTCGGCGCGGGGCATCTCCCCGTCGAGCGTCTCGACGATGTCGAGCGCACGCTCGCAGGCGTCGAGTGCGACCTCCGTGCGACCGCGCTTGCGGGCAACCGCGGAGAGTCCGTCGAGCGCGTCGAGCATCTGCCAGCGGGTTCCGACCGTCTCGAACCCGTCGACCGCCTCCTGGAAGTGCCGCAGTGCCGCGGCCCTGTTCTCCCGATTCCGCGCCGCCTCGCCGAGTTGCTGGTGTGTGGTCGTCTCGGCAACCTCGTCGCCGAGTTCCTCCCAGTGGTCCAGTGCGGCACTGTACCGGTCGCTCGCGTGCTCGAACGCGCCGCGCTCGCTCGCGATCCGTCCGAGCAGGTCGAGGGTCTCGGCCTCGTCTCTCCGCCCGCCCTGTTCGCTGTGAATCTCCAGTGCCGCCTCGGCGTGCTCGCGGGCGTCATCGAGGTCACCCTCGGCCAGCGCCGCCTCGCCGAGTCCGTCGAGCACCGTCGCCAGCCCCTCGGTGTCGCCGATACGGTGATACAGCGCCCGGGCCTGCTGATAGTAGTTGGTCGCAAACTCCGGTCGGTCGGCCGCGAGTCCGACGTCACCGAGACTCGCGAGACTCTCGGCCGCACCGGCCCGGTCATCGAGGTCCCGACGGATCGAGAGCGCCTCCCGGTGGTGTTCGACCGCGTCGGCGTACTCGCCGGCCTCCCTGGCGACGGTCCCGAGTCGCTCGCGACTCCGTGCCTCGCCGGCCCGGTCACCCAGGTCGCGGTGGCGCGAGAGCGCCTGTTCGTGGTAGTACCGCGCCTGCTCCGGGACGCCCTCGGCAAGCGCGACCCGCCCGAGGTCGCCGAACGTCTCGGCCTCGCCCCCGCGGTCGTCCAGGTCGCTGTAACTGTCAAGCGCGGCCTGGAGCCGGGTGTGTGCCCGGTCGAGGTCGTCCTCGGCGAGCGCACCCCGACCGAGGTCCCTGAGCGCGTCGGCCTCGGGTCCCGGGTCCCCCAGGTCGCGGGCGATATCGAGCGCCTCCTCGTGGCGGGAGCGCGCCCGGTCGGGGTTACCGGCCGCCAGCGCGACCCGCCCGAACCCGCCGAGCGCGTCGGCCTCGCCCGCGCGGTCGCCGGTCTCCCGGAAGATGTCGAGCGCGCGCCGGTAGTGGTCCCGTGCCTCGGTGAGCGCGTCGTCGTCGAGTGCAACGACCCCGAGTCGTGTGAGCGTCTGTGCCTCGCCGCCCCGGTCGTCGAGCGTCCGGCGGATGTCGAGACACCGCTCGTGGTACCCGCGGGCGCTCTCGAGGTCGCCCTCCCTCCGGGCAACCCGCCCCAGGCGGTCGAGTGCCCGCGCCTCGCCGGCGCGGTCGTCGCGCTGGCGGTGGCTGTCGAGCGCGGCCTCACAGTGTTTCCGGGCGTCCCCGAGGTCACCGGCGTCGAGCGCGACCGCACCGAGACGGTCGAGCGTGTCGGCCTCCGCGGTCCGGTCACCCAGCGAGCGGTAGACCGGGAGCGATTGCTCGTAGTACTCCCGGGCCCGTTCGAGGTTGTTCCGGTCGAAGGCAACGGCACCGAGGCTGTCGAGATTCCGTGCCACGGCGGTCTGGTCGTCCAGGTCCCGGCGGAGTTCGAGCGCCTGCTCGTGACACTCCCAGGCGCGGTCCAGTGAGCCGGTCTCGGCCGCCACCGTTCCGAGTCGTTCGAGACTCCGTGCCTCGCCGGCCCGGTCGCCCAGGTCGCGGTAGATGTCGAGCGCCTCCCGCTGGGACTCGCGGGCGCTGTCGATGTCACCGTCGTCCAGCGTTGCCCCGGCGAGACGGTCGAGCGCGTCGGCCTCACCGGCCCGGTCGCCGACCGACCGGTAGCGGTCACGGGCCTGCTCACAGTGCTCCCGGGCGCGCTCCACCTCGCCCGCCGCCACGGCGACAGCCCCGAGCAGGTCGAGCGTGTCGGCCTCGCCGGTCCGGTCCTCCAGGTCCCGGCGGATCGAGAGCGCCTCCCTGTGGTGTTCGCGGGCACGTTCGGTGGCACCCTGTTCCCGGGCGACCGCGCCGAGTCGGTCGAGCGTGTCCGCCTCGGCGCGACGGTTCCCCAGGTCATGGTGGATACGCAGCGCCGCCTCGTGGGACTCGCGGGCGTCGGGCAACTCCTCTGCCGTCGAGGCGACCCGCCCGAGCATACCGAGCGTCTCCGCCTCGCTGACCCGGTCGTCCAGCTCCCGGTAGATGTCGAGCGCCGCCTCGAACCGGGTGCGTGCCCGAGTCTGGTCGTCCTGCTCGTGGGCGAGGTCGCCGAGTCGGCCGAGCGTTCGCGCCTCGGCTGTCCGGTCGTCCAGGTCGCGGTAGATGTCGAGTGCCGCCCGGTAGTGCTCGCGGGCATCCCCCAGGTCACCCGCGGATACGGCGACCGTCCCGAGTCTGTCGAGTGTCTCCGCCTCGCCGGCCCGGTCGCGCAGCGCGCGGAAACTCGCGAGCGCCTCGTCGAGATGCTCGCGGGCACGTTCGGGGTCGTCCTGTTCGCGGGCGACCGCACCGAGTTGACGGAGGGTGCGGGCCTGTCCTGCGGGGTCGTCGGCTGCCCGGTACCGGTCACGGGCACGCTCGTAGTGGTCGCGGGCGGTCTCCAGTTCCCCAGCCTCGACGGCGAGGTCACCGAGTCGGGACCGCAGACGCGCCACCGTCTCCGCATCGTCGACCGCCGGGGAGCGGTCGAGCGCGCGCCGGTAGTACTCGCGGGCCCGGTCGATCCGGCTGTCGGCACCGGCGATACTGCCCAGCCGTTCGAGGCTGCGTGCCTCACCGGCCCGGTCGCCGAGCTGCTGTCGCCGCTCCAGACACCGCTCGTAACAGGAGCGAGCGCGGTCCATCGCCTCCCGCTCCCGTGCCACCACCCCGAGTTCGGCGAGGGCGTCCGCCTCGCGGGCGCGGTCACCGAGGTCCCGGTAGATCTCCCGTGCGGTCTCGTAGTGTGCCCGGGCGCGGTCGAGTTGCTCCTGCTCGCGGGCAACCGCGCCGAGGCTGTCGAGTGTTCGTGCCTCGCCCTCGCGGTCCCCGGCGTCGCGCTGGAGCGCGAGCGCGTCCTCGTACAGGGAGCGGGCACGGTCGAGGTTCCCCTGCTCGCGGGCGAGCGCCGCCATGTCGGTGAGACACGCGGCCTCGCCCAACCGGTTGTCCTGTCGCCGACAACCCTCCAGGGCCTGCTCGAACTGCTCGCGGGCACGCTCCGGGTCGCCGCTGGCGAGTGCCACTCGCCCTGCCACCACCGCCCGCTCTGCGTCGCACTCGCCGTCGGCACCGCCGGCTGTCGCCTGCAACTCCGCGCTTGCCCGCTCCTCGTTGCCGGCTGCCAGCTCGGAGACGGCCCGCGAGAGGTGCATCTGCGTCCTGACCGCAGGGGAGCCAGCCCACTCGACGGCGAGTCCGGAGTACGCGCCCGGCGGGAACAGCGCCGACAGCGACGGCCGGTCTCGGCCGAGGTCGAGCAGCGCCGCGACCAGCGTGTCGGCGAGCCGTCCGTCGTGGTGCTCGACCGCCGGGAGTGCGCCGTCCATGTTCGCCTCGACGTGGGCCTGTCGACGCTCGTCGGCGAGCAGTCCGAGCACCGCGTTGACCGCGCGCTCGAAGCGGGCCCGGGTCCTGCGCGTTCCCGTTCTGTGCAGGAGCACCTCCAGGTACCGCTGGGCCCAGACCCGGTGACGGGTTCGTAACCGCGTCCCGACCGCCCGGCCGAACAGCAACTCCCCGTCGACCGCGTCGAGCAGCGCGTCGATGCGGTCGTGCTCCGCGGGTTCGGTCGCCAGCGCGTGCAGGAGTTCCTCGCGAACACCGAGTCCGGCGGCGGCGAGCGCGCTCGTCAGCACACATATCTCGGCGAACAGTGTCCCGTCGTCGGCCGAGTCGGCGTACCCGCCGTTCCGGTCGGCCATCTCGTCGACCATCTCGTGGACACTCGCGTCCAGCGCCACCCCGTCCGATGGTGGCTCGTCCGCGAGCAGTTCGTAGGCGGCTGCCAGCAGCGACCCGTGGAGTTCCTCGGCGCGGATTCGCTCGAGTACCGCTCCGGGTGCCGCCGAGACGGACTGGTCTGTCACCGACTCCACCCGGTCGGCGAGCCGGCTGACCTCGTGCTCGTCGAGCCCCGGCATCCGGTGGCGTGTCGGGGACCGGTCCAGCGTCGCGAGACGCCGCAACTGCTCCCCGGACGGCTCCACGCTGTACACCCGTTCGCGAAGGCGTTCCCACTCGCCGGTCCGCGCGGTCAACAGCACGCTGACGCGGCTGTCGTCTCCGAACGCGGAGAGCGCCTCCGCCACCGGCAGACTCCCGTGCCGTGTCACGCCGTCCACGACCACCAGCACCGGTCCCTCCTCGCGGAGCGCGTCGAGTGTCCCGACAAAGGCACGACCGTCGAGCGGACAGGTGGCGCTGTCGTCCCGGTAGACGACCGGTTGCCCCTGTCCGACCCAGTCGTGTGCGACCTGCCGGGCGGTGGTCGTCTTGCCCGCACCCGGCGGACCGAGCAGGAGTGCCGTGCCGCCGCCGGCGAGTGTCTTCCGGAGCCTGTCACCGACCCGCGGCCGTGACACGTCCGGGTACTCGCGTGCGAGCGGCATCCCCTCTTCCACCTCGGCGAAGGTGAACGGTCGGTGCCAGCACTCCGTTGCGTCGACGCGACCCTCCGCGAAGTCCGCCGGCGCGAGCCGCTGGAACCCCCGACCGACGACCCCATGCTGCTCCATACTCAACCCGTAGGATACATCACATCATAATGCTTCCGGCGACTGACTCACACTGACCCTCAGGTGGCTGTGTGACCGTCAGCGCCACCCGCGTGTGCTCTATCCGCTCCAGATTTTGTTGCCGAAACTGACCCCTGAAACGTGACGACTCGGCCCCGTTACCTCCAGCACACACATATCAGAACGAAAAACGATTACTGTACGCGACCGAACCGCCGAGACCACCCCGAGCGCCCGTCTCGCGCCAGAACTGACACAGTCCGGAGTAGCCATGTTAACAGTTCTCAGAGTAGTGTTATAACCCTGGGGCCAATATAGATATGTGACCATGAAAAAGCAGGAACTCATCCATCTACACGGCCTGCTTGCGCAGGTGCAGAACCACTACGAGGAAGAGACCGGCGAAAACGTCGAGCACGACCGGTATACATCGCTTGGCGTACAGCCAACCTCGATTCACAAGTCGAAAACCGATCACAAGAACGCGGTGTTCGCGCTCGCAAAGGGAATCACATCGGAGATGACCGAACCCGAAGAGGCCGAACCCGTTCCTGTTGCCGACTGACGGCTCAGTTCTTCTGGACTACGCAAAACGGTGTCACCCGCCGGGTTGGGTGTCGCCGACTCACAGTCTGACTGTAACCACTGATAAGTACACGGGGGCACTACACCTCCACCATGGAGTTCCCACCGCCACCCGTTCCTGTCGAGTCCGTCGACCCAACCACGCTGAAGCGCCGTATCGACGCCGACGAGACGGTGACAGTGCTCGACACCCGACCGTCCGAGAAGTACGAGACCTGGCAGATACGCGGCGAGACTGTCCGGTCGTACAACGTGCCGTACACCGCGTTCGAGGGTGGCGATATCGAGGACGGTGCGCTCGATGGGGTCCCGACCGGCGACACGATTACGACTGTCTGTGCTATCGGGAAGTCGAGCGAGTACGTCGCGGGTGTGCTAGCAGACTACGGGTACGACGTGGAACACCTCGCCGACGGGATGGACGGCTGGGCACACCTCTACGAGCGCGTCGAGTTGACCCGCTACGACGGGCCAGGCCGTGTCTGGCAGTACCAGCGGCCGTCGAGTGGCTGTCTCGGCTACCTCGTCGTCGATGGGGCCGAGGCGGCTGTTGTCGACCCGCTGCGCGCCTTTGCCGACCGGTACCCGGCGGACGCCGCCGACCACGGCGCGGAACTGACCCGTGCCGTCGACACGCACGTCCACGCCGACCACGTC
>CAYZGA010000121.1:0-7328 GCA_964477945.1 uncultured Halobacteriales archaeon
CCGCTCGCAGGTTCGTTGGACGGTGTCCAACGTTCATCACGAAAATCTTCGATTTCCGTACGACCCCGAGGCACTCGGCCTATTTCTCTGTAGACGGGTGTCGGACGGTCCTCCGGACGCTCGCGGCGGTGACTCGCAGTCCTGCCCGCTCCGCCATCCACGTCCCGCGCGACGAGTCGCGGCTCTCGTGGGTCGAGCGCGCCACGGGCCGCGAACGAACACAACGCTTTCCTGCAGTGGAGTCTTTGTCTGTGCCGATGAACGTCGACCGGGTTGTCGTCGGTGGGGTGGCGGCCTGCATCGTGGCAGTGACACTCGCGACGGGTCCGGTCGGGCCGTTTGGTGTACCCGCGTCACAGACCATCGAGAACCCCGGCACCGGCGCGGCGACTGTCGAGGTGGTCGAGAAACCGGACCGGGTCACGCTCGAACCGACCGACGACGGCCAGGGGTTCGTGCGGATAGTCGTCCCCGGAGTACCCGTCGACGTCTCGAATATCACCGGGAACCCGATACTCACCTATACGATGACGCTCGACGAAACGGGACTCACGAGCCAGGAGGTCACGTTCCTGGGACAGGGTGAACCGGGGCGTCTGGATATCGGTATCGAGCGCCCGCCGGTACAGCCGAACCGGGTCGAGAACGCCACCGAGGCGGACCTCTCGCTCACACTCAGCGGCTCGGAGGACGTGACACTGTTCGAGCGGACCGTTCCCATCGAGCGGCCCTGATACGGTCGTGTGTAACTCTTTTCGGCTCGTCTCGGACGTTCGTGCGCGGGCTGACACACCTGTCTGGCGTAGCACAGCGGTACAGAGTCACGCACGACCGTATGAGCCTGTGCGGGACCGCACGCCACACCGTCAGAGGTCGCTGTTTGCGAACCGCCGGTAGCCGACCGCGAGCGGCACCACCGCCCAGAGCACGAGCACGAGCAGCGCCGCCCACCAGTCGACGTACACCGGCGCGTCCGGGCCGACGTACCGGGCGGCGGCGTCGATATCGAGACCGGCTCGCAGGAGCCGGTCGTACGCCTGACTGGGCTGTGCCATCCGGAGGAGCAGTACCCAGTCGGGTGAACTCACGCTCCCGTCGAACCGGTGGAGAATCGCCATCCCGAGCGAGACCAGCGAACTCCACAGGAACACAAGCACCAGGTAGCTGCCCGCCGCACCGTAGGTTATCCAGCGCTCGGTGGTGGTAGAGGCCGACAGCGCGACGCCAACGGCGACAAAGACGAGACTGTACAGCGTGGTGACCGCCAGCAGCCACAGGTAGCCCACCGCGCCGTCGGTGCCGTACAGCACAGCCCCGACGATACCGGCGACGACGAGGGTGACAAGCGCCGGGACGAGCAACACGGCACTCCGGCCGGCGAAGGTCCCCGTCAGCAGGTCCCGGCGGGAGTGTGGCATCGACATCGTGAGAAGGAGACTCCCGTCGGACCGGTCGTCGGCGACCGAGCGGTAGCCGAGAAAGACCCCGAGTATCGGCAACACCGAGGCCGCGATATCGACGAGTCCAGCGAGAAACGCGGTGAACGACTCGTCGCCGACCCGTCCGTGTGCGCCGGCGTAGCCGACAAAGAGCACCGCCGTGAGTCCGAACAGGAGCCAGAGCGTCCGTGACCGACTGGCGTCGTTGACGTCCTTGTAGGCGATATCGCGCCAGGTCACGCGAGATCACTCCCGTTGAACCGGTAGTAGGCCAGTCCGAGCGGTGCCACCAGCCAGACTGCGAACAGACCGAGCGCGAGCCACTCGTTGAGATACCACGCGTCCCCGACACTCGCACTCGGGTCGACGAACGCGTCGACGATCCGCTGGAACACCGCACCGGGTTCGACGGCGGCCAGCACCTCCGTCGCAGTCGGGTCGTCACCGGCCACACCGACCTCGGACAGCGCCACCTCGAAGATACTGACGACGGTGTTCCAGACGAGACTGAACAGCGCGAACAGGCCGAATCCGACCACAAAGGCGGCTCGTTTCGTCGAGACGGACAGCGACGCCGCGACGCCGAGTCCGACCCAGAGCGCCCCGAGTGCCAGTGTCAGCAGGGCGAACGCGCCGAACCGGAGCGGTCTGAGACTCCCGAACGGGTAGACAACGAGCACCAGTCCGACAACCAGCGCGGCGGCCATCGCGCCACAGAGTAACCCGACACGGCCCGCGAACCGCCCCCAGACGATGTCACCACGCGAGTACGGGAGTGACAGGGACAGACGTATGGCCCCGGATTCGCGTCTGCCGACCACCGCGTTGTACCCCAGAAGTATCCCGGCCAGCGAGACCACCGTCGAGAGGGTCCCGCTGATGAACCCCCCGAATCGGGCGGTGTTGATGGGGTCGGACCCGGCGATGGGGTAGAAGTACGCACCACCGACGATTGTGAGTAGCGGCAACGCGAGCAGCAGTTTCACCGACCGGGGACGGACTGTCTCCGCGGCGTCCATCCGCGCGATGACCCGCCAGCTCACGCCTGCCCACCCCGGGTGTACGCGACGAACATATCCTCGAGGGACGCCTCCTCGGTGCGGAGATTGGCGATGTCGATTCCCGCCTCGTACAGCTCCACCAGAACGTCCATCTTCGCGTCGTTCGCGCAGGTCACCTCCAGTGTCGGTCCGTCCTGTACCCGCACGTCGTCGACACCCTCGACACCCCTGACCGTCTGAACGGACCCGTTCGACAGTTCCTCCGGCCTGATGACGAGTTTGGTCCCGCCGCCCATCGACTCGCGCAACCCGCTGATGGTGTCGACCGCGACGAGTTCGCCGTTCTGCAGGATACCGACCCGGTCACAAACTGCCTCGACCTGTTCGAGGATGTGACTGGAGAAGAATATCGTCGCGCCGCGCTCGTTCTCCTCGCGGAGGACCCGTCGCATCTCCGCCGCGCCGTTCGGGTCGAGCCCGGTCGTCGGCTCGTCGAGCAACAGCATATCCGGCTCTCCGGCGAGCGCCATCGCGAGAACGAGTCGCTGTTTCATCCCCTTCGAGTAGTCGCTGGCTTTCCGCTCCGCGGCCTCCCGCAGGCCGACCCGGTCGAGCAACTCGACGGCGTCGGCGTCGACATCCTTCGACCGGATTGCGTACTCGACGTGCTTGCGGCCGCTGAGACGGTCGAACACCGAGTACCCCTCCGGCACGACGCCGAGCCGTTCCCGTGCCTCTACTCCCTCGTCCTGACAGTCGTGCCCGAAGATGCGGGCCGTTCCGTCTGTCGGCCGACTGAAATCGAGCAGGAGGTTGATAAACGTCGACTTGCCCGCGCCGTTCGGCCCGAGAAAGCCGAATATCTCACCCTCCTCGACGGTGAGTGTGACACGGTCCAGTGCCGTAATCGTTCCGTACTCCTTTGTCAACTCGTCTACCGCAATCGCTGTCATGGCTGTCAGTTACCCCACCGTGAATAAAAATGTCCCCGGAACGTCTCCCGACGCGAAACGTCGAACCGACGGACGGGACCGGGACGGCGCTGCTCCTGTCGCCGCCCTTTATCTGCGACACTCCACCCGCTCGGGTTCGCGCCGATACCACGTCCGCGACAGCGCAACCGTCGTTGCTCTCGTGCCGACACCGCACCTGTCGCCGCTCGCCTTGGCACAGTGTGACGCGCTTATGCAGGGCCGCCACGAAAAACAGGTATGCACACCACCGAGGCGTTCGACGGTCTCTCCTGTCTCGACTGTGAGACGCACACGGGAGCCGACAGCGACCGCTGTCCGGCCTGTGGCGGCCCGCTCGCGCCAGTCTACGACGAGGCGGCCCTGGCCGACGCACACGAGACGTTGTTCGCGGGAGACGGTCCCTCGGGGCGGGGACTCGCGCGGTTCGCGCCCGTCCTGCCGTTTCCCGCCGACACGCTCGTCGGTCTCTCCGAAGGTGAGACGCCGCTGCTCTCGGCACCGGAACTCGCCGCCGAGTGGGGTGTCGACGTGGACCTGAAACTCGAGGGGGCGAACCCAACCGGCGGCCTCGTCGACCGGGAGTTCGCGCTTGCGGTGACCGCGGCCAGCGAGCGAGGTGCCGACCGGGTCGTACTCCCCACGACCGGCAACGGCGGACAGGCCGCCGCCGCATACGCCGCCCGTGCAGGACTGGAGACCCACTGTTTCGTGCCGTCGCGGTCGACTTTCGACACGAAGGCGATGATAAACGTCCACGGCGGCGAGATGGACGTGGTCGGCGGTCGCTACCCGGACGCGCTCGCCGCCTTCGAGGAGCGGACCGACGACGGCCACTCGCTGGCCCCCTTCGAGACACCGTACCGCCACGAGGGCGCGAAAACCCTCGCCTACGAACTTGCAGGTCACGACCCCGACGTGGTGGTCCACGCCACCGGACACGGCACCGGCCTGGTCGGGCTCTCCCGTGGGTTCCACGAACTCGCGGCCACAGGTGTCGTCGACGACCCCCCGCGACTGTACGCCGCACAACCCGTCGACTGCGCGCCGGTTGTCGATGCCTGGCACGACGACCGGGCGACGACCGACCCGGTCGAGTATCCCGACACCATCTGTGGCGCGCTGGAGGTTCCCGATCCTGCGGGCGGTTCCTACGCGCTCGACGCGCTCGCGGCCACCGACGGCGGTGCGGTGGCCGTCGACGACGACACGATCCTCGACACCGCGCTCGACCTCGCCGGCTGTGGGCTCCCGGTGAGCGCGACCGGTGCCACGGCGGCGGCGGCCGCGGCCGAGCTCGCCGACCGCGGCGTAATCGAGGACACCGACCGGGTCGTGCTGGTCGACCCGGCGACGGCCAACCGCGAGACTGACCTGCTCCGGAGTCGCCTCATGAGCGAGGGTGTCTGATCCTGTCGGACGGAAGCCGCTGAAGCGTTTCCCCACCTGGGGTGATGGCTATCTGTACAAAGTAACGTCCAACAGTGTGGCCACGGGTACGCCGGTAGCCGGCGAGTGTTTCGGGCCCGACACCAACCACCGGTGGCGCATCACCGGGTGTCGTGGTCCCGCCTTTGACCTCCTCCCGCGCCTGAGGACGGAGGTATGCGCTATCGGTCTGTATCAGACGGGGGGAGTACCTCCATCGGCCGCATCATGTCGTGGTCCTCGTGTTCGAGCATGTGGCAGTGCCACATGTACCTGCCCGTCTGGTCGGTAAACAGTCCGTTGTACTCGCCAAAGTGGACGAGCAGATGTGCCACGTCACCCGGGTCGACAGAGACAACATCGTTCCACCCCCGTTCGGACGGGTCCGGGTCCCGAAGTGTCTCCGGGTCGACAGTGTCGTCCGCGGGGTCGTAGTCGATAGACTCCCGTCCGAGCACCTGAAAGTGGACGAGATGGAGGTGGATCGGATGCGACATTCCGGTCAGGTTGGCAACACTCCAGAGTTCGGTTTCACCCACTGTCGGGGTCTCTGTTGGCGGGTCTACGAGTCTGTGCCCCGACGGGGTGTCGGCGGACCCGAGCAGGAACATAGGCCGCCCGTAGTCGTCGGTCGACTGTGTCAGCGGCAGATACCGTCTGTTGTCGACCCCATCGAGCGAGAACTCCGGAACGTCCGTCAGCGAGTCTGACACCCGACTCGTGTCCGTGCCGCTTGCCGAGCTGTCCACGTCGACGAGCATAATCTCGGTCAGCGGCTCGATACCGGTCGCCGTCTCGTCGGTCTCGCCGTGGTACATCGCCGGCGCGTTGTTGTGGAGCAGTAACGTCTCACCCGCGTAGTCGGAGAAGTCGACAACCACGTCGGCGCGCATGCTGGACCCGAGCTCGAGTCGCGTGTCGATCTCGACCGGTTGCGAGAGGAGTCCCCCGTCGGTTCCGATCTGGGTGAACGACGGGCCGTCACCGACAGTTTCACCCGCACGTTCGTCGTACCGGCGCAGTTCGAGACTGTAGTACCGACTGTTTGCTCCGTTGAGCAGTCGGAGTCGGTACTTTCGTGGCTCGACAGAGAGCCGCGGCCACGCTTTTCCGTTGACGACCGAGACATCGCCGTAGAAGTGGGGCACAATACTCGGTTCGGGGGTCCTGTCTGTCTCACCGTCCCGTGTTGTCGGGCCGGACGGATAGTACAGCGAACCGTCCTCGTTGAAGCTACGATCCTGCAACACGAGCGGGATCTCGTAGTCACCCTCCGGCAGACCGAGACTCCGCTCGTGGTCACTACGAATGAGATAGAGTCCCGCGAGTCCCGCGTACACGTTCAGTCGTGTGATACCGATCGAGTGGTCGTGATACCAGAGTGTCGCCGGTGGCTGGTCGTTTGCGTAACGGTAGTCTCGCTTCTCGAACCGGGGGCCGGTCTCTCGAAACCCCCGGGTGAACCAAGCCTGCATGTGACCGTCGCTCTCCGCCTCAACGTTACCACCGTGGAGGTGGGTCACTGTCCGGACACCCGTTGAATCGTACGGGACGCTATCGCTGTGAATCGTCGTATCCTCCGGGAGGAGATGCGTGTCCGGCAGTCTGTTCTTCCACCGGACGTAGATCTGCTCCCCCTGTTCTGCCTCGATTGTCGGTCCGGGGTACTGACCCTCGTACCCCCAGACAGTTGTTGCCGGAAGATCGCGGTGGAGTTTCTGCTTGACCTCCCGCATCTCGATCTGGTAGTACGGTTGCCCGTCTCTCTCACCGACCGGATCCACAGTGTCCGGCCGCGGCACCTCGTCGACCCACTTCGAGAGTTCGGGCGAGGTGTGTCGCTCCTCTGTCGGAGGGTCACCCCCAGTCGTCCCGCTCTCTGTCCCACCCAGTAGACACCCGGAGATGGCTGAGAGACCAGCAACCCCCGCGGCAAGAAGATATCTACGTCGTGACAGTCCGGCTCTGGAGGTAACAGACTGTTTGGTCATCAGATATCTTTTCAGTTATGTAGCATCATATAAGAGGATAACGGAGTCGAGCTAACGAGACAAAACTGAGACACGTCTGGAGACAACACGGTACCGGACAACCAGTCTGGCTATCTCCCGGGGTATCCGTGAGGACTGTCGAGAGTTCGAACCTGCGGGAACCGCCCGGGAGTCGAGCACAGCGAGCGAACCTGAACACCACCCCTTGAGAGGAGGAGCACGCACAGGTCAACTGCCACGGGCGCGGTGGCCCGTGGCTTGTCGGCGGACTCACGGTGTCGTGCAGTGTAAGACCGGTCACGAGAGTGTGTCCTGACCGCGTGAGCAGACGCCCCGTTGTCGATGTGTCAGCGTGTCCCACGAGAACACGCAAGTCATATCTCAGTCTGTATTTTACCTACATATACGCCGGTCGAACACTAAGTCTATATCGCGTTGTATAAAGATGGACTCGCCGGGATTCGAACCCGGGGCCTCTTCCTTGCGAAGGAAGCGATC